>CAMYNX010000192.1 GCA_947259875.1 uncultured Gammaproteobacteria bacterium | reverse complement strand
AGCGGACCTCAGCGGAGTGAAGCTCATCGGAGTGAACCTCAGCGAAGCAAAGCTCTTCAGAGCGAATCTCCGTGGAGCGGACCTCGAAGAAGCGGACCTCAGCGGAGTGAAGCTCATCGGAGTGAACCTCAGCGAAGCAAAGCTCTTCAGAGCGAAACTCAGCGGAGCGGACCTCAGCGAAGCGGATCTCCGCCGAGCAAGCTTCAGCGGAGCGGACCTCAGCGGAGCGGGCCTCAGCGGAGCGAAGCTCAGCGGAGCGAACCTTACCGGAGCCGACCTCCAGCGAGCGAACCTCAGCGGAGCCAAGCTCAGCGGAGCGGATCTTCGCACAGCGAAGCTCTTCAGAGCGGACCTCGAAGAAGCAGACCTCAGCGGAGCGAAGCTCAGCGGAGCGGATCTACGCACGGCGAAGCTCATCAAAGCGAACCTCGAAGAGACGGACCTCAGCGGCGCGGATCTCCGCCGAGCGAACCTCAGCGGCGCGGATCTCAGCGGAACGAAGCTCAGCGGAGCGAAGCTCGGCGGAGCGGACCTCAGCAGAGCGATACTATTAGAAACATTATTCATCAACGTTAGCCTGACTTGTCAGCATATTGGCCCCTGTGTTCTTGATCATCGCACCCTGAAGCAAAACCCAATGCTTCCGTTGAAGTTCCTGCAGGGTTGCGGCTTGCCAGACGCTTTTATTGATTATCTGCGACACGGTCCATGAGCAGATCCGGCTGCGCGATAAACTCCCCCTCGTTCTTCCCGATGCGTCTATACAAAGCGAATGTGTAGAATCAGAAGTAAAAAAAGTTTTTGAGGAAGAGCGTAAACGCAAGACAAGGGTTCTCTTCCCGGTCCGGGTAGATGATGCGGTATTCGGCTGCGACGCAGGATGGGCCGGCGTGGTAGTCCACCGATTCTTTTAACGCAAAGGTGCGGTTGCACATCCACTTTGTAAAGTTTCCATGTCGAATCCGTAGCTTTATCACAACGTTACAAAATCGTGACGTGGTCCAGTCATAACCTGGATTGAGCATGACCAGAATGGTCGTGCACGCTTAAGGTCCGCCAATAACGATGACCAGACGGTTGACCATACACTTTAGAATCGGGCTAATTACGGTCCGGGTGCCAAGTCTTGAGTTCGGCAAAACGGCGAACGTGGCCTGTCTGGTGCCGACTAATTACGGGTTTGCTTCGATTAAGAAAGTGCGAGTCCAGAACACCCTTGTTCTTGCCTTCGATCGGGCCGCGACGCTCGCACTCAAACTCGTCCTTTACGCAGTGATATGTACTTTCTGATATCACGATGCGGCCTGCCTCTCCAGTTGATTCCATCAACGAGGCGACATTCACCGCGTCACCCCAAAATATCGTAGGTGAACTTCTTTCTCCCCACAACGCCGGCCATTACTGGACCGGTGTGTAATCCGACCGTGCGGTCGTTCTTGCTATGCACCATCTCCACACCGCTGTTTGTCTGCTCGTCAAACCCCAAACTTTCTATTAAGCGAGAAGAGAAAAAGGCGACGGATTTATATTCTGAGGTTTAGACGAGAAACGAGATCAGATACCATCTTGAGTGTCAGGCTAATTCATCCTGGTAATTTGGATCACGCGGTACGCTGCTTTTCAATCCAACTGCCATTGGCCCAAACCCGCCTCGGCGTAGTGCTCGCGGCGGTCATCCGCAAGGGGGGTAATGTCTCTTACCACATCACCGTCCACCTTCACGCGGTTTACGTACTCCGACTTTTAACCGACGCGCCTGGCTGTTTTGCAGGGACTGTCGATCCAAGCGGATCTCGATTCGGATTGAGTACACAGGTGCCGGAGGTTTAATATAGCGGTAACAATAAAGTGATCCCGGGAGGCGGTAACGCTGGTAAGATGACAAAGATAAAGTTGTGGTAGTAGATGAGCCGGTGGTATCGGCACTCAATAATTATCCGAGAAAACGACGAACGCTGGAAATGCCAGAACGCAACCAATCCCGGGGGGAAGAAATCGCAAACAGCGTCAGCCATGGTATCGGCCTGCTGGCGGCTCTAGCTGCTATGCCGGTGCTTATTATTGCCGCAGTCAATCGTGGTGATCCAGCGGGCATTGTGGGTGCAAGCGTGTTCGCGGCCACGGTGACGCTCCTGTATTTCACCTCCATGCTCTACCATGCGTTACCCGCGAATAGGGCCAAGCGGGTGTTCCAGATGCTCGACCACGGAGCGATATTCCTCCTTATAGCAGGAACATACACACCGTTTACGCTCGGTGTGCTCTACGGTACGTGGGGCTGGATACTGTTTGGGCTCGTGTGGGGTCTATCTCTTGCAGGTATTATATTCAAGGCTGTTGGTGGAACCCGGTACCCGATACTGTCGACTTGCCTGTATCTAGCCATGGGTTGGCTCGTATTGATTGCAGTAAAGCCTCTGTGGCTCGCGATGCCAACGTGGGGTTTGTTCTGGCTACTGGCAGGCGGCATTTCGTACACGTTGGGGGTCGCGTTCTTCGCGGCTGTGCGGCTCAGGTATAGTCACTTCGTCTGGCATCTGTTCGTTATGGCAGGCACTGCGTGTCATTTCATTGCGGTACTGTGGTACGCGGCGTAACGTATCTACAGGGCTACGCCGCACGGCGGCTGGAGTCAGGATCTGCTTACCAAGACGCCCGTTACGCCAATTGCACAATAATGCATGAAAACGCGGCACTCACTCCCGCAAAAGTCCCGCAAGGCAGTGTTACGGCACAAGGGAACAGTCGATAAGTTTTCGTTTCTAAAGGTGGCCAGGGACAGAATCGAACTGCCGACACGGGGATTTTCGGGGGTTCATTCAAACTCTGGCTTTATTGTAATCAACGAAATTACGTGCGCCGGCCCCACGCAACCGTGACTGAAATGGACTGGGCTGGACACGAAATGACACATTGTTGCCACGGTTTGGTCACGGTCGCAAAATTCGCAAAGCTTGCCGTATACCCGGAATAATATCCCGGCAGTCGTAGTAATTTGAGGAATCGATTTTTTGTTTGTTCATAGCCCTGAAACCCTCACGTTGGAGCATCCGGCCGGAAAGCTATGTGTCGCTTATTGAAACGGTCATGAAAACGGCCATAAATGAGGTATTACCTGTGGTTGATAACAGCATAACTATATGATATTAATCGCTATATGGGTGATTCAGACGCGGACATAAAACCGGACATTTCAGCGGATACGGATCGCGGAGAATCCCTAGGCCTGATCGAACCTCTGGTCGTACAGGAGGGTTCACCACATCGCTCCGGTCTTTCCGATTTGGCGGTCGAAATTGCCGCTCGGTCGGCGGGATTCCAGCGCAGTCTTCCATCGGATGTGATGAAAGCTTTGGCGGATCTGGTCCGGGCCATGAATTGCTATTACAGCAATCTGATAGAGGGGCATGACACGCATCCGGTTGATATCGAGCGGGCGTTGAAGAACGACTACAGCGCTGATCCGCAAAAGCGCGATCTGCAACTTGAAGCCAAGGCCCATATCACGGTACAGCAGTGGATTGATGGCGGCGATCTGAAGGGAAGAGCTGTTACAAAAGAGGGACTCTGCGAGGTGCATCGCCGCTTCTGTGAATTACTACCCGACGATCTGCTCTGGGTGCAAGAACCGGATACTGGTGAGCGGTTCCGGGTTGTACCAGGCCAGCTGCGCCAGCGTGATGTAAAAGTTGGGAGGCATATCCCAATCAGTCCGGGGGCCGTGCCGCGATTTCTTGAGCGCTTTGAAAGCGTGTATGGCAAGCTTGGCAAGACCGGCACGATTCTGGCCGCTGCTGCGGCCCACCACCGCCTCTTATGGATTCATCCGTTTCTCGATGGCAACGGGCGGGTGGCTCGACTTATGTCTTATGCGATGTTGCTAGATACATTGGATACGGAGGGCGTGTGGTCAATTGCAAGAGGACTTGCCCGCGATGAGTCTGCATACAAGCACCATCTTTTGGCTTGTGATCGAGAACGACGTAATGATCTCGACGGTCGCGGGCATTTGAGTGAAGAGGCGCTCGCGCAGTTCACGGAGTTTTTTTTAAAGACCTGCATCGATCAAGTAGATTTTATGGAAGGACTTGTCAAGCCGGAGCGACTAAGAGGCCGTATCTTGGTTTGGGCTGAAGAAGAAATTCGGGCGGACAAACTGCCACCTAAATCCGGCAATGTCCTCGAAGCGATTCTATATCGCGGCGAACTCCCGCGCGGCGACGTCGCTTCCCTGCTTGGCACAAGCGACCGCCAGGCACGGCGTGTCACATCAGCCTTGGTCGATCGCGAAGTTCTCGTATCGGAGAGTTCACGCGCTCCACTTCATCTAGCCTTCCCGGCCAAACTGGCGTCACGCTGGATGCCAGGGCTGTTTCCGGAACACAGGTAGTCAATTAATGGATCTATGGTTGGACGAGACGAAGGAGCAAGCCGCTATGTACATTAGCGAAATTAGAACTTGATAACTTTTGCTGCTTCGGAGAAGGCAAAGCGAAGTTTGTGTCGCCCTTACGGCCAGGTCTGATAGTCCTCGTTTGCGAAAACGACACAGGGAAGACGGCTGTCATTGGCGCGCTGCGGTAGCACGCTCAGATGACGTGTCACGTTTTGGTCACGGTTGTTTTCACGAGGAGCAATTAGTCATGCTCGAAAGAGCTTTACCCAATTGACTAGAAGCTTTTTTAAGGTGGCCAGGGACAGAATCGAACTGCCGACACGGGGATTTTCAGTGTCGTGCTCTCGTTTACATACGTCTTTGAAACTCTTAAAGATTCACCATCTATCCTTTCCAATAAATATCCCAGAAAACCGCACAAACGTATTGTTTTGATTGTATTTCTGAAACCCTTTTTGGAAGTTATTTTGGCGCGGGGCGGAGAACAACAATTCAACTGCGAAGCTGAAACGAGTATCGGATAGTGGACCGCGCGATCCGCTACGCCGATGCCGAATAACTTATCTATCAAAATCTGAATGTAGTCTTTCAAGTTGGGTCGGCGAATGCGACCTCAATTGACAGGTCTGCAATAGCAGCCACTGGATTGAGATCCTTGTACGACTGTTCGGTGCCCGAAGCGGTCGTTTCGTCGCGGCGCAGAACAATGGGCTGTCCTATCCGTCGCGACCGCATCACGTGATGAGTGAGCACGCGATTTTGCGCCATAAAAATTTGCAATTCGCAATCACGCGGTCGAAGAATCCAAATTCGCGTCCACTAATCCTGAATCTCAGCGCGCTTCGAGTTTTCGTCTCAATGGTACGGTTGTTCTTTTCCCCAACAACCTGATAGGTTTCGTTCCGGAACTCAACCGTAGGCCGGAATCGCGCCTCCAACATGCCCACCATGAAAGCCCTCCAGTACCAACGCTACGGCGGTCCCGACCAACTCCGGGAAGTGGAAGTGCCCCGCCCCACGCCTGCGCCGGGGCAGATCCTGGTCAAGGTGGCGGCGTCCTCGGTTAACCCGATTGATTGGAAACTCCACAACGGCAGTTTTCGCTTCATCAAACCGGTCAAGATGCCTTCCACCCCCGGTTTCGATATCGCCGGAGAGATTGTCCAAGTTGGCGCAGACGTGACCCAGCATCATGCCGGAGACCTTATCTATGCAATGTTGGACAGTAAAACCGGCGGTGCCGATGCAGAATATGCGGTGGTGGGTGAAGCGGCCGCCGCCCCGATACCCGCCGGCATCAAATGGCAAGAGGCCGCGGGTATTCCACTTGCCGGGCTTACAGCCCTGCAGGCACTGCGGGACAAAGGACGGTTAACCACCGGACAGCGGGTACTTGTGGTAGGCGCCTCCGGCGGCGTGGGCCACTACGCCGTGCAGATCGCCCGCGCTCTGGGTGCCCATGTGACCGGTGTGTGTAGTACGGACAATGTCGATATGGTCAAAGGTCTCGGGGCAAATGAGGTTATTAACTACAAAAAGCAATCCGGTTTCGGAAGCGAAACCCATTACGATGTGGTGTTCGATACGATCGGCACATCTCGCTTCGGGGATTACACCCCGGCGATGACCCAAGATACGCTGTATGTCTGCACCCTCCCGAACCTGTCTCTGCTAGCCCACGCTCTCCTATTGCCGATCTATGCAAAGCGCCGGGCCAAGATGGTGATGGTGAACTCCAGCGGCGAAGATCTTAAATACCTGACAAACCTGGTCGAGCAGAACAAGCTTCGTACTGTCACCGACCGGGTCTTCCCGCTCGAGGAACTGAACCTGGCCCACGAGTTGAACCAGCTAGGGAGAACGGCGGGAAAAATCATCGTAAACATCGCCAACCGGGATAATCCCGCTTGACCGGCCGGGAAGGCCGGTTCCGCGCGCCTGTCGCTGCACCGGATTGTCCACCCACAACGGCGTGCGGCTGCGCGCCCGGGCCGCACAAGGCCGCAGGCAACTGGACCGCTAGATGATCTGGCCATCGTTCGCCTTGGAGAAGATGACGTAGGTCGAAACCGGCGACACGGTGATCTACCGGTCAAAGATGCACGCGATCCTAAAGCGAAACTTACAACCAAGGTAAGAGTTATGAAGTATAAAAGCATTACGCTCACACTGCTCACCGCCTCGTCACTGACGATTGCGCAGATGCATAAGCACCATGATTTCCCCGCCGCGGTAACGCAGTTTCACAATATTATGGCGCCGTTGTGGCATTCGCCGCCGGGCGGCGAACGCAGTGCTGCGATCTGCAAACAAAGCACCAAGTTATTAAAAGACGCACGCGGCATCGATGACGCACCGGTACCCGACGGTGTTGATCCCGCCGACTGGAAGTCCGCGACGGCACGACTCATCGGCGCGGTGGATACGGTGCGGATGGCCTGCACGAAGAAGGAAGGTTCGGCCAATGACTTGTTCGGCGATGTCCACGAAAGCTTCCATCAACTGGTTCGTCTCGTGGGTCACAGCCATTGAATTCGCGGTCCGAGTCCGGATTCCAACCATAAAGCAGGCAGGAGAGTGCCCGTTGCGGACTTTGCCGATGAAGATCACATCGAGTTATTGCACTGCAACACCAATGCTCCAAGACGACCCAATATATACTCGGACCTTGGGCACCAGGGTTAACTAGCTTGGTCTATGCGTAGGTAGTCCGGCATGCATCAAGAGGTCTTTGGACTAAGCATTACGTTGCGTTCAGGACGCGGATATACGTTTTGATACCTCGTGGCTACGTAGATTCTCTTTTTATATACGTCGAGAGGCTTTTCCTCACGCCCGACCAGATGTACAGCCAACCCAGAATAAAAGTCCAGTGTGTTGGGCTCAGTCTAATTGCTCGTTCCAACAGAACAACCGCTTCTTGTTCCTGATTGCCACCGCTAACACGCATTGCTACGCAGCGATCGTTAGCCGGCA
>CAMYNX010000191.1 GCA_947259875.1 uncultured Gammaproteobacteria bacterium | reverse complement strand
AAGTTTACGGTGCCGGCGAGGATAGACTTCATTCAAGCCATGGGCCGCGACGGCAATGGTGTTGCCGTGTCCCTCGATAGCACCATGATGGGCCGCGGCATCGATACCCAGCGCCAATCCGCTGGTGACCGTGATTCCGCAACCAGCAAGGCCTGATGCCAGGGTCATGGCGATCCGGCGTCCGTAGGGGGTGGCGTTGCGGCTGCCCACGATTGACACCTGTGGCGCGTTGAGCGCGCCGGCATCACCCCGGATATATAACAACAACGGCGGATCTGCGATTTGTTTGAGGAGTTTGGGAAAATGCGGATCGACGAAGGTCAGTATGTGATGGTTGGGATGATTCGCCCAGTCAAGATCGCGATCGATATCGAAACGATAACGTCGCGATGTGCGAGCCGAGTGAATTGGCCGCAGCTGCCCGGAGTCAAGCACACCCTCGGGTGTCTGGAATCGGTGAAGTAGCGCATGCTTGGTCTTCAGGCCCACACCGAAGATGTGGTGCAATTGAATCCATGGCCTCAAGTCTTCTGTTGATCGCTCATCCTTGAGCATATTTGGTCTCCTACCCGATCTACAGCCGTTAGGGAGTCTCCACTACGTCGAGCACGTGTATCGGTCGCACGGCTTTCATAACCAACGCGTAACTGACCTTTTCGAACGCGCGAAATACCATTAACAGGCCAGATTCCTCCTCCGGGATCCTGAATGTCTCGCGGGTCACCGGATCATGCGCCTGTCCGGCGTCACGCAGAACGCGCAACACATGACCCGGCTCAATGTTCTCGCGCGTGCCAACACTGATCACCACCACTGACAGAGGACCGACTTCAGCGACGCCACCGGGCGCGTCAATGATGAAACCGCGCACGTCATATTCTGGGGCGCTTGGGCTGAAGTATGGTAAGCCGATATCATCAGGGGCCGGAATCATCCGATCGCCGGGACTGACTTCGCCGTGAGATCGGATCACTTCCAATCTGGCGGTCTCGCCTGGAGTGAGCATCCTTGCGTCACCCACATGGGCCGCCTGCTGCCCTAGAAATTCACCGGTCACTGGATCGATGAATCTTTTCCCAGGCCTAAGAATACGATAGAACTTGGCGTCGCTCTCTGGCAGTCCGCGCGCATAAAGAATACTGTATGGGCCCAGCGCGATCTTGCCATCCGAACCGATCGCCACGTGGCCGGAATCGCTCAATCCACCTTTTTCGATGACCAGCGGTGAGCTCAAGAACGGCTGGATGGCGCTGGGTGGAATGGTGGGAATGGCGGCCTCCAAGGGTTCTGCATAGATGGCGGGTGATAGTTTGACCACCTTGCGACGCAGGACCTTTAATTCTGGCGAACCGTCCACCATATTCATAACCAGCACATCGCCCGGATAGATGAGGTGTGGATTCTTTATTGTAGAATTTCGTTGCCAGATTTCAGGCCAACGCCAAGGATCTTTTAAAAACCGCGCCGCGATTCCCCATAATGTATCTCCTTGCTGCACGGTGTAGCGTTTCGGGTGGTCGGGCCGCATCTCCGGTGAGGTGGTGGCCGCCCAACTGGAAACACACGATGTAAGCAGGAAAACGAACAACACGCGTGGGATGTAAGCACGATAAGCCATGGGTGTTTTATACTTTGGATGGTGTAATGATGAGTATCATTTTGTTTGAAACAGGCGCCTAGTGCGAGTCTAGCCGATCTATGTGCTAACGCCAATGTGAAACGCCTTTTTATTCAGTATGATCCAGAAAAATAGTAGAATATCTATTAAGTTACGACATCTCGCGAATCATTCTTGATGGCGGTCTTGGATATCTTGGTTTACCCCGATCCGCGGTTACGTGAAATTGCGGAGCCTGTTGTTCGCGTAGATGACAATATTCGCACGTTGGTGGACGACATGGCGGAGACGATGTATCAGGCCCCGGGTATCGGGCTGGCTGCGATCCAAGTGAACGTTCCGAAGCGAGTGATTATCATCGATCTCTCCAAGGACCACAGTGAATTGCAGGTGTTCATCGACCCACAAATCGTCGAGCACGACGGTACCCAGGAGATCGAAGAGGGTTGCTTATCGGTGCCTGATGTGTTCGCGCTGGTGGAGCGCGCCGAGTCGATAGTGGTAACGGCAATGAACCGTGACGGCGACCGATTTGAAATGCGGGCCGAAGGGCTTTTGAGTGTCTGCATCCAACATGAGATTGATCACCTCGATGGGAAGGTTTTCGTGGACTATTTGTCGCGCCTGAAACAGGAGCGGATTCGCAAGCGCCTGCAGAAACAAGCCAAACGTGCCGTGCATCCGGCGCCGGCGGGGGACGCCGTTACCCTTTAATAGGGTGCCTTCAATCATATTTTTTATCGGGTTCTGATACGCATGACGCTGCGAGTGGTTTTCGCCGGCACTCCCGAGTTTTCAATTCCGTGCTTGCGCGCGCTCGTCGATCGCGATTTCGATGTGGTGGCTGTGTTTACCCAGCCTGATCGACCCGCCGGTAGAGGCCGACGTTTGAAACCATCACCGGTTAAACAGCTGGCAGCGCAACGGGGTATTCCGGTGTACCAGCCCGTCACTTTGAAAGGGCAAGCTCCGTTGCTCCAATCCATGGGTTGTGATGTGATGGTCGTAGTTGCCTACGGTTTGTTGTTACCGATAGAAATTCTCACAGTGCCCGAACTGGGTTGTGTAAACGTGCATGCTTCTTTATTACCGCGTTGGCGCGGGGCGGCACCGATCCCACGTGCCATCGAAGCGGGTGATGCAGTGACCGGCGTAACCATCATGCTGATGGACCAAGGATTGGATACCGGTCCGATTCTGTCCGTGCGTGAGACGCCAATAAGCGATGACGACACTTCAGGGACCATTCACGATCGTCTGGCGCAGCTTGGCGCGGATTTATTGATTGACACTTTGCAGCGGTGGGAGAGCAAACAGATCGAACCAGTACCCCAGGATTCAACTCGAGCAACGCTGGCGCCGAAGTTAAAAAAACGTGAAAGCAGCATTGACTGGCATCGTTTAACGCTTGAGACTCGGCGCAAGATCAAGGCCCTCAATCCATGGCCAGTGGCGCAAACTCGACTGCGAGGACAACGCATCCGACTTTGGGATGCCGCTGTTGGCGACAAGCGCGTCGATGAAACACCCGGCACCATTACGCATATAGGTGAACAGGGGATCTCGGTGCAATGCGGTGACGGTATTTTGATCATTTCGGAGCTGCAACGGGAAGGTGGGAGTCGTCTACGCGCGGCGGACTTTATCAACGGATTCCCGATGGAAATCGGCGAACGATTCGATGATGTTTATGATCGATAGTGCACTCGTTAAAGCAGATAGCCAGCCGGTATCTGCACAACTGCGTTTATGGGCAGCCCGCGCGGCTTCTGTAGTTATCGACGGTGGCCGATCGAGCCGCGATGCTATCTCTGGTGTTTTATCAACGAAGCCCTTGTCTGACCGTGATCAGGCCTTGGTCAAGGAGATGGCGTTGGGTGTTATCCGCTGGTATTGGACGCTGGAGGAAATCTTACAACGATTGCTTAAGACGCGTATCCGCAGCAAAGATCGAGATATCTTGTTATTACTCATGGTTGGCGTGTATCAACTCAAGTTCATGCGGGTACCAGCCCACGCTGCGGTTGACGCCACGGTTCAAGCCTGTGAGCCGGCAGGAAAGCCCTGGGCCAAGAACCTCGTCAATGGCGTATTGCGAAACTACGCGCGCCGCTCGGCGGATATTGAGCGACAGCTTACCAGCGATGCGGCCCTTAGCGCTCATCCGGATTGGATACGCGCGCGAGTGGTTGCCGCATGGCCACAAGCGTGGAAGCAGATTCTTGATGCCAATAACGCCCATCCGCCAATGTGTCTACGAGTCAACCTTGGCCGCATTGAGCGAAATGATTATCTTGGTCAGTTGCAGAAAGCCGGGATTGGAGCCGTTATCGATCCGCACGTGGCGACCGGTTTGATCATGGACAAACCGTTGGCAGTGGAATCGTTGCCCGGGTTCTCCAAAGGATGGGCCTCAGTACAAGATACGGCGGCGCAACTCGTGGTACCGGCGCTCAACTTACAGCCGGGTCACCGCGTGCTGGATGCGTGCGCGGCGCCGGGCAGCAAGACTGCACACATGCTAGAGTCGCAGTCGGCGTTGTCAGAAGTAATTGCTGTCGACATCGACCGTGAGCGTGTCAAACGCCTACGCCAGACACTCGACCGGCTGCAACTTACGGCACAGTGCATCGCGGCGGATGTTACCCAAATAGACACTTGGTGGGATGGCGTACCCTTTGAGCGAGTGTTGATCGATGCGCCTTGCAGCGGATCCGGGGTCATCCGGCGTCATCCGGATATTAAGCATAATCGCCGGCCCGCGGATGTTGATGTTTTGTGCGAAATCCAGGCACACTTGTTGGACTCATTGTGGCCACTGTTAGCCCCCGCGGGCAGACTTATGTACGTGACGTGCTCGGTGTTTCCGGAGGAAAATCAAAGCCAGATTTACGCATTCCTGGATCGCCATCCGGAGGCGATTGTTGAATCGCTACCTATGCAGGCGGGAATCGACTGTGCGGTGGGCCGGCAGACTCTGCCGGGAGTCCACGATATGGATGGTTTTTTCTTTTCTATGCTAAAGCGTTGTAACGACTGAGCCGAGAACTACACATGATGCGGAAACTGTTGGCGGTGATGTCCATCAATTTCAACGGCTGTATCCTGGGCGTGTCTGCCGCGTTGGCGCTGACGTTGGGGACAGTTTCACTCGCTTTTGCCGAGTTTGCGGTGCGCAAGGTGGAGATCCAGAATGTTGAAGGCCGACTTTTGGTGTCGGCGGACGTAGATCTCGGCCTGACCACAGAAGTCGAGGACGCGGTGAACAATGGCGTACCTTTGGTGCTGCTGACAGAATTTAGAGTAATTCGAAGCGGTTTGCTGTGGGACGCGGATATCGACCAAATAAAGACCCGGTCACAGCTGCGGTATCACGCGTTGTCGGATCATTACATCGTCGAAACCTCCACGTCCGAAGGTATTGAATTGTTTCGCTCGGTGGACGATGCGCTCAGGCGTATTGGCACGTTACGGAATATAACCCTTGCGTTACCAAAGTCGCGCGCAGAAAGTCGCCATCAACTGGCGGTACGCAGCCGGCTGGACATTGATGCGTTGCCCGGACCATTGCGACCAATGGCCTTTCTATCGTCGAATTGGCGGTTGAACAGCGACTGGACACACTGGAAGATCTTCCCGTGATTCGCTCGTTATTTGGCACTTTATCTGTGGTGATTCTTTTGCTGGTGTTGGTGCTGGCACTGCTGTTACTGACGTCGGCGGCGCAACACGCTGACATTTCCGGCGAATTCTATTCGACCCTACTGCTAGTCAATGTACTGGGTATTGTTTTGTTGGCGGGGTTGATCACCGTCAACGTATGGCATCTGTACCGCCAGTTCAGGGCGCAAGCGCTGGGCTCTCGCTTAACGATGCGTCTTTTGGGGATGTTTGTTTTGTTGGCTGGCATTCCGTTGGCGGTTGTTTACTATTTTTCGGTCCAGTTTCTGAGCAAGGGCGTGGACAGTTGGTTTGACGTTCGCGTTGAGCAGGCGATCGGCGATGCGTTGTTACTGGGGCGTACTACCTTGGAAGTGCTCAAGCAAGACGTGGTTGACGACGTTTCAGAGGGCGCGGCAAGCGTAACCGAATCCCCGAGTTCATTGGAGATTATCCGGTTGCTCGACGAGCTACGAGAACGAGGCGGATATTCCGAGGTTAGCCTGTTTACGTTAACCGGGCGTATTGTTGCGTTTAGCAGCCAAGACTCCCAATCGTTAGTACCGGATACACCGGATGAAAGCGTGTTAACCCGGGTACAAAATCGCGAGGCGTACGCCAGCCTGGAGCCGATATCCGAAAACGCGCAACAACTGCGTATCGTGGTACCTGTTCTGCCGACCGAGGTCGATAAACCGCTGCACGCGTTGCAAGCACTCAAACCGCTGCCTTTGCGGTACGCAAGCCTGTCGGAGCGGATAGAATCGGCTTCAACCCAGTATAAGCAGATGGTCTTTTCACGGGGGCCTCTCAAGTTCAGTCTGATCCTCACCTTGACTTTGATCACTTTGGCCGCCTTGCTTCTCTCAGTATGGGCAGCCATATACATTTCGCGACTGGTTTCCGCGCCGCTGCGGGACTTGGCTGAGGGTACGGGAGCGGTCGCAAGGGGTAACTACAATAAAGAACTGCCGGTGACCAGTAGCGATGAGTTTGGGGTGCTGGTCAAGTCTTTCAACGAGATGACGCAAAGAATCAACGAGGCGCAAAACACAGCGCGTCGGAGTCAACGTGAAACGGAAGAACAACGTACTTATCTGGAGACTGTCTTGGCGCACTTATCTTCCGGTGTGTTGTCGTTTGATACTGACTTGAATTTGCTGACGCAAAACACCACGGCGAGCCAGATTCTCGGAATCACGTTCGCGGAAGGTGAAGATCATTCAGTAGGCGCCATCAAGAAAGAATACCCGCGTTTCGAGTCGTTGTTTGCGGTGATTGAGGATTCCATGAATAAACGCCTGGATGAATGGCAACATCCGGTCACGCTATTCGGCACTCGCGGCCGTCAGGTTTTGATAGTGCGGGGGACTAAGCTGCCTGGAAAGCGAGGCGGGTACGTAGTGGTGTTTGATGATGTGACCGACTTGATACAAGCCCAACGTGATGCCGCGTGGGGCGAAGTAGCGAGGAGGTTGGCGCATGAGATCAAGAATCCACTCACGCCGATTCAGTTGTCG
>CAMYNX010000190.1 GCA_947259875.1 uncultured Gammaproteobacteria bacterium | reverse complement strand
GATGTACACACAACCCTTTTCCAACACCGCCCCTCGGGTGATGTCGATCTCATGCATCGCCAGTGAATGCAGCCGCTGGGTGACCGTGGAGTGCCTGCCGGGCAGGAAGCTGGCGCGCACCCGGTAGGCACGGGCGCCGAGCCGCAAATCCAGGCTCGCCGGCTGGATCTGATCGTCGCTGATCGGTTCCCGGGCCTTGATCTCGCCGCGGCGGATCAACTGGGTTAACGCCTGGGAAGGCAGGACACCGGTGACGGTATCCGGTTTAACCGATTCCGACAGTTTCGGTTGCGGCATGAATTCAAATACCAGTGCTAAGACACAAAGTAGCGGCGTTCGAAGAGCAAATCAAAAAGTTCAAACACACAAAGGACTTTATATTTTAAACTTTTGGCTTGACTTTGAACCTTGTAACTTTCCGACATTTAACCGCAATTTGATTCGCCACAGTTGAGGCAGGTCATGCAACCGTCGAGCTTGACCGCAGCCTTGGTGTGGCACTTGGCGCATAGCGACGCGCCCTCGGGATATTCGCTGTCGTCCGCCGTAACGTTACCATTGGCTTGCTCGAACTTGGCCCGCGCCTCGTCGATGTGTTGTTGCTGATTCGCGTCCATATCGCGGTCTTCGAGCAGGCCGATTTCCTTTAAATGGCACTCGATAATGTCTCCGAGTTCGGCAACCAGGGATGGCATGTAGCGCCCGCCCTTCTTGAAATAGCCGCCGCGCGGATCGAACACCGAACGCAGTTCTTCGACGAGGAAGGTCACGTCACCGCCTTTTCTAAAAACCGCCGACATAATCCGCGTCAGCGCCACAATCCACTGAAAGTGATCCATATTTTTAGAGTTGAGGAAGATCTCGAACGGACGGCGTAGCTCATGTTCGGTGCCGGGATTGAGCACGATGTCGTTGATGGTCACGTACATGGCATGCTCCGAGCCCGGGGTCTTGTTGACCTTGTATGTCGAGCCGGCCAACTTCGGCGGCCGCTTGAGCTTTTCGTGCATGTGAATGACATCGGCCATCACCCGATCTTCATCTCCCGACCCCGCGCCTTGCTGTCCGGCATCTTGCGTGGCTTTTCCCTCCGGTATTCCGTAATCCACAATTCGTTTGTCAATCTTGATAGTCATTTCAACTTACCTCTTCATGGCCACAACGGACTAGTCAGAACCGGCCGTAGTAACCTTCTTTCAATGCATCGAACAGGTTGGCGGCGGTATGCGTTTCGCCATCGTATTCGATCTCCTCGTTTCCTTTGGCGCTAACTACGGTGTTGTCCTCCAGGACGAATTCAGTTGAAGCGAAACGTGGTGCAACCCTTCAAGCCCTGCTCATAGGCGTATAGATAAATATCCTTGAACGATTCGAACGGAAAATCAGTCGGCACATTGGCAGTCTTGGAGATGGACGAATCGATCCACTTTTGGGCCGCAGCCTGAATGTCCACATGCTCCTTCGGCGTGATGTGATCAGCAGTAACAAAATAATCCGGCAACTGCTCGTAGGGATCCTGGGAGTCCGGTTTAGCCTGCGGATTAATCAACTCGCGGTAAGCCAACAATTCATAGGAGCACACTTCTACCTTTTCCTTGGTCTTTTTGCCCTCGCGGATCACATTACGCGAATACACGTGGGCAAAACTCGGTTCAATACCGTTGCTCGCGTTGTTCGCCAGCGACAGCGAGATGGTGCCGGTCGGGGCGATGGAGCTGTGATGGGTGAATCGCGCCCCGACCTCGGCCAGCTCGTCGACCAATTGCGGCTCGACGTTGGCGATGCGCCGCATGTATCGGCTGTAACGCGTGTGCAGCACCTTGCCTTTAACCGTATCGCCCACCTGATAACCGTCGCGGACCATCTCCGGGCGCTGACGCAGCATCTTCTGGGTGACGGTGAAATCATCGTCCATCACCGGCGCCGCGCCTTTTTCCTTCGCCAACTCCAACGCCTGCCGCCAACCAGTCACTGCCAGCTCGCGAGTAACCTGTTCGGTAAATTTCAAAGATTCCGGCGCACCGTATTTCATGCGTAACATGCTAATCGTGGATCCGAGACCGAGATACCCCAAACCATGACGTCGCTTGTACGCGATCTCGTCGCGTTGCTGATCGAGTGGCAAGCCATTAACTTCGACGACGTTGTCCAACATGCGGGTGAACACCGCGACCACCTCGCGAAACTCATCCCAGTCGAAGTGCGCCTGTTCGGTAAACGGATCGCGCACGAATTTCGTCAGATTCACCGATCCCAACAGGCACGCGCCGTATTCCGGTAGACCCTGTTCCCCGCACGGATTACTGGCGCGTATGTTTTCACAGAACCAGTTATTGTTCATTTCGTTGTATTTGTCGATGAGCAGGAAACCCGGTTCAGCATAATCGTAGGTGGAGGACATGATCATGTCCCACAAGTGCTGGGCCTTAATGGTCTTGTAGATCCGGCACGCGACGCGGCCGGATTCGTCACAGACATAGCCCTCGCTCACCGGCCATTCGCGCCAGATAAACTTGTCGCTGTCATCAAGATCCATGTTTTCGGCCTCGGCCTCTTCCTTGCACACTGGGAATGCCAGCTGCCAGTCCGCATCGAGCTTAACCGCCTGCATGAAATCCTCGCTGATCAGCAGCGACATGTTGAATTGCCGCAAACGCCCGTTCTCACGCTTGGCGCGAATGAAGTCGAGCACATCCGGGTGTCCGACATCGAAGGTTGCCATCTGCGCCCCACGCCGCCCCCCTGCCGAGGAAATGGTAAAACACATCTTGTCGTAGATATCCATGAACGACAGCGGACCCGAGGTATACGCGCCGGCACCGCAAACGTAAGCCCCCTTCGGCCGCAGCGTCGAGAACTCATAACCTATGCCGCATCCGGCCTTGAGCGTGAGTCCCGCCTCATACACTTTGCCGAGTATTCCGTTCATCGAGTCCTGGATGGTCCCGGACACCGTGCAATTGATGGTCGAGGTGGCGGGTTTGTGATCCAGCGCGCCAGCATTGGATACAATTCGCCCCGCGGGAATCGCACCATGACGCAACGCCCATAAAAACCGCTCATACCAGAACGCCTGTTTCTGGGGATCGTTCTCCACTTCGGCCAGGTTCCGCGCCACGCGCTGATACGTATCATCGATGGTGGCATCGACGACATCACCGTCTTTGCTTTTCAGCCGGTACTTCTTATCCCAGATATCCATCGACGCCGCTTGCATCGGGATATCGAAAATAGATACTTTTTGTTCATACTTATCATTAATGTGTGCAATGGTCATACTGCTTTTACCTACTTGTTATATTGCAACCAATTTACACCGGAGACGCGCAGCGTTTCCAGCGCGACGTTATGACGGATTGAGTGTAGGAAAGCCGTTCCAAACTGGTATCCACAGCTCTCTAACTTAACGACACAGCACATGCCCTCTGATCTCACCTCCCACCAGTGCGATGGATTACAGACATCAGGGGCCGGGATTTCCCCGGCCCCTAGAACCAATCGGTACATCCCTGTACCCACCTCGCGATGACGCATCTATGTCATATAACAAGTATCGCTTTTACTCGTTCGACAATATGTTGCGAGCCATCCACTTCATAAGACAAATGTTCGAAATCATCACCCTTGACCAGGACGCTTGGCGCCTTACCGTTCAACGGATCTCGCAGCGCACCGATTCGCCGCCGTATCTGTCGTGCAAGATACAACAACATCGCCTTCTCCATCGGATTCCCGACAAAACAGGGATCCAACTTGCGGCCGCCGATTTCAAAACTGACTTTTGCCATTTACTGAATCGAAAAACAAATTAACCAACGTTAAAAGTTACCAACCGGGAAGTCGTCGATTATGGCTCTCGACGCACGCCTTTGAACTTCTTGGCATCGTGTTTGACTTCCATGAAACGCCCGGTTATCGAATTGCGCTTTATCCAGCGCTGGGTCCTTGGATTAAAAAACTATGATCTCTTCCGCACCGCTCCAATACGATAATCACTGGTTGCTGGGGTCGTCGCCATACCATCACCTCATGAGCTAACGTTCCAAAATCAAACTCCTCTATCCATGCTCCCTCCCCCTCGCGGGGGAGGGACTGAGACACTCCTTGTCACCGGGAGGAGTAGGGGCAAATTCGTTCACCTGCGTGTTCTCCCGCGGCATATGAGTCAACAAACAGAAACCTGTGGGCGTTGCATTGCTGCACGGTGGCCGGCGGGGTTGAAATCGTTGGGTTCAAGGGACCGAATCGTGCTACGCATGAGCGATCGGGCAGCGGTACCTGATCGCGGTTGCCACGAGCCGGCGAACCGCCGAGTTGGCATAGCTAGTCCACCGACCGTTGATACCGAGTCACACCGCGGCGCCCACGCCAGTTCCCGGTGCGGCTCGTAAGTAGTGCCCAAGCGTTGCATCGCCCCTCCCCACATTCATTCTCCCCACGGGCGTTTTCTGCTCTAAATCCACCGCCCGCGCGTACCAAGGTTAATACGGTAACGACTTATATCTCGTGTACGTCCTCAAAAACGCAATATCTTGTGTTTTTTAATACTTCGGAACCAAAGATAATGGGTTTTGGCACCGAGTGCAAGCGCTTTATGTCGCGTTAGACCTGACGCCGGTCGGGTGGGAGATGGAATCTAAAATTACGGCCGAAGTCTGCGGCGGCGACACCCCGTGGATACCTATGCCGCGCTGTTTTCGCCACCGGTGGGAGTTGTGCCCGGTTCGGGCACAGGGCCGATTACGATAAGCGGTTGACCTACTCCGACCGACAGGTATTTCCTTTATATTTCTTACCGTTAGAGGCGTGTGCCTGGCGCACGGCCCGGCTTGGAGGGGGTTGCATGAGATGGTCGTCGCGATCGGCACCCCGCCGTCTAGACTTGAGGCGACCCGCAGAAAGTATCCGTATCGTAAGCTTGAGACAACGCGGATGAGACTATCGGGCACGTCTACTTGCGTTGCATGTGCGTTAAGCATTAGCGCCGGCGAGGTCAACACGATGAATAATGCGGCGCGAACCGCGCTGTCGACGGGCACTTGGAATCGCGTTGGCATCACAAAAGCGCGGGAAAATGCTTTGGAAGACGCGATGGACACGGTAAATACCCCGCCGGCAACCACGAAACTCGTATTTCATCTGCGCCGACATTAAATTCTTCTCAACTAGATCCTAAGACCCCACCTACGGCCGGGCTCACTTGGACCCAGTTTTTTTGTCTTGTCACCTCACCCCTGTTCTATAATTCACTTCACTAATGTAGATATGAGGTGTTGCGCCACCATCATCATGAATCGAAGGCCTGACCACAGGCGCTTTCTCCGTAGCTTGTATCCAATGATTCAGGTATCAGGCCGCGGAGTGACGTTATTCATCGTCGTCGGCACCTTTTTAGCCCTCCCGGTCAACGCTCAAACCGAGCGCATCGAATCCTTTGATCAGCAATCTGCCCAGTACAGCGAGGCGTTCGAAAATTGGATGCTGTTGGCCATCGAGGGTGACGCTGAGGCGCAATTTAATCTCGGTCTGCTCTACAGCGAGGGTAAGGGCGTCCCCGTCGATTACCGGCAGGCTGTCTTTTGGTATCAAAAGGGTGCGGAACAAGGCCACACCGGAGCCCAATACAACTTGGCGCACCTGTATTTCGGTGGCCATGGCGTCGACAAAGATCCGGTGAAAGCAACCCATTGGTGGCAGCAGGCGGCGCAGCGCGGTCACGTATTAGCACAACAGTATCTGGGCTACGCTTACTATAAGGGCATCGGCGTCAACAAGGACCAACAAGAAGCGTTACGCTGGTTTCGTGAGGCCGCCAAGGGCGGCGATTGGCGGGCCGAAAAGATGCTTGCCACCATCGAACAGACCTTGGAGCCCGCGCCGAAGACGGCCAAACAGCAGGACACGCCGGATGAATCCGCTGTAAAAGACATACCGCAGCCGGTACGAGGCCAACCCACCGCCCCGGCATCGGAACAAACTGAACACCAGGCCAAGACATCATTGCCACCGGCGCCGACCCCCGTCGACCAGCAGTCCTCCCCAGACGAGCGGACATCGGTTGCTTTCGAGTCCGTCCCGCAACCGGTGAGGAGTAAGCCACTGGCACCCACCGCGGAACAAGGCGATGCTCGGGTCACCGTAGCAGGGTCTCCGGAGCCGACAACTGCCCGCGCCGCTGACGAACAACACACTGCACCCAGCGAACCACTAACGGTTTCCCCGGAATCTGGACCTGACCCACAACCGGCAACCCAACAAACATGGGTGACGACCGCAGCGCCGGCGGATGACCAAGCGACGGCATCCAGAGAGCCGGAATCCATGGCGACCAGACAGCAGATCGTATCCGCTGATGCGCCACCGGTTACAGCGCAGCCGGACAGAAAATTGGCGCCGAGCACGTTGCCGGTCGCGGCAGCGAAACCAGAGGATGACAAGGTCGACGCAGCGCCGGAGCGCGAACCCGAGGCGATAGCGCAACAACCACCAACGCCGAACGAAGATCTGGCGGACATCAGCGCCAAACCCCAACCTCAGTATCTAGCGGCGGAAAGTACGCCGCTGCCGCCGGTTTCAGAGACCGCGGACGAGCTGCAGTTAGAGCCGCCGCTGATCGCAAGATTGGCAGCGCCGGAGCAAGCGAGTTCGACAGCGTCACCCGCATCGATCGCTGACAACGATCGATGGTTGTTCGCACAACCACCGGACTTCTATACCCTGCAATTGATCAGCGCGCCCCGCCGGGCGACCGTGGATGCGTTCATCCGCCAAAAGAAGTTCAAAAACATCAGGCTGTTGCGTACTCAGGTCAACGGCGTGCGCTGGTGGTACCTGCTGTCCGGAAGCTACCCCACCCGCGAACAGGCCAATGCCGCCACCACTAAGTCAACCGTTAAACAAACCAGTATATGGATCCGGCGCTTTGGCGCGCTACAGCAAAACCGCTGTAAGAACTTGTCAGCCACCGGACTATCCGCGTTTTGTGAAGGGCCAAGGGTGAGAGTCACGGCTGCGCGGCCACCGGGACGGCTGGAAACCGACAAGCGCCAGGCGCCCGGATCTGATCAGTCCGTTGCATTAATTGACCAACCCGTGGTGACAGCGCCGGCGAAACCTCCCCCATCGACGCAACCGCAACAGGCGCCAACAGGATCGATGGTCGCCGCGGAACCGCTCGCGGTAGCGAGCGAAAAGGAAACCGCTATCGCCGGTCTGCGGCACGATGACAACGCCTGGCTGTTTGCGCAACCCGAGGACTATTACACCGTGCAGCTCATTAGCGTGCCGGAAGTGTCACAGGTTGTGCACTTTCTGCGCGACAACAAACTCCAAGACAAGGCCATCTATTACACAACCCGGCGTGGGCAAAGACACTGGTATTTTGCGATCTACGGATCACACCCGGACTTGGATGCCGCCGAACAAGCCACCAAAGCATTACCGATAGCCTCCGGCTCGGTGTGGATTAGACAGTTCGATGCCATACAAAAGAAACAATGCCAGGTCGCAAATCAATTGCCTGCCGGCGTATCCGACGCATTAAACTTCTACTGCAGGCCTTGAGTCGGCACCTTGCTGATGCGGCCTTCAAATTCCGCCGTGCGTGGCCGCGGCAACCAGACTGCGGTACTGAGCGCCAGCAACGCGCATAACGCCAGCGACACGAACAACCAATAAAACTCCCCAGTCCTCTCCGCCACGAATGCCACCAGTTGAATCGCGAGCGGCGCGACACCAAAGGCGAGTACAAATTTCAATCCGAACACCAGGCCATGTCGCTGGGCCGGCGTATAGGCGGCGAGCAACATGTTTTCCGCCGGCAACGCGGCGACATTGGCCATCACCATGAACATGGCAACGACGACCAAGGAAAATCCCCCCTGACTGGCGGCAAACCATAACAGCGGAACCTGTAATACCAGCGCGCCCAAATAGACATATTTGAGTGGGTGGCGATCGGCTAGATGACCACCCAGCAACTGCATCAATCCCGCGGCGACATAAACCCCGCGAGCCCGTCATGACGCAATTCAAATGTTTTCGGCAGCGCGGTTTGGGTACTGTTATAGATCAAGGAGGCAAAGAACATGGTAATCAACAGCACGCCGAAGACACGCACGCGATCTTCACGACTTGGTTGTTCAACCTTCTCCGTATGCACGATCTCATCATCAAACCTTCCGCGCCCCACATACCACAGCAGTACGACGCCGGTACCCACACACAGCAATCCAGGAACGATAAACGCCGCACGCCAACTGATCAGATCGATCAACGCGCCGGCGGTCACACCGGCTATTGCAGTCCCCAGGGAACCAAAAATGCCATTGAAACCCAGCGCCTTGCCCTTTTTGGCTCCCGCGCTGCGCACCAGCCATGGAATACCAACCGGATGATAAATAGAAGCGAACACACCGATGCCGGTGAGCGCCAGGAACAATGTAAAGCGCGAATCGGCAAAGCCGGCAAGTATCGAGCATGCCCCCATGCCCAAAAAGAACGCCACCATCATCGCGGAGGCACCGATACGGTCACCCAACATCCCGGCGGGCAGTGCCGCCGCACCAATCATCAATGCCCCCAGCGTCCATAGCTCCAACAGTTCGTGATACGGCATCCGCCAGTCAACCTCCAGCGCGAGTATGATCACAAAATAAAACGCCATACACAGATGGATATACAGATGGCCGAGGCTGGAAAATACCACCACCGGCATAGATGATTCTTTTGTGGACACGGGTTTGCGGATGCTAATGCTAGATATAAAAGAGCGGGCATTCTATCTGTTTCGCGTAAGTTTCGCTCGTGCCTGACTTCTTTTGCTCACTCAAAACACGTCTTGCCGCCTCGCAATTACTACGCGGATGTAGATACCGCTAGCGTCCGGTTTTTGGGGTGTCGTTTATTTTGGTTTCTTTTCGTTGCAGCAGTACGAAAGGAAACTTGCTCCAGCAAGCGCACCAAATATCATTTCCAAATATTAACGTCTTTCCCCTGCTCGCGAATGCGTTTGGCGCGCGCCGAAATAAAGCGCTGAAAGCTCGGTTCAGTTTTGTGGCCCCCGCTCAACACGTAATCAAAAATCGATTGCGTGTGAAATACTTTGAAGAACGCCTCGCGACGGATGATCTCTTCTCCCGTGGGATCGAACAACACGATAGACGGCGCGTATTTCACGTCCAGGCCCTTGGCCCATTTGCGGGCGGTGGTCTTTTCACCGCTTGGTGTGACCAGCGGTGTATTCGCCCACATGTCTAGTTGTACGCAGGTGAATTGCTTAACGATCTCGCGGGTCGCCGGATCCTGCATCACACGCGCATGTAGGCGGTCGCAGTTGGGACACTGCTTTTGTTCAAAGAACACCGCGATTGGCTTGCCGGTCCTAGAGGCCTCCACCAAATCATAGGGTGGCGAAGAAAAAAAATCTTCCACGTTTAGCGTCCCGCTCGCAGGGGACGGCGATCGCGCCGCCACGAAATCCCGGTACGCGATCTGTTTTTCTCGCCTTGAGGCTACATAGTCCAGCGCGGTCTCGAAGCGTTGCGGAGGCAAATAACCGTTTAACCGCAAAACGACATTGCCGCTCTCGTCGAAAAAAATCATAGTCGGAGTAAACTGAACCCGCAGCGCTTGCGCGAAACTCTTTTCGGTGTAGGACTTACCATCCATGGTCAGCAACTCGCGGTCACCCCACATATTCACGGCCACTACATCGAAGTATTTGCGTACCTTTTCTTCGATGTGGCGCTGGGAAAGATTGCGTTCCACCAGCGCATTACAATACGGACAACCGTCTTGATGAAACATCACCAACACCCGTTTACCTTCAGTGGTGGCCTCGGTGATGTCGTCGCCGAATTCGAGAAAACTTTGCTTGAACCAATCGGGATATTTAGTGGGCATGGCGCCTAAAATCCGGCCCATTTGTTTGGTTGTGGCATGGCCGGCGGCAAGAACCAGGGGTCCCCAGCAAGCGGGGAGCGACAATATGCCCAATGCGACCACGGCACGGGTAGATCGAGTCATCACATCTTCTCCGCAACCCAATAACGGGTTTGGATCATGACACCTTAGACCGCAGGACGGCCGCCTAGTTTTCCATAAAAATGCGCGTTGCCGGCGGCTAACTTAGGTGATCGTAGCGAGGCGGGCGGGAAATCGAGACCAGTTTGACGATTTATTGAGACGAATAGCGAGCTATTTAACGAGAAAGATCGTTAACGTGGACCGACGTTATCGCCGCCGCAGTAGATTTGCCCTGAAGTCGACAGACTGCTCGCGTCGGGATTTGAAAAAATGCAATTACCGATCGAGATGCAACGCGTCGGGATGGGATTCTATGAAGTGATACAGCACTTCCTTCAATTGACCCGCTCTACCGCAATCGTGCCCCTCCAACGCCTCCTCGAGGTCGTCCATGATCATGCGCTGAATCTTGAATATTCCGCCTTTCTCGTGCAGCAGCTCTTCGGCAAGCAGAATGGCAGCCATGCCCGAGATATGTTCGTGATCGGCAATCGCCTTGATTTCATCCTTGGTGAAATCACACATCTCTAAACAGTCTTTGTAGGTCAACATCGCACGAACCTCTGCCGTGCACCCCACACCACTGGTGTCCATTTATTTCTTGTTTTGAGTATTATACCAACGTCGAAAACCGGCGGCCATCGGTTGCCGACGTGGCGGATCGACGCTGCGACAACCGGTCGGAGCGCCGCCGGATTGCCTCTAAAGTTGTTATACTGTAACAGTCCTGACTCGGGAGTAAAGACGGTGACGCGACGTAGGGTAATCGCCCGTTTTCACGGTAAGCACGATCACAGCAGGTGTCTCCAACAGGCCCTGGCAAGAGCATACGACACCTGCGCGCAGAAGGGTCTGCGATTGACGCAACTTCGCCGACAAGTCTTGGCGTTGGTGTGGGGCAGCCACACTCCCGTGCGTGCCTATGACATCCTCGAGGGTCTTCGCGACAAGGGTCACCGGCCGGGGCCGCCCACCGCGTACCGAGCCTTGGAGTTCCTGCAGGATGCGGGGTTAGTACACCGCATTGAATCGCTGAATGCCTACGTGGGCTGTGGCGACCCGATACCCAGCCACACCGGGCAATTCTTCATCTGCGACCACTGCGACTCGGTAGCCGAGATCCACGACCTATCGGTCGAACACGATCTGGATCGCAATGCCGAGCGGCTCGGGTTCCACGCGGACCACCATACGGTTGAAATCCATGGGATCTGCGCCCACTGCCAGACCAGCAGCTAAGATAGATCTTCGTCCGGCGCGCGCAACCGCGGCAGCGGTGAATAACCCGCATATTGCACCAAAGCGCCCCGCCCCTATTCATGGTACGCGACGAACACACCCGCAACGTCTGGTCCAGTGCCGCGTCCAGCCGCCCGGCCCTGCGCTTGTCCCCGCACAGCAGGGGAACTACGCGCAGCACAAGTCCCCTCGCCATCATCCGGGATCGTTGGTACCAATATGCGGGCTAAGCCGCCTGACCTCGATAATAATTCATCAAAATCTCGGCAACTTCGGGACGCGAGAACTCCGGCGGTGGGGCGACGCCCTGACCCAACATCTCCCGGACCTTGGTACCCGACAGCAGCACAAAATCTTCCTTGGTATGATCGGGCGCATCGCGCATCATCACCACCTTGTTCAATTTTCGTGAGTATGCGGTGTGGTCAGCGCGGAAGATTTCGATCTGTAATGCACCCGCAGGCACTTCGTTATCGAAAATGGTCTGCGCATCGAATGCACCGTAGTAGTCACCGACCCCCGCGTGGTCGCGGCCAATAATAAAATGGGTAGCGCCCATGTTCTGACGAAATATGGCGTGCAACACCGCTTCCCGCGGTCCGGCGTATAACATGTCGAATCCGTAACCGCTTATCATCACCGTATTGGGTGGGAAATAGAGCTCGACCATCTTACGGATTGCGGCATCCCGCACCGGTGCCGGGATATCGCCGGGCTTGAGCTTGCCCAGTAACATGTGGATGACAACGCCGTCGGCGTCCACTGCATCCATAGCCATCTTGCACAGCTCCTCATGCGCGCGGTGCATCGGGTTACGGGTCTGAAAGGCAACCACCTTTTCCCAGCCATGTTCCTGAATCTCGTTGCGGATTTCTACCGCGGTACGGAAGGTGTCGGGGAATTCGCTTTGGAAATAGCTGAAGTTCAAGACCTGAATCGACCCGGAGATACAGTACTTACCCAGCGATACGAAGGTCGCCAACCCGGGATGCTCCGGGTCGGCGGTGCTAAAGATCTTTTCCGCCATGAATTGGATCTCATCGTCGGAAAATTCCTCGATGGCCTCCACGTCCATGACCGCCACTACGGGTTGTTCTTCGACATTGGGGTCGCGCAACGCGATACGCTTGGCGTCTTTTATCGCATCGATGTTATCGGTAAGGTTGAGGATCGGCACCGGCCAAAACAAGCCATCTGTAGTTCGCATACTCTCACACACAGACAATGCGTCGGCCTTGTTCATGTATCCCGCGAGCGGATTGAAATAGCCGGCACCCAGCATCACCGCGTTGGACGAGGTCGCCGAATTTACCAACAGTGGGGGTAAGTTAATCGATTCTTGTGCCAGCGCATGGTGCTGTTCCGAATCGTAGACAAACAAGGGATTAAGAGAGTCGGAACCGTGGGGCTTGATCATGCCTGCTTTCCTCCTACGCTGTGTTATTAAAACTAGAGTGCAGTGTTAACTTTTGCACGAGGCGCGTCAAAGTACCGCACAATGCTATTCGACAACAGACAACAGGCACTAAAATATCTGATTATTGGATAAGAATTATTGGTAAGCGCGAGATTTAGGAATAAGCGGCGGTCGGTTGCGTCTTCCTGCGCCGGCGTACCGCCTCGGCCAGTTGTTGCAGAATCGGCAGCGTGTCATCCCAGCCGATGCACGCGTCGGTGATGCTCTGCCCATAGGTCAATGGTCGACCCGGAACCACATCCTGACGGCCCTCCAGCAGGTGGCTTTCGATCATCGTCCCGATGATGTGGCGTTCTCCCCCGGCAATCTGAGTGGCCACATCGGCAGCGACTTCCAGCTGCCGTGGCGGTTGCTTGCGGCTGTTGGCATGGCTGAAATCGACCATGATATTCGGAATGAGCCCGGCCGCTTCGATCTCGCGGGCTGCCTGCTGGACATGACTCGAGTCGTAGTTCGGTTCCGTGCCGCCGCGCAGGATGACATGGCAGTCGTCATTGCCGGCGGTAGAAAAGATCGCGGTACGACCCTCTTTGGTCACCGATAGAAAATGATGCGGCCGCATTGCCGCCGCGACGGCATCCACCGCAATCTTGAGCGTGCCGTCGGTCCCATTCTTAAATCCCACCGGACAGGACAAACCGGACGACAACTCGCGGTGACCCTGGCTTTCCGTGGTTCGGGCCCCGATCGCGCCCCAGCTGACGAGGTCCGCCACATATTGCGGCGAGATCAGATCCAGATACTCGGTACCCGCGGGCACGCCTATCTCATTGACATATAACAGCAGTTCGCGGGCGAGGCGCAAGCCTTTGTTGATGTGAAAGCTTTGATCCAGATCAGGATCGTTGATCAAACCCTTCCAGCCCACTATGGTGCGGGGTTTTTCGAAATACACGCGCATCACGATGAGTAGATCATCGACGAGCCGGTCACGCACCGCCGTCAAGCGATTGGCATAGTCCCGCGCGGCGATCACATCGTGGATCGAGCACGGACCGACCACCACCAGCAAGCGATCATCACGGCCGTGGAGGATCTCATGGATGGCCTGGCGGGTGGTGTACACCACCTCCGCCGCCTTCTCCGTAACCGGGTATTGTTCATGGACCTGGGCCGGC
>CAMYNX010000189.1 GCA_947259875.1 uncultured Gammaproteobacteria bacterium | reverse complement strand
GTCAAGAATTCTACCCGGTTTTATAGGCGATCCCTCGACACCGCTGAAGCGGAGGATCTGCGCCAGCTACCGCGCGAGCGGTTTAGTCGTGTGCCGAGCCATGACCTGACCTTCTACACGCGGGAAAACTTGCGTTTTGAATGTCCGCTTCTGCGATGTATCTGTAATACTACATCGTCGCATTAGTTTCAGATTTCGATATCGATCTTGAATACGCGCTTCAGGCGCTTCGCCCAGGTCATGGCTTGCGGTGCGGCGGTTTTGGTCTCGTCACGTTCTCGGCCGCGCCGGGCCGGGGTCACCTGATGTCGCCAGCGGTTGTGGGGGCAAACACGCCGTGGAACCGAGTGAGGTTAACGCGCGATTTAGGCACCAAAGCAGCCAGGTGGGCGATAAAGTCCAGGGGTCTTGTTGAAAATTGAGCAATACGTGGCTTATCCATGGTATCGTTTGCGTGGCGTCCTAATGCGTGTTGATCACCGACATTTGTCAATCACTTCCTTACTTCATAGAATCTGCGATAATGAGATCCGCACGTGAATAGACCCACGTCGCCAGCAACGGCCACACGTAGAGCGGTCCCGACTTCTAAGCGTACGACCGCTTCCCGGTGTATAACCGCCAGAGGGTAAAAAAATTGAAAACGAGTCAGGTTCCGAAGTTGATCCTCTCCGCGGCTATTGTCACATCACCTGTTCTTTGTATGGTAAACGTGCACGCTGAGTGGACCGAATGGTACGCGCAGGGGGAGGTTAAGTATCTCGATAACGACAACATAAACTATTCGGCATTCTCCAACGACGAACTGAGTGATAACGCCATCGTTCCTTCGCTGTCTGTTGGTCGTTACAAGCAGATCGGCGACAACACCCGACTGCGCCTCACGGGGGATCTGGAACTCGGCAAGTTTGATGAGTTTGATAAACTGGACTTCGCAAAACTCGGCGCGACGGCAACATTGCGGCACAAGTTGGGGCTGGGTCCCGACGTGCCATGGATTAGTGGGGAAGTGTCGGTGTCGGCGTTGGACGTCGACTCGAAAATTCGCGATGACGGGACGCTATACGAACTCGCTATACGCAGTGGTAAACGGTTCACGCCGCGTATAGACGGCCAGATAGGAGTCGAATACTTCAAGCGCGACGGAAACAGCGGGCCGGTCGTCGATCCCGCAATTCCGTCGGACGTATTTGACCAGGAAAGTGTCGCTCTGGTGCTGGAAGGCGGATTTTTATTGAGCGAGCGAGTGTTGTTGACAGCTGGATATACCTACCGCAGTGGGGATTTCGATTCCGCTTGTACGGGTCCCAATGTTGCATCGGTCCTGGCGGTTGAAGACGTCAAGGCGATCACGTTCGATGATGCCTTCAATCTCGCAGTGCCAATGTGTGCGTACAAGCTAGATGGCAAGACCAATATCTTCGACGCCAGCCTCTTGTACTCCTGGAATCCCAATTGGTCCGTTGAAATCGGCATTGAACACCGCGACGGCGAGGGCGATGTCCTGGAATACGACGCCACCATCGCTAGAATCGGGGTCATATACCTGCGCTAGAGCATGATGGTCTCAACGTGGGTATGACAATATTCAGGTTGGCGTTCGCCCTAGTTCTAGCGGCGAGCGCTCACGCCGGCGGCGCCACCGAGCTTACGGTGACCGTAATGGACGAAAAAAGCCGCCCGGTTAGGGACGCGGTCGTCATCGCCAGGTCGGCCGATGATGTCAAGGGGGTCACGGCAATCAGCGATCTCGCGACCATTGATCAGAAGGGAAAGGAGTTCATCCCTCACGTCAGCGCCATCCGGGCGGGTAGCAAAGTCCAGTTTCCCAACAGCGACAATATCCGCCACCACGTCTATTCCTTCTCCCCGGCCAAAAAATTCCAAATACCCCTGTATAAAGGTACGCCGGCGACTCCCATTGTGTTCGACGTACCAGGAGTTGTGGTCCTTGGTTGTAACATTCACGACTGGATGACTGCTTATGTATATGTGTCCGACGTGCCCTACCTTGCCGTCACCGCAGAAGACGGTACCGCGACCATTAATAATTTACCGCCAGGCGCCTATGGGGTCGAGGTTTGGCATCCACAGATGAAAGGCACACCCACCCCCAGGTCGCATCGGGTATTGTTGAATCCCACCGCCGTACAAAAAGTCGTATTCTCCATGAAAAAGAAGCAGGCATGGCGCGCTAGGCGGCTATCCAGCAACCTGCGAAGAGGATACTAATAGCACTGAACCTTCGATTCCGCAGTTTTCGTACTCGCGTATTGGTCTTTATAGTAGGCCTGCTCGTTGTCACCCAGGCGGGTGTTTTTGTTGTTGTTAACACCGCCAATATTAATAACGCTCGGCGTGTCATAGACGAGGCCCTGGTGGTCGCAGCAAGCGTTTTTGAGCTCGAGATAGCCGATCGGCAACGGGAACTACTGCTTGCCGCTAGGTTGTTGTCAAATGATTTCGCGTTTAAAGAGGCTTACGCGACCGATGACCAAGCTACGGTACTCTCGGCACTTCAGAACCATCGAGAACGGATCGGCGCGGATGTGATGATTTTAGTGTCGATGGATGGAAGGGTGATTGCGGATACGTTGAATCCGAATGCTGCGGACATTGTTAGTATGTTTCCCGAATTGATTGACAAGGCTGGGCATAACGAATACGGAGAAGCGTCGGGTATGGTGTTTATTAGCGATAGTCCCTACCAGATGGTCGTCGTGCCGTTGTACATTCCGGAGCCAGACGCCTGGGTGTCGATTGGATTTCGGATCGACAAAACATTCGTCGATAATCTGCAAAAGACAACGCTGTCGCATGTATCATTGTTACGTAGCGATTACGCCACGTCTTGGCGTGTGTTTGCCTCCACCCTGTCGGCGTCCTCCAGCACCCGTTTGCCCGATGCGCTCTCCAGCACTTCGTGGGAGATCGGACAAAGCAGCGAATTTGCGCTGGACAACGAGACTTACGTATCTCTGGTCACCCCGCTGATTGATGCACCGGTGAATCAGGTGGTTGCTGTTTTGCAGAGGCCGCTTAACGAGGCATTGAAGCCCTATCTCCGTTTGCGCGTCGTTCTGACTGGGCTCTTTGCGGTGGGTATCGTGCTATCGGTGATTGGGGCGGCATTGATCGCACGGACAGTTACGCAGCCGGTACGCAAGCTTGCCGCCGGCGTGCGCCGTATTGCGGAGGGAGACTATCAGCAATCCGTTGCAATCGATCGGCAAGACGAAATCGGTGTTCTCGCCGACACTTTCAATCACATGGGGCGTGGCCTTGCAGAACGCGACCGGGTACGCGACCTGCTTGGTAAAGTCGTGTCCCCCGAAATCGCAGAGGAACTGCTGACCAAGGACATAGAGCTTGGTGGCGAGGAACGTGACGTAAGCATTCTGTTTGCAGATATTCGCGACTTTACCGGTCTGTGTGAAAATCGATCGCCCAAACAGATTCTTCAATGGCTCAACAACTACCTCACCAAGGTCAGCGCCGTTGTGGAAGCCAACAGCGGCGTTGTCGACAAGTTTGTCGGCGACTGTATGATGGCGCTATATGGTGTGCCGCTCAGCCATGATGACGATGCCGTTCGGGCGGTGAGCACGGCGCTCGGTATGTGCGAGCAACTGAAAGGATTGAATGAAGATTTCGAAACACGGGGGTGGCCCCGATTACGTATCGGTGTAGGCGTCAATACCGCGCGTGTTGTGGCTGGAAATATGGGCTCCACGACACGCATGAATTACACCGTCATCGGTGACGGCGTGAATCTCGCCTCTCGCCTCGAGGCGCTAAGCAAGAACTACGGCGTCGCGATCGTTGTCAGCGTCGCCACCCAGGCTGCGGCGCCACAATTCGTTTATCGTGAGTTGGACTTAGTCCGTGTGATGGGGAAGGCGAACAGCGTCGCCATATACGAGCCACTCGGCCACAAGGACAGATTGGCCGAAGACGTCATGCTGGAGTTGGAAGACTATCATGTTGCGCTGCATGCCTATCGCGCCCGGCAGTGGGAAACAGCACGCGCTCGCTTCAGCAGCCTTTCGTCCAAGGCTCCCGCTTGTTTGCTTTATCAAGTCTACCTGAAACGGCTGGAGCGGTTTGCCGTCGATCCCCCGGGTCCCGCCTGGGACGGTGTCTTTACCTATACCGAAAAATAGGATGACCCCGCGGATAGTTAACTTACTTGGGTAAATTCTCAACGGATAGAAAGGATAAACGAGCGGTCTCTCGGTGAGAACTACCTGCGGGCGGTGTGCGGGTCATGCATCTAGGGGGGCAATGCGTTGATTGGGTGTCGTTTTCCCTCACACCCGTTTCGAGTCTGCCTTGTTGTGATGCAGAAGGCGTTTTTTCGAGGGTTTGCCTTTTTTGTGCGCGAGCACATCCAAACGATGTCTCGGTGCGCATCGCTTCCCTGAGTCGGTGTTGAATTCAAGCTCGATCCGGTGAAGGCGCCAGGGGCGGCCTGGGCGGGGGGCAGCGGTTGGGTGGAATTGGCGGTTGTTCAAGATGATCGAGAATCTTTCGGATGACTACCCGTTGTTCGGTACAAGCGATCATCTTGACGGTACCGCCGCATTGCTCGAAAATCTTGTTAATGACCAAGAACACGCGTCCTCATCCAAAGCAGACATTGAAGGCGCTACACCTTGGAGGTCCGGGACGGGTCGGGAGCACGCATTTAGCGCCCGCTGTGAGAAAAGGTTTTTGCGGCACTGCAGCGAAGCTCCGGGTTCGGCCATGCGCGGACGTACAGAAGCCAAAAATTTCGACGAATTTAGGTCTTGTGTATACTACTCAGAAGAGACATTCAGAAAGCTTTTGGAAACGTCCAACGACCCATTCCGACCTTCCGCTTTATGGTTAGGAGGTTTCGCATCCGGGTATACGTCCTTAGGGTTGCAGCGTAAAATACTGAATATGCACCGCGTCCCCCAAATCGACAGGCGCACCATCTTGAAACTATTGCTCGCTTGTGGCCTGTCCTGGCCCATGGTCGGCTCCAGAGCAGCGCAGAAGCAGCCCATGTTGTTGCGTGCCATTCCCAGTACTGGAGAGATTCTACCGGCAGTGGGTCTTGGCACCTCTGACGAATTCGAATCCGCTGGTGAAAATGTCGAACAACTACGGGAAGTACTGCGCTTGTTTGTCGATTTAGGCGGGCGCCTGATCGATACCGCCCCTGGTTACGGGAATGCTGAGCAGGTCTTGGGCGATCTCATGAACGGTCTTGGAATTACTGAAAAGACGTTTGTCGCCACCAAGGTCCGGACCCGCGGACGGCAGTCCGGGGAGAACCAGTTCCAAACCTCGGAACGGCTTTTAAAAAAGCGCCCGCTGGACTTGATCCAGGTGCACAGTCTGGTGGATGTGAAAACCCAGCTGCACAATCAACGCCGCTGGAAGGACGCCGGCCGGGTTCGCTACGTCGGCATAACCCATTCTCGTGTGTCGGCGTTCAAGGAATTGGAGCAACTCATGCGCACGGAACAGCTGGACTTTGTGCAGCTCAACTACTCGTTCACTGAACCTGATGCGGAAGAGCGGCTACTGCCTCTCGCCGCAGACCGGGGCATCGCAGTGATTGCGAACAGGCCGTTCGAAAATGGTGCGCTGTTCAGGCGGGTGAAGGACAAAGCCCTGCCGGACTGGGCTGCGGACTTTGACTGTGAAAGCTGGGCGCAATTTTCACTCAAATACATACTCGCGCATCCTGCGCTGACCTGCGTAATTCCAGCGACCAGCAATCCTCGCCACTTGGTTGACAACATGGAGGCCGGTAGCGGCAGGATGCCGGATGAGGGCATGCGTCGCCGCATGCGCGAGTTCGCAAAAGATCTTTAGGCCAAAGTGAAAGCCTGGCGATTCATTCGTTCCAACTTTTATTTGCTAAGGCCCGGCGCACGCTCAACCGCGGACATACAAGTCAATAGTGCTGCATCGCAGCAGACATATCCGAATTCGAATATAGACAGTCACGAGGGGTTGGAGATCTATTCATTTCTTGAAATAATTGTCTGACCACTCTAATCGTTGCTCCTTGATCTCTCGACCCCAGGTTGACGCAAATTGTTCTTCCACTAGTTTGAATCCGGTTTCTTCATAGAGATACGTGGCAGCATTGAGTCCATCAAATGTGGTGAGATAGACATGTGGAATTTCCTGGTCTTTTAAAAATTCCATTACCGCCATAATCAACTTTCTTCCAGCGCCCAACCCTCTTAACGCATCGTGCAGAATAAACCAATGAAGTTGCGCTTGTTGTCCATCCCGACTGTTAATAACAATGCCGCCTTTTACTTCCCCCACTAGTAAAACCAGTTGCACAAAGTCGTGTTTAGGATCATACCGTCGGAGAGACTCGCCGATATCTGAGGCGACAACGGATTCATACAAATGGCCAAAGCCCCAATCGCGGGCATAGTATTCTGTCTGCATTGCACACAAGTTTGCTAACCCGCTTGCTTGATAACCAGTAAACACAAGGTCAGATATAGTCGTCACACCTTTCCTCCAATAGGGGTCGCACCCACTGCTGTCCCACTAAGTGGAAGTGCTATCGTTCGAAATCCTAGATCTATAAGGCCTTGGCTGATGCCACAATATGTAGAGACATGCAATCAATCTCGTGACGACATTCCCGAAGCATATTCATCACCTTAAAACCAAGCAGTCTGACCCATTGATTCTTTCCTTCTGAGTCTCTTGCGATGACGATTCGCGTCGACCTTGATCACGCTCGCATCGGTCGCAAATCCTTCCCCGCCAACCAGACCTTCCTCTATACAACGGCCAACGATCTCCTC
>CAMYNX010000188.1 GCA_947259875.1 uncultured Gammaproteobacteria bacterium | reverse complement strand
ACGATGCGAGATGGTGGTGCGGTAGCCCGCTTGCTGAGCCATCCTGATTGCGGCGAAGGTTTCGGTGAGAGTGCCGATCTGATTGAGCTTTATCAGAATAGCATTGGCAACACCAAGTTCGATTCCCTTTTTGAGTATTTCGGTATTGGTCACGAAGATATCATCTCCGGTCAACTGTACTCGATTGCCAATACGGCTTGTCAAGGTGGCCCATCCGTCCCAGTCGTTTTCTGCCATGCCATCTTCTACTGACACGATTGGATATCTTTCCACCCATGCTTGAATATATTCGGCAAATTCATTCGATCCCATCTTCTTGCCTTCGGCTTCCAACGAATAATGTCCGTCAGTGCAGAATTCCGAACTGGCAACATCCAAACCGATCATCAAGTCCTTACCCGGTTGATAACCTGCCTGCGCTATCGCCTCTAACAATACTTGTACCGCGGCCTCATTGTCTCCAATCTCCGGTGCAAATCCACCTTCGTCCCCCACTGCGGTACTGAGACCTTTGTTGCGCAGTACTTTTTTTAGGGCATGAAACACTTCGGCACCGACCCGCAGCGCCTCAGAGAAACGTGCCGGTCCAGTCGGTAGAATCATGAATTCCTGAAAATCAATGGCGTTGTCTGCGTGGGCGCCCCCATTTATGACATTCATCTGCGGCACCGGCATCTGTAACTGATCTTCCTGGCCGTATATCGTGGCCAAATAACGATACAGTGGCTGATGATGACTCTTCCTGGATCTCGCCGTTAACGTGGGCGACCGCCTTGCGCACCCCTTTCCCCCCATACCGTTTTGGGTCATTGTCGCGCAACTCCAGGGCCTCCAAAGAGCCGGTGGACGCGCCCGACGGTACCGCTGCCGTACCTGTGGAGCCATCCTTTAGTGTGGCCTCGGCCTCGATGGTCGGATTACCTCTAGAGTCCAGTATTTCTCGAGCGTGAATACGAGTTATGGTTGTCATCTTTGTTATTCCCAGACGGCGTCGAGTGATGGATTCAAATCAAATTGTTTTCCATAAATGCTTTTTGTTTCACTGCGTCATCCAATGTTTTCAGCGTGATGAGCAGTTGCTCTAACCGGTCCAGCGGCAAGGCATTTGCACCATCGCTCAGGGCGCGATCAGGATCAGGATGGGTTTCCATGAACAAGCCCGACACACCGGCGGCAACCGCAGCCCGCGCCAACAGCGGTATATGCTCCCGTTGGCCGCCGGAGCGCGATCCCAGCCCGCCGGGGAGTTGCACCGCATGCGTGGCGTCAAAGATCACCGGACAACCGGTATTTCGCATGATTGCCAGCGATCGCATGTCGACGACAAGATTGTGGTATCCAAATGATGTGCCACGCTCGCATACCATAATTCTGTCCTGTCCTCCAGCAGCCACGGCTTTTTCCACAACGTTACTCATCTCTTCGGGCGCTAAGAACTGACCTTTCTTGATGTTGACGGGTTTTCCGCTGGCTGCTGCAGCTTCGATCAGATCAGTTTGCCGGCACAGAAATGCAGGGGTCTGCAATACGTCTACTACCTCCGATGCGGCGGCAACCTCCGCCGAGGAGTGCACATCGGTCAATACCAACACATCCGTTTGCTGACGTACTTCCTCCAAGATTTTCAAGCCCTGATCCAGACCGGGGCCCCGATAGGATGTAGGCGAACTGCGGTTCGCCTTGTCGTAAGATGATTTATACACAAACGTCATTTGTAGACGAGTGGTGATATCTTTTAATTCAGCAGCAGTGTCGATTGCCATTTGCTGCGATTCAATTACGCACGGACCGGCAATCAGAAAAAACGGCTGGTCCAGACCGACTTCGGCGTTACCCAGCTTCACTGTGCGACGACCTGCGTATCAGGCGCATGATCTCCGCGTGTTCTGCGCTCATGATAATCGCGCGCTGCCGTGATATATCCGGAGAATAACGGATGTCCGTCCCGGGGCGAGGAGGTGAATTCTGGATGAAACTGACAACCAACAAACCATGGATGATCTGACAACTCGATAACCTCGACCAGATCGTCGTTTGACACACCGGCAATCACCAAACCGTTTGTTTCGAGAACACTTCGATATCTATTGTTGAACTCGTATCGATGCCGATGCCGTTCGACAATTTTATCTTTTTCATACGCGGTGCGGGTTCGTGTACCTGTAGTCAATAAACACGTCTGCTCACCCAATCGCATCGTACCGCCTAGATCGGAGTCTTGGCTGCGTTGCTCCAATGTGCCGTCTTCATTAGTCCATTCGTTAATCAAGGCAATGACGGGATGCATCGTCTGGGAATCAAACTCGGTACTGTGTGCGTTCGTTAGGCCGGCTACGTGGCGCGCAAATTCGATCACCGATAGCTGCATACCCAGACAGATTCCAAGATACGGTATGTTGTGTTCCCTGGCGTGCTGCACAGCCAGAATCTTGCCCTCGATACCTCGTTCGCCAAAACCGCCGGGGACCAAAACAGCATCTACGTCGGCCAGAATGTCGGTTCCTTCTGTTTCGATATACTCGGAATCCACATAATTAATTTTGATACTGGTGCGTGTATGAATCCCAGCATGTATCAACGCTTCGGATAAAGATTTATAAGATTCGGTCAGATCGACATACTTGCCGACCAAGGCAACTGTCACCTCTTGAGTCGGGTGGTTTCCTTTATAGACAACCTGCTCCCACTCCGAAAGGTCGGCGTCTTTGGCATCAACCAATAATTGTTTTACTACAATTGTGTCGAGCCCTTGGTCGCGAAAAATCTCTGGGATTTTATAAATATTATCAACATCCACCGCAGAAATTACCGCGTTCTCTGGGACGTTTGTAAACAGCGCGATTTTTCTGCGCGCATCGTTAGGGAGTGGTTCGCCCACGCGACAGATCAAAACATCCGGTTGAATACCAATGCTGCGCAGTTCTTTTACCGAATGCTGGGTAGGCTTGGTCTTGATCTCCCCGGCAGCGACGATTCTTGGAACCAGCGTAAGATGAATGAAAACAACGTGGTCACCGCCGAGTTCAATTCGCATTTGACGTATCGCTTCCAGGAATGGCAATGATTCGATATCGCCTACCGTACCTCCGATCTCGACCAGCGCCACTTCCGCGCCTTTGGCACCTTCCCGGATACACTGCTTGATCTCATCGGTAATATGAGGAATGACTTGGACGGTACCTCCCAGGTAGTCTCCCCGCCGCTCTTTGCGAATCACACGCTCGTAAATCTGACCGGTGGTAAAGTTATTGCGCTGCCCCATCGTAGTACGTACAAAACGCTCGTAATGTCCAAGATCCAAATCTGTTTCCGCCCCATCTGCGGTGACGTACACCTCGCCGTGCTGAAACGGACTCATGGTACCGGGATCAACATTGATGTAAGGATCGAGCTTGAGCAGCGTGACCTTCAGTCCGCGGGACTCCAATACCGCGCCCAGGGAAGCCGCGGCAATGCCTTTCCCCAAGGAAGACACGACACCACCAGTAATAAAGATGTACTTTGCCATGAATGCTACATCAAACGGGGCCACAGAACGTGTTCCCGGACGGGAGAACAGCTTACCAAAGCCGGCCGCTTTCTACAAATGGATAGTGGAAGTTTGATCCGACAATGCACAAAGTTTGATCTCGATACCCGCTTCTCCCGGCCCCGCAACAAACGGATCGCAATACCAATAATCAACCACCGCCGCAATTTCATCCCCCACACACACCAACGGAATACGCTCTCGTACCCAGGGTGGTACACGGCGTTCTTGAAGTAATTTCTTCAACTTTTGGCGATGGACCCGGTTGGCCAATCGACAACGCTCCCCACCTCGGCGCCAGCGTATGACCAACGGTGTTGTGATGCGTGCCCGAGCCAGTCCAGCTCCGTGTACCGGAACCGCCACCATTTTCATGTTCAGCTCTGGGACGATTAACGGCTGCTCGATATCCCAGCGCCGTGTGCCCATCGCGACCGGTTGCGGCAACGGCCGCAGCACATATAACCAGTCCTCGTATCTACGCACCTCGGTACCTGGCCAACGGTTAATCGCGCTCGTGGACCCACTCCGGCGGATCAACTCGGCGATCACCCGATCCATTTGCCGGTGCGACGGGGATCTAAAACCCCGGGTCCGCAGCCAGTAGCTCAGCAGATTACCGAAACGGCTGTCTGACAGATCCCCTAATCCTGATAAGCTCAGTTTGTAGCCGATTCCGGCCAAAGCCTCCACAGATTGTGACTCCGTGAGTTGCAGGTCAGCAGCCGCGACCTCCTCCAATAGTATCTGGGTCCGCCGCATGCGCTCCGCGGTGCGGGCCAACACCCCGCTCACCGCCGGCCATCGTTCTCGTAATAGAGGGACGATCTGATGGCGCAGGTAATTCCTGGAGTAAGTGATGTCGCGGTTTGACGCGTCCTCAACCCACTGCAGCTGGTGCTCAGCCGCGTATGCAACCAGCTGTTGCCGATCGTAGCCCAATAGAGGCCTTACGACCCTGCGGCATTCGAAAGTGGACGTTAGACTCATGGCAGAGAGTCCGCGGATACCGGCGCCACGCAGTAGATTGAGCAACACTGTCTCGGCCTGATCGTCGCGTTGGTGCGCAAGCAGCAGATAATCTGTTGGTTTCACAATGGATGCATACCAACGGTAACGGGCTTTGCGCGCACTGGCCTCATACCCCTCCCCATCCTTGACGTCAACATCTAGGTGGCAGGTCTTAAACGTTACCGACCATTTTGCACAAAGCCCTTCACAAAATTCTTGCCACTTGTCGGCGTCAGGGTGTAACCCATGGTGGGCGTGCAGGGTGGTCAGCGAAATTTCAGTAAATTTTCGAAGTGTGGCTAAGAGATGCAACAGGACCACAGAATCCAGACCACCGCTAACGCCAACATGTATCCTGGCGTCATTAGGGAGTCGAAGTGTATTGAAGAGCGTGAGGTACAGCGTCTGCGCGTCGATTTTTCGCCAGTTGCTCTCGTGCAAATCAATCATCCCTGTTGTTGAAATTTCCCCAGTTCCATTAGACGGTTGTGTCGCTGTTCAATGAGTTCGTCGGTGGACAATTCCGACAATTCATCCACTTCTTTGATCAACGCATGCTTCAACGTCTGCGACATCTTATCGACGTCTCGGTGCGCACCGCCTAATGGTTCGAGAAGAACGTGGTCTATCAGGTCTAACTTTTTCAGACGATCTGCGGTCAACCCCATTGCATCAGCGGCATCCGCAGCCCGGTCCGCACTCTTCCACAGAATGGATGCACATCCTTCTGGCGAAATGACGGAATAAGTCGCATATTGCAGCATCAATAAGCGGTCGCACACACCAATTGCCAAGGCACCCCCCGACCCGCCTTCGCCTATAACAACGGACACAATGGGTATTTCCAGTTCCGCCATAACATAAAGGTTGCGTGCGATGGCTTCGCTTTGTCCACGCTCCTCGGCACCAACTCCAGGATATGCCCCTGGCGTATCGATCAACGTGATCAGCGGTAGATGAAATCGCTCTGCTAAGCGCATCAGTCGAAGCGCTTTTCGGTAACCCTCGGGCCGCGGCATACCGAAGTTACGGTACACCATTTGATTCGTGTCCCGTCCTTTCTGATGGCCGATCAACATCACCGTTCGCTCCTCAAGACATGCTAATCCACCGACGATGGCGTGGTCATCGGCATACATTCGGTCGCCGTGCAATTCCTGAAAGCCAGTAAAGATACGGGGAATGTAGTCAAGCGGATAAGGCCGTTGAGGGTGACGCGCCAACTGCGCAATCTGCCAAGGTGTTAGCGATGCAAATATACTTTCGGTGAGCTTCTCACTTTTTTTCTGTAAACGAGCAATCTCATCGCTGATGTTAATTTCATCACCCACACCTACATGACGTAGTTCGTCGATCTTTGCCGCCAACTCGGCGATCGGTTGTTCAAAATCGAGGAAATTTAGATCCATAAAAATATATTACACGTGTGATTACGTTATTTACAAAGTGGCCGTCTACCCATCGCGATCATTATCCAGTCGAAGCAACCGGCGTAGCGTCGATAAATGTGATCGGCTTGTAGACCAACCAAGCTGCGTTTTCCCCCACCAGATCCTCGACATCTTTCAGCAATTGACCGGTTGGGCACACGCGCCAACGCTGTCCTGCAGGTAATGTCACCTGTTCCGAAGGCGTGACATATTGAAAAACTACCCGGCAGCCACCCGTCGCACTACTTTCCAGTGTATTTTCCAAGACCTTGTATAAATCCTGACTAATTTTGTCCGGAGTAAGCCGGATCACCAATTTTGTCGCAAAGATGTTACGCGCTTCATCGATATCATAAATATGCTCGGCCGCCATCTTAAACCCGCCAGTATACTCGTCAACGTTCACTGATCCCTGCACGATCAACAAGTTGTCCTTGCGTAGCGCATCACGCGATTTGGAAAATAACTCGGAAAACACGGCAATTTCCAGTCTCGCTGTCTTATCGTCCAAAGTAACAAAAGCCATGCGGTCACCACGGCGGGTGTTCATCATCCGCAAACCCACTACCAATCCAGCAACTACGACATTTCGGTCTTCTGACGGTCTTAACTCAGAAAGGCACGCGTCTGTAACCTGTGCTAATTCGGCTCGGTAAGCATCGATGGGGTGTCCGCTCAGGTATAGACCGAGGGTCTCCTTTTCTCCAGCGAGCACCAGTTCTTTACTCCATTCTGGCGCGTCTCGATAGGCCCGTACCGTCTGTTGCGGCGCCGACACACCAAAAAAATCCGTCTGCCCGGCACTACGATCGCTCGACTGTTGTCCTGCTACATTCAATGCGGTTGTTAAACTCGCCATCAAGCTGGCGCGGTGGGGACCTAAACTGTCAAGGGCTCCCGACTTGATCAATGATTCCATCGCTCGTCGATTGACGCGTTTGACATCGACGCGATCACACAGATCGAATAGGTCACGAAACTCATCGCCTTGGTTCCTGGCTTCAATAACTGCCTCTATCACCGCGTAGCCAATACCTTTTACCGCGCCTAGGCCATAAAGAATCTTACCGTCCTGCGTAGCCTCAAATGCGAACTGGCAATGATTGACATCCGGGTTAAGCACGTCTAAGCCCATCTCGCGGCACTCGGCAATCAAGGTAACAACTTTGTCTGTGTGTTCCATGTCAGCGGACAAAGCGGCGGCCATAAATTGAGCGGGATAGTGCGCCTTTAACCATGCAGTGTGATACGTAATCAGCGCATAAGCCGCGGAATGCGACTTGTTGAATCCATATCCCGCAAACTTTTCCATCAAGTCAAAGATACGGTTGGCAATGGGTTCTTCCACACCGCGTTCATGGGCCCCCCGCAGAAATCCCTCGCGTTGACGCGCCATTGCCTCGGGTTTTTTCTTACCCATCGCCCGCCGTAGTAGATCCGCGGAACCCAACGAATAGCCGGCCAATACCTTGGCGATTTCCATGACCTGTTCCTGGTAGAGAATCACCCCGTAGGTGGGTTTGAGAATCGGTTCCAACGCCGGATGCGAATAAGACAATCGTGCACGGCCATGTTTGCGGTCGATA
>CAMYNX010000187.1:2430-20242 GCA_947259875.1 uncultured Gammaproteobacteria bacterium | reverse complement strand
AATGGATCAGTATCCCGAACAGGCGTTCTACATGGTAGGCGCGATCGAAGAGGTGCCGGAAAAGGCCAAGACCGTCGCGTAGTTGAGAGAGGAAGGAACGAATGGCAATGACAATTCACGTAGACATCGCCAGCGCCGAAGAAGAGATTCATTCTGGACCAGCAACGGTGGTGTATGCGCCTGCAGAAATGGGCGAGGTCGGGATCTATCCTCGTCATGCGCCTTTGTTGAGCCGCCTCAGGCCGGGTGAGATTCGGATCGAAACCCCGGCAGGAGAAGAGCTGTTCTTTTTTGTTTCCGGTGGCTTATTGGAGGTGCAACCTCATGTCGTTACCGTGCTTGCGGACACGGCGATACGCGCCACCGACCTTGACGAAGCTGCGGCGCTGGAAGCGCAGAAGCAGGCCGAACAAGAGATGAAGGACCGTAAATCGGAGATGGATTACGCCAAGGCCAAGGCCGAACTGGTACAGGCGGCGGCCCAACTGCGTGCTATTCAAAAACTTCGCAAACGAGGACGGGGTTAGACCCGCCGGCGCGCACTCACGGGCCTCGGAAGACTCCTGATGTCAGCGACCATCAAGACCGGCACGGTGGTGTCATTTACTTACGTGATCCGCGATGACAGTGGTGAGATCTGCGAGTACCGTGATCTGCCCGTTGCCTATATTCACGGCCGGCAAAGTTCGCTGTTCCCACAAATCGAGCACGCCCTGGAAGGCCGCACCGTCGGCCATAGGGCGGTGGTCACCCTGAGCGCAGTGGAAGCGTTCGGAGAGCACGACTCATCCTTGACCTTTATCGATGTGCTCGACAACGTACCAGAGGAATTATGTTACGTCGGTGCTGAGTTCGAAGCTGAAAATGAACAGGGCGATCGGCGCCAGTTCCGTGTCACCAAGATTGAGGATGGCCGGTTGACGGTGGATGCGAACCATCCGTTGGCGGGTAAGGGCCTGACCTATGAGGTCACGGTAGTCGGTATTCGCAACGCGAACGACGAAGAACTTAGAACCGGGCAGGCCGATCCGGATCTGTCGGCTGTCCAGTAGGCACTAAATCGTCTACACGCACCCCCGGCCAGTGGTATAGTATCTTTTCCCGCGACGCGCAGTTACCCACCTGACAGGCTAATGAACCTCGAAGTCATCGTTCTCGCTGCCGGTAAGGGCAAGAGGATGCAATCCGACCTGCCCAAGGTATTGCACACCCTAGCGGGCAGGCCGCTTATCAGCCATGTACTCGAAACGGCGACGGCACTCAATCCCCGGGCCATCCATGTAGTGTGCAGCCAAGACATCGAGTCGGTGCGAGCGGCGACCGGCGGCGACGCGGTACGCTGGGTGGTGCAAGCCGAGCAACGAGGTACCGGTCACGCGGTGCAACAGGCGTTGCCGGGGGCTTCCCGGGATGCGTTGGTATTGGTGATGTATGCCGACGTGCCGCTGGTGCGTTGCGAAACACTCCGCGCCCTGATCAACCGTGCCGGGCAAAGTGGCGTGTCTCTGTTGACCGCAATACCGGACGATCCCACCGGTTACGGGCGGATTCTGCGCGATAGTGAAGGACGTATTGAGGGCATCATCGAGGAACGGGATGCCACCGACGATCAGCGCGCGATTAATGAGGTTAACACGGGTATCCTGGTGGCGCCGGTACCGGCATTAGGGCGCTGGTTGGCGCGGGTCACCAATCAAAATGACCAGGAGGAATTTTATTTAACTGATGTGGCAGCGTTGGCCAATCAAGACAATGTTGTGATCCATGGTCTGGTGGCTCCGACAAAGGAAGAAGTGCTAGGTGTCAACAGCCGACAAGACCTTGCGCTGTTGGAGCGGGTCTATCAGCGCCGCTGGGCAGAGGTGCTGATGAACCATGGGGTGACGGTCATCGATCCCGACCGGCTCGATATTCGTGGTCAGGTAACCGCGGGGCGTGATTGTGTACTGGACATCAACGTGGTGCTGGAAGGCGCGGTTGCGCTGGGCGATCGTGTCAGCATTGGCCCCAATAACGTGATCCGGAACGTATCGATAGGCGACGACGTGGTGGTGCTCGCGAACTGTGTCATCGAGCAGGCGACTATCGGCGCCGGTGCCCGGATTGGTCCGTTTGCGCGTATTCGTCCCGGTGCCGCCATTGAAGAGCAGGTGCATATCGGGAATTTTGTCGAAATCAAGAATAGTGAGCTTCGCGCAGGCGCAAAAGTGAACCATTTGAGTTACGTGGGCGATACTACCGTGGGTCGAAATACCAACATCGGCGCCGGGGTCATTACATGCAACTACGATGGCGCGCGTAAACACCGCACCGAGATTGGGGACGACGTGTTCGTAGGCTCCAACAGCCAGCTTGTTGCGCCGGTGAAAATTGAGCAAGGTGCCACCGTAGGCGCGGGGTCCACGATAACCAGCGATGTCCCGGAGCGAACTCTTGCTGTCACCAGAGCCCGGCAGCGGCATGTTACCGGATGGCGACGTCCCCGCAAGGACACTAAGCGATAACGTGGGTATCAGCTGACCACCATGGGGTGTTCGATATGTGTGGAATAGTCGGAGCGGTGGCCGGTCGTGATGTGGTGCCGGTGCTACTCGAAGGACTGAGGCGGCTCGAATACCGCGGCTACGATTCCGCCGGTGTCGCGGTCATCGATGACACCGGGCACCTCGCAAGAACCCGCAAGGTCGGCCGGGTTAAAGAATTGGAACCCGCATTGAGTCACGACCAGATCGCGGGTGTGACCGGTATTGCGCATACGCGTTGGGCGACACATGGAGGCGTCACCGAGAGCAACGCCCATCCTCATATCTGCCGGGGTACCGTGGCCGTCGTGTGCAACGGCATTATCGAAAATCACGAATCATTACGCCAGCAGCAACGCGAAATCGGTTTTGAATTCACCTCGGATACCGACACCGAGGTGATCGTACACCAGATCTACGGCCACCTGGACCAGGGGAAAGATCTATTGGTCGCGGTACAGGCCGCCATTGCGCAGCTCGAGGGGGCGTACAGCTTGGGCGTCATCAGCACGCGCGAACCGGGACGCCTATTGGCGGCGCGCAACGGTCCACCGTTACTGATCGGTATACGCGATGGAGAATCCTTTATCGCCTCTGACATAGCGGCCCTGCTGTCGGAGACTCAGGACTACATTGTGCTCGAAGATGGGGACGTGGCAGATATTACCCGCGACGGAGTCAAGATCTACGATCGCAGTGGTAAGCGCGCAGAGCGTGGGGTGCAAAAGTCCACCTTGACCGTGGATGCGGTCAATTTAGGTGAATACCGGCACTTCATGCTCAAGGAGATTTTTGAACAACCCAGCGCGGTGGCTGACACGCTGGAGGGCCGTATCACCGGCGAACGACTATTGGACGCGTCCTTCGGGCATCGAGCAACCGATATATTCGACGCAACCGATGCAGTGCAAATCGTTGCCTGTGGCACCAGTTATCATGCTGCGTTGGTCGCCAAGTACTGGCTGGCGTGGCACGGGGTCGCGTGTGATGCCGAGATCGCCAGCGAGTTTCGTTATCGCCCCCAGGTCGTGCGACCCAACACGTTGTTCGTCACCATCTCCCAATCCGGAGAGACCGCGGACACCTTGGCGGCTTTGGAATATGCGCGAAAAAGTGGTTATCAACATTCACTCACTATTTGTAATGTCCCGGAGAGTTCTTTGGTGCGCGCATCGGATATTGCGTTCATGACCCATGCCGGGCCCGAGATCGGTGTTGCTTCCACCAAAGCGTTTACCGCCCAACTTACCGCATTGATTCTGTTAACGATTGCGTTAGCGCGTCGCCATGGGCTGCGCGCGCGGGATGAGGCAAGGCTGATTGGTGAGTTACGCACTTTGCCGGCAAAGATCGATCAAGCCCTTGCGCTCGATGAACAAATCCGCGGTATTGCCGAGCAGTTTGCCGATAAACAAAATGTGCTGTTTCTGGGCCGCGGTGCCCATTATCCGGTGGCCCTGGAGGGGGCCTTAAAGCTCAAAGAAATCTCGTACATTCACGCCGAAGGGTATGCCGCAGGCGAACTCAAACATGGCCCCCTGGCCCTGGTCGACGGTAATATGCCGGTAGTAGCGGTGGCGCCGAACAACCAGTTGCTGGAGAAGCTAAAGTCGAACATTCAAGAGGTCCGCGCCCGGGGCGGTAAACTATTTGTTTTTGCCGACCCCCAGTCCGGCATAATCAGCGACGAGGACAGCCACGTTTTTGACGTTGCCCCGGTGGACGACTGCATTTCTCCAATTATCTACACCATTCCCCTGCAACTGCTCGCCTATCATGTTGCGGTGATCAAGGGAACCGATGTCGACAAACCGCGGAACCTAGCCAAATCAGTGACTGTTGAGTAGGGATCCCATCTCACCATACGACGGTCTTATACGGTGATTGTGAGCACACAGTAGTTGGTAGCCATGGATGTCTCCCATATCTTTGAACAGCTAAATGAGGCACAACGCGACGCAGTGTCGTCATCGCCGGGGCCATTGCTGATATTGGCAGGTGCCGGTAGCGGTAAAACCCGGGTACTGACCTATCGTGTGGCGTGGCTGGTTCAAGTCCACCAGGTATCGCCATTGTCGGTTATGGCGGTAACCTTTACCAACAAAGCAGCCCAGGAGATGCGCGGGCGCATAGAGGAAATCCTCGGCTACCCGGTTAGCGGAATGTGGATGGGGACGTTTTGGCCGCCAAAATCGATCCAGTGGTTCATCAACGGGCACAAAGAAGAAGGCCGTCGGCCACAACACATCCCCGAGACCCACGATACGCAACAGCGTCAACTATTGCAGGTATACCAGACCTACGAAGAGTTGTGCCAGCGCTTCGGGCTGGTTGATTTTGCCGAACTGTTGTTACGAGCGTTCGAACTGTTGAAGAACAACGAATTGTTGCGGGCACGTTATCAGCAACGTTTTCAGCATATTCTCGTGGACGAATTCCAGGACACTAACGCCATTCAGTACGAGTGGTTGAAATTGTTGGCACAGCAACACCGCAATATTTTCGTGGTAGGCGACGATGACCAGTCCATCTACGCTTGGCGGGGGGCGCGTATCGAAAACATATTGCAGTTCGAAAAGGACTTTCCAGGAACCACGGTTTTCCGGCTGGAACAGAACTACCGCTCTACCAGCACGATCCTCACTGCCGCCAATGCGGTGATTGATCACAACAAAGGGCGATTGGGCAAAAGCCTGTGGACAGAAGGTGATGATGGCGAACCGGTGCGGCTGTATGCGGCGTTCAACGAAGTCGACGAAGCGCGGTTCGTGGTGGACCGAATCCGGTCCTGGGCGGAGACTGGTCAGCGTAGGTCTGAGGCGGCAATCTTGTATCGTTCCAATGCCCAGTCGCGGGTGTTCGAACAAATATTGCTGGACGTCGGTATGCCGTATCGGGTCTACGGTGGATTGCGCTTTTTCGAACGCGCTGAGATCAAAGATGTCCTTGCCTATCTGCGATTGGTGGCCAGCCGCCAGGACGACCCATCATTCGAACGTATAGTTAATGTTCCTACCCGCGGTATCGGAAATAAGACTTTGGAGCAAGTACGCGAATATGCGCGTATAAATCAGGTGGCACTGTGGGATGCGGCATTGGCATTGATCCATAGCCACCAATTAACGGCGCGCAGCACGCAGGCGCTGTCTCGTTTCATAAAGCTGATTAACGATATCAACACGCAGGTCACTGGGCTACCGTTGGTGGCCCAGACGGACATCATGCTGCATCAAAGCGGACTCATTGATCACTACCGTAAAGAAAAAGGAGAAAAGGCTGAAGCCCGTGTTGAGAACCTGGAAGAATTGGTGAACGCAGCGCGTAATTTTGAGCACAATCCGGAAGATGACATGGATGCGCTGACGGCCTTTCTTACCCACGCAGCACTCGAGGCGGGTGATACCCAGGCCAAGGAATGGGAGGACTGTGTACAACTCATGAGTTTACATTCGGCGAAAGGATTGGAATTTCCATTTGTGTTCCTAACCGGCATGGAGGAAGGATTGTTTCCGCACCAACGTTCGTTACAGGAACCCGGACGTCTGGAGGAAGAACGGCGCTTGTGTTACGTGGGCATGACCCGCGCAATGCGTCTGCTGTATATCACCTATGCAGAGGTACGTCGTTTACACGGCCGCGAGGCCTATACCAGCCCGTCCCGATTCCTCGGGGAGATCCCGAGCGAATTGATAGAAGAGGTACGCGGCGGTTTTACCACGCGGCCTTCACTGAAAGCGGATATGCCCTCCACTGACGACGAAACCGATAACGGTATGCGGCTAGGAGACCACGTCCGCCACCAGAAGTTTGGCGATGGCGTGGTGTTGAGTATCGAAGGCCGCGGACAATACACCCGCGTGCAAGTCAATTTCGAGGCCGTGGGAAGCAAGTGGCTGGTGTTGGCCTACGCCAATCTGGAGATGTTGTGACCAGCAAAATTGCACACCATAGACCAGGTTGGTGTATATTGTTAAAGTAACTTCTTAACATTAGACCAGGTGGGCCCAAGCAAAGATGTCCAAATTCTCGTACCGTAACCCAGTTACGGTCTTGACGCGGTTAGGGGTGGCGAGCGTTGCGGGATTATTCACCGCTCTCGGCATCGGCATCTGGGGGGCGGGCCTGCCTTCATGGTGGATGCCGGCAGCTTATACCGCTTTGGTCGCCGTGGGCCTTACAGCGCTGATCTACACGTGGGTGGTGAAGCCGCTAGATAGACACGCCGTCGAAACCAGCCGTGTCGACGAACTGGACGAGCTTACACAAACCCTGAGCCGTCACGGCATCACCGTCAAGCTTTTCGAGTTCATGGCACTGGCCGATCGATATGGCAACCGACTCTCCGTAGCTATAGTCGGCATCGACCACCTGCACGAGCTGGTGAGCGAGTACGGCGACACAGCGCGCGACTCCGCCCTGCAGACCATCACCGAGGTATTGACCGAAACGATTAGAATGCCCGATCGGATCGGGCGCTATGACGAAGACAAGTTTTTGGCAATCTTGCCGGAGACCAATATGAACGGCGCTGGTCAAATCGCCGAACGCATACGATCTGCCGTTTACAAGACCGACATTGGGATCACCACCCGCCGCAAGGCCCGGCTCACTGTGAGTATAGGGGTTACGGTCTTCCGGCGTGGCGAAGATCTAAATCAATTGTTGTCACGAGCAACGCGGATCCTTGCGCAAGCCAAGACTCAAGGGCGCAATCGGGTGCTGACTGATCTTGCTGCCTGAAAGGAGTCCCGGGAAAATCACTTGCAATGCACACTCGTTGTGGGGAGAAAAATATCGCGATGCGCTATTTTGCCTTTGGCTCTAATATGTTGAGCGCGAGGTTGCGAGCTCGTGTAGGGGAGTTTCCGGCTGGCGTCACGGGCGAAGTAACCGGCCATCAGTTGCGGTTTCACAAGCGCAGTGTTGACGGCTCGGCGAAATGTGACGCTTATCACACGGAGGATCCCAATGATGTCTTACATGGCGTGGTCTATCATATCGATGCGGCACAGCAGGTCTTACTCGATAGCTTCGAAGGCAGGGGTTACTCGAAACTCAAGATTCCGGTAAACGTAAATGGTGACCGCGTTGCGGCATATATGTATGTCGCAGATCGCGATTACGTTGATCCTGATCTAGCGCCCTATCACTGGTACAAACAGTTCGTGATAGCCGGCGCCAACGAGTTCGCGCTACCAAAGCACTACGTGCGCACCATAGCAAAGGTCCCGGCGGTAACGGATCCAGATAGTGATCGGCATCGTCGCAACATGACGGTGCTTAACCGGCATATTGCGCCAAGGATACCGACAGCTGGCGAAGGGACTTGTGCTGCGCGAAGTCGCAGTGCTTGTCCTTAGCGTAGTCGCAGGGTCGGGCGGCTGGTTCCCCTGCTGTGCGGGGGCAAGATAGGGTTTACTGAGCAATCATTGCTTTGAGCACCTCGTTCCACCCCAAAGCGAGGTTGGTTCGGTTATATCCGCCGCCCCCCATAGCAATGATTCGGCCCTGGCAAAATTCGTCCGCGAGAGTGCACAGGCGGTTCGCGGTATGAGCGTGGGCCTGAGGTGAAAACGCCATGTCTGTAATCGGGTCTCCTTTGATGCTGTCGGCTCCGGCTTGTAAAAGGATAAACTCCGGTTTGCCCTGACGCAGGAATTCCTCCACCTTCGGCCAGACGTTGAAAAACACGGCATCGTCAGCTCCGGGAGGTAAGGGTATGTTCAGTTTGGTGCCCTGCGCCGCGCCCTTGCCGGTTTCGTTCGCAAACCCGGTGCCGGGATACAAAAAACGACCGTCTTCGTGAATGTCGGCAATAATCAAGTCGGGGTCGGACTCAAAGGCATAAAATACGCCGTCGCCGTGATGGGCATCGATGTCTATATAGGCAACCTTTTTGACGGCAAACACTTGTCTCAGTGTCTCAATCAAGATACCGGCATCGTTAAAAACGCAAAAGCCAGCGGCGTTGTCGCGGCGCGCGTGATGCAATCCGGCAATGGGAACGAAGATTCGTGTATGACTTCCGTCCATGGCATGGGCCAATCCCTCGAGGTCGCTGCCGACAACGTAGCAGGTAGCTTCGAACATGCCCGGGAATGCCGGGGTATCTCCATAATCGAGATATCCTTGACCGGAGACAGATTGTCTCTTGACCCGCGCGACGTATTCTGGTTCGTGAAACCGGGTTAATACCTGCTCGTTGCAGCGCACCGGCGCGGCGACGTCCACATGCTTGTCGAGGCCTTGTTTAACAGTCTCCTTCCAAAAGGCCTGAATGCGATCAGGACCAAATGGATGGCCGTCACCAAAGGCGTAACGCCCGAGATCATCGCCGTAGTAGACCTGTACCGCGACGGTCATGGTATTTTATAGCATTCCCAGGAGCCGATCTTGGTGCCTCGCTCCCCGGCCAAGAACCAGCGTGCCCCTGGTGTCAACTTGTCGGTGGGCGGTTTTTTATTTTTCCAACGCGCTGTCACAACGGCTTCAGCGTCACAGTTCTTCTCCGCGAAAATCCGGCAATATTCGAATCCAACCTGTGAAATGCGGTACACGCGGCGTTTGGTCAAAAAGTTGTGGCAACCGGGCTTGCTAGTGCCGGCGATCAGCGAAACCAAGCTCTGTTGTTGTCTGCTATTAACTGTGTAAAAGCGAATTTCGGCAGACCATGCGGCATCGCTGAGCAATAGGAAAACAACGGCAACGAAGCGGAAACATTTCATGAGCGAAATACACTTTTGTAACTGCAGTAGGCGGCACATAGCGTCACCGGTATCAGAATCAGATAACCAAGAAAGAACGGGATTGCCGCCAAGAACGCAAGTACCAGGTAGATCACGCCAAAAAGCAGAAACGGCGCAATGTTGACCAGGCAAGCTTTGAAACTCGACTTAACAGCTTCAATTGGCGCCACGTCATCGAGCATGACGAGGGGAACGGCATATACCATCACCGTAATGATCAAGCCCTCCAACAACAAAAGTACTGACACCCCGAGGATGGTGCTCGCACCAGCGGAAAATTTTGCGGCGATATCGCTACCGCTAACATAACCGGTCATCAAAGAACCACCAAGCAGACTTGCCGCGATCAGGGTGAGCACTATGGTGACGGCCAACATCATCGCGCCAAGTATTAACAGCGAGGAAGTTTTGGGCTTGTCGACAAAGCCTTTAAACATCATCTTGATGTCGAGCCGTCCATCGTCATCCACAGTTTTTGCGGCATGGTACAGACCGCCTAAAAACACAGGTCCCACTAGCACCAGCGCCAATTGACCCACCACCGGTATGAGCACAAGAATGAGATTGAATAAGGCCAGGATCAAGAACATTACGATCCAGATGACTGGATAGCGCCGGAACAGTCGCCAACCGCAGGTGTACCAATTCAGTCCTTCGCCAAGCTCAACCGGTTGCGGCTGCATGCTGATTTTTCCTAACCGCCGTCACAACAGGGATTCGATAGGCTTCGCTAAATAAGGTTTGGCGCGTGTCAACCGCAATCGGGTTTGTTGGAAATACGCAAGGTGAGATGTCATATCAGCGCAATGTTCCCACCGCCGAAACTCGAGCATCAAAAACTGCCTAAACGCCACTTGGGCAGGTTGACGTTGTCCTCGATAGAGTCCGCCGGCCGCGTGTTCAATTCGCCGTCGCCATATTGATCGATCATGTATAATGGCGCCGCGCCTTTGGGTTGCACCTTCAGCATGTACAACTGGCCGAATCGGCGGTACTCGGTAATCGCTTGGCTACCTTCCTCGTATTCACGTATATCCAGGGTACCGGAGCCCTCTCCGGCGCCTCGTTCAACGGTCTGCTGATCGGTGCTTGGCGGTTCAACGGGAGTCGTTTGCGCTTGGGCGAATTGGCCGACAGCGAAAAAAACGATGGTAATGAGGTTGGCAAAATAGCGCATGGATGATATGTCTCCGGGAGCTTTGACCTAGATTAACACCCAAACACCACGATCCAAAGCTGGTGTACTCTAAATAGACGGAAATGGATCACAGAGTTCGCTAGTGTTTACAATTAACGACACATGAATAAAGCCAGAAAACTCATACTCGTCGACGGATCCTCCTACTTGTACCGAGCGTTTCATGCTCTGCCCAAGCTCACAAGCTCCTCCGGCGAGCCCACGGGAGCGGTGTACGGTGTTATCAACATGATCCGGCGGTTGCTGGCCGATTATGACCCCGGCTACGTAGCGATTGTGTTCGATGCCAAGGGTAAAACATTTCGCCACGACATGTATCCGGAGTACAAGGCCACGCGACCGCCGATGCCCGACGAGCTCCGTCAACAGGTTCCGGTATTGCACGAATTGATCCGCGCGATGGGGCTACCATTGCTCATCATTGATGGCGTGGAAGCGGATGATGTGATCGCTACTTTGGCATTACAGGCCGGGGAACACGGAATGGATACCATTGTATCGACCGGCGACAAGGATCTCGCCCAGATCGTTAATGACCACGTGAACCTGGTGGATACCATGCGCCACGCAATCTACGATCGAGATGCTGTGGAAAAGAAATATGGCGTGCCACCAGAGCGAATTGTCGACTATCTCGCGCTAATTGGGGATGTATCAGACAATGTTCCCGGTGTGGCCAAGGTCGGCCCAAAAACGGCCCAGAAATGGCTGAGTCAATACGGCTCGTTGGACACGCTTGTCAAAAACGCGGATAAGGTTGCCGGTAAGGTCGGCGCCAACCTGCGCGACAGCTTGGATGTGTTGCCGTTATCCCGGCAGTTAGTGACGGTGAAACGCGATGTAAAGCTCGATGTTGATCCCACCGATCTTCGTGTTGATCCGGCGGATGAAGAAAAGCTGAAAGAATTATATGCGCGCGTTGGATGCATGGCTCAAGCGTCTTGTCGATGCGCCGTTATTTGCGTTTGACACCGAGACCACGTCGCTGGATGCCGTGTCTGCGGAATTAGTGGGGGTGTCATTTGCGGTGCAGCCCGGCGAGGCCGCTTATGTGCCCTTTGGACACAATTATATTAATGCGCCGCAACAGCTTACGCGGGAGTTGGTTCTGGCAAAGTTATCTGCGTTGCTGGAAGACCCGACACGGCAAAAAGTTGGACAGAACTTGAAATATGATCACTGTGTGCTCGCCGGCTACGATATAGAGCTGCGCGGGATCGTATTTGACACTATGTTGGAATCCTATGTGCTGGATAGCGTGGCCAATCGTCACGATATGGACACTTTGGCGTTGAAGTACCTCGGCCACAAGACAATCACCTTTGAGGAAATCGCGGGCAAAGGAAAATCGCAGCTGACGTTCAACCAAATCGACATTGATGAGGCAGCACAGTATGCCGCCGAGGATGCGGACATCACATTGCGCCTACATCACGCATTGTGGCCAAAACTCAAGGCGGAGCCGATGCTCCGGGATTTGTTCGCGAAGATAGAAATACCGTTGGTCCCGGTACTGTCCCGTATAGAACGTCGCGGCGTAAACATTGATACCAAAATGCTTGCCCAACAAAGTGGCGAGCTAAAGAATAAAATTGCAACATTGGAGAAACAAATCCATGCAGCCGCTGGCGGCCCGTTCAACATCGCGTCTCCCAAGCAGATCCAAGAAGTGTTGTACGACCGCCTGAAGTTGCCGGTGTTGCGCAAGACGCCGAAGGGGCAGCCGTCCACCGCCGAAAACGTACTCCAGGAACTCGCGGTCGACTATGATTTACCACAACTCATTCTCGAACACCGCGCACTCAGCAAGCTGAAGTCAACTTACACCGACAAACTGCCGGATATGGTCAACCCCAAGACCGGACGCGTGCATACCTCTTACCATCAAGCGGTGGCGGCTACCGGACGTTTGTCGTCGGCGGATCCCAATCTGCAAAATATTCCAGTACGCACCGCAGAAGGCCGGCGTATCCGGGAGGCGTTTGTAGCGGAGCCCGGCGATGTCATCCTGTCGGCGGATTATTCGCAAATAGAACTGCGTATTATGGCGCATCTATCTCAGGATCCTGGCCTGTTACAGGCCTTCGATGAAGGCGCAGATATCCATCGGGCGACGGCCGCAGAGGTGTTCGGGCTTCCCCCGAAAGACGTCACCGACGAACAGCGCCGGCATGCGAAAGCGATTAATTTCGGCCTAATCTATGGCATGTCGGCGTTCGGCTTGGCCCGCCAGTTACGTATCGATCGCTCCGCTGCCCAGGAGTATGTCAACCTGTATTTTGCGCGCTACCCCGGGGTGAAGCATTTCATGGACGAAACCCGTGCACGCGCCCACGAGCGGGGTTATGTCGAGACCATATTCGGTAGACGCCTTTATTTGCCGGAGATCAATGCCAGCAATCACGCACGGCGTCAGTATGCGGAACGCACCGCTATAAACGCGCCGATGCAGGGTACGGCCGCGGATTTGATTAAGATCGCGATGCTGATGATCGACGACTGGATCCGCGAAGATAAGAAAGCCTTGCGGATGATTATGCAAGTGCACGACGAATTGGTGTTCGAGGTCCCCGAATCCGAACTAGAACAAGCCGGCGGTGCGATTGCAGAGTTAATGAGTGGCGTCGCGCAGCTGACGGTCCCACTTGTGGTGGATGTCGGCAGCGGCGCCAATTGGGCACAGGCCCACGCTTGAATAACACGGAAGCGAGCCCGTATTTCTCACCCGGCGCCCGGCGACTATTCATGGTGCCCAACTAAGAGCTCCGCAGTGTCACTTAGATAAAATGGCAACATACGAGTCTCCAGTTTGTTTAGGTAGAATAGTCGCGGGGTTATCCCGGCCCTGGCGGGTTCGCGCACGTCTGCGCTTCGCCTTCCCTCGACCCATAGCCCGCTATTGGGCTCGCTCCAGGCGCGGCGCTCGTCCCCGCACAGCAGGGGGCTCGGCTGCGCGAGTCCTGCGCCAGCATCCGGGATCCGGGTGAGAAACGCCGGCTAGGGCTGAAGCACAGCAAATTCAGGACGTTATCCGAAAAATGTCATAAAATAGCTTGACTGTCATGGATAGATATCCGATGTTAACAAAGGGGTCGGCGGTGCGAGGTGGTCCGGTCTGTTCAAGGTATAGACACTGACATAAAGCGAGGTTAAACGATGCGCCGTAGCGTTCGAGCGAATATTTATATAATCCTAGCCGGGTGGCTGCTATGCGGCCCATCATTTGCCCAAGATGACTCGATGCAGCAGGCGATTACCGCCTATGAGGCAGGTGATTTCGTTAAGGCGGGCGAGCTTTGGGAACCGTTGGCGAAGCAGGGGGACGCCCAGGCTCAATATTCCATGGCGGTGTTGTACCACAAGGGCCAAGGACGCCCTGCTGATTTTGGAAAGGCGCTGGACTGGTACCGAAAGGCGGCAGAGCAAAATCACGTCAACTCACTCTTTAATCTCGGCGTCGCCTATTGGGAGGGGCGCGGCGTTGCTCGTGACTTGCAAGATGCGGTTCAGTGGTGGCGCCGCGCCGCGGAACTCGAGTACGGGGCCGCGCAACACAATCTGGCAACGGCCTATTACCTCGGGCAAGGCACGGAAAAGAACGTTGAAGAGGCGATTAAATGGTTTCGCAAGGCCTCCGATAACGGCTACACGCGGGCTGACAAGGCGCTGAACGTCATCGAAAACAAATATCCGCAGTTGTTTGCCAAGGCAACGTCCGCGACGGGTTCCGATGCCCGTGAGGAAGCTGTCAGCGCCGCGTCGGCGCCGGAAGAATCCGCAGCCACCGCGTCTATACCTGCCACGGTCATGTCTGCTGATACGGCAAGCGCGTCTGCAGAGCCCTTGTCACCGCAGCAAACCGTGCGCGCAGCGCCGGTGCCGGAAACGACAACGCCGGCCGAAACTGAGCCCCGCACCATGGAAACCGCAGCGCCAATGAGCGGACAAAACGTGGCGCGCATCGGGGAGCAGGGTGCGAAAGTCTACCCGTTCTATCGCGAGACCCTCCCAACGCTTGGCGAATTGGCGCCCGGCAGTCCGATTCGGGTCGTGCTCCGGCACCAGGATTGGTTGTATGTTCAAGTGCCCGGCGGATTTGAGATGTGGGTATACGGTCGTTATGTAACCGGCGAAAGCGGACCGGGGACGGTCAACAATCCGGACGTACGGGCGCGGCCGCGGCCCTCGACCGCGAGTGACTCCTATCCGCTGGGGACGTTTAATCAAGGTGAATCGGTTGAAGTGGTCGCGGTGCAAGGAGACTGGAAAAGGGTGCGTGGCCCGCAGCGATTAGGTGCGTGGGTCAAGGCGCGCGACGTGGAGTCGGGACCGGTCACCCAAGCGCAGGACGCGACACCGGCGGCGGGACCCGATATGGGTGCCGAACCCGCGGCTGTGACCACCGCAACAGCTGCCGAGAGCGAGGCCGCCACGGTAATGCGAGTGGCACAAGGAGGCGCCAAGATCTATCCGTTTCATCGCGAAACCCTTCCCGAGTTCGGTGAATTGTTGCCGAATACCACCGTGCGGTTGCTGCTTCGCGAAGGAGACTGGGCCTATGTACAGGTTCCTGGGGGTCTCGAGGTATGGGTGTACGGCCGCTATGTGGATGGTGATAGTGGTCAAGGAACTGTCAATGCTGCAGACGTGCGCGCCCGGCCGGTCCCATCGACCGCTCGCAACTCTTATCCATTAGGCACATTCAACAAGGGAGAATCGGTCGAGGTGCTGGAAGTACAAGGCCAATGGAAGAAGGTGCGCGCGCCGGAGCGCTTGGGTGCCTGGGTCAAAGCGGTGGACGTGGTTGCCGGGGACAACCGTGAGTCGTAGTGCGCTCGCGTTGCATGTAAAATACCGACGCATATAAAAGCATCATGACCTCAATCAAGAAACGCTAAATCGACGACCAATGTCCACAGCCAAGTGGTTTAGATTTCCATTACTCGTGCTTAGTTTGGTGACGATCACCGCATCCGCAGCGGTGGATGACGACCAGGAGCTGCGTAATATCGAGGCCCTGATCGATGCCGGCAAAACCCGTTTGGCGCTGAATTATGTCGACCGCTATGTCAACAGCAAGCCGGGGGACCCCAGGGCGCTTTTTTTAAAGGCCCGTGCCCAGGAGAAGGCAGGTCGCCCGGGCGAGGCAGCCAAGATCTATGAGCGGCTGATTCGCGAGTACCCGCACCTGCCGGAACCATTTATCAATCTCGCGGCCATCTATGTCAACGGTGAACAATACGAGAAAGCGCGGCAGCTACTGGTGGCGGCGCTGAACACCCATTCGATCTATGCCAAGATCTATGAGAGCCTGAATAATCTCCATGCAACCATGGCGAGCCAGGCCTACAAGAACGCGCTGTTGCTGGATGGCGAGGCGGTAAAACCTAACCCTAGCACGGTGAGCACTTTGCTTTCCTGGTCCGCCGAGACAATTCCCGAAACCGTGGTTGCCCGGGGCGAGCCGTCTCCACCCGCGAGTTTGTCAACGGGGGTGAGCGTGTCCGTGGACGATTCGAAAGTCAAGCCGGCGCCACCGATTACCGAACCCGTCAAGGTAGCTAGTCGTCCCCCGAGTCCGGCCAATAACGGGCAGCTGATTAACCAGGCCACGCCCGATCCGAAGCGGGTGGCAATACGGTCAAGACCGGCCCGCGATGATCGCGAAGAACTAGAGACAACCATCAAAAACTGGGCCGCAGCGTGGTCGCGACGGGAAGTTAACCGATACCTATCGTTTTACAGTGTCCGATTTCGTCCCAATGCCGGTCTATCTCGAAAACAATGGAAACAACAACGCAAACTGCGTATCACCGCTAAGAAAAAAATCCGCATCGAGTTGTCCGACCTAAATACGTCAGTAAATGGACGCACCGCTACGGCCTTATTCCGGCAGGCCTATCAATCCGATACATTCAGCGATGTCATTCGCAAAAAGCTCCTTCTGGAGCGTGGTGCAGAGGGTTGGAAGATCATTCGCGAAACCAACGCGAGCTGATAGTTTCTGTCGACATGTTTGGGGCGGTTTCCCCTGCTTCCAAGTTGGGTGTTGTAGGCGCATGCCGATAACAGGTATTGGCAGTGCCCAGCGAACCGGAAATGCCATCGGTGGAATTGGATCAGCACTAGCCCGCATATTGCACCAGCCGGCCACCGGCCTTGAGGCAACTGATTGAAAAACTGTTTGTACATATCTAATTCACCCCACTTGGCCCGGGTACATTTTGTATACGGCCGGTGTCCTATCCGGGCTCTGGCTGGTCCAGGCACGCCTGAACTTGGACTTCACTCAAGCCATAGCTATGGCTATGACTTTCGTTCCAGTCCGGCGCTTGTCCCCGCGCAGCAGGGGGTTCAGCCACGCCTGTGCTCCGCCAGCTTCCCGGATACTGGCGCAATATGCGGGCTAGTTGAGCAAACAACTGTCAGGCGCGGGTGCAGAATCAGCAATACTGGCGCCAGGACCACACCGTAAGGTGGCGTGTCATACGCGAGGGACGCGGTTAGTCAGGGAAAGATCACTTGCCGACGCTTGGGTAGGATGGAGCCTGGCCGTTTAGCCCGGTTTTCGCCATTCTGATCTTCGGCACGTTTCGTTGCAGCCAATACACTAAATCAACCCACATATGCGTGATTTGTTGCGAACTGGGCATCACGTAGGCGTGCGGCATTTCCAGCGTGACCACTGGAATGCCTTTGTGGACGCCCGCGTAGTTACCCAGGGAACCGGGAAATGTGCCGAGGAAGTTTCGATGTAAAATGCCGATACGGCGAGGTGCCGAACGGCGATCGAGCGCATCATAATCGACGATACCGTGAGGTGCGTGCACGCTCACAATTATGTCCGGTCTGAAGCGGTCGATTTCCTCGACCAGCCATTGAGTTTCCGGTTCGCTGCCTGGTGTGTGACCAGGATAGCGGCGTGGATCGCGCCCCGTGGTTTTCACCCAGTAATCGCTGCTTAATCGCTGCCACTCCGGGGTTGGAAGATTACGATTCAAATCTATGCCGTTGGCGTTGGTTCGCGTCGATTTATTCACCAGCAGCCCGTCGGGATTGAGCAACGGCGTGATTTGCCAATGAAACATTCCCGTGTGATAGCGGTTCAATTTGTGCAGCCATTTGAATACCGAGCTGATCGAAGTCAACTCGTCAGCATGAGTGCCGCCAATCAAAAGCACCCGGCCCAGCGGCTCCCGATCGGACATCGGTGGAAACTCGCGGACCAATATGGGCAGGTTGTTTGCCGAATAGTATCGCGCCGGCGTTAGATCTAATGACAGACAGTCCTTGAGACTTACGCTCGCGAGTTTGTTGGCAACTCGTTGGCAGATATCGGACACCTG
>CAMYNX010000187.1:0-2416 GCA_947259875.1 uncultured Gammaproteobacteria bacterium | reverse complement strand
CCTTAGCGGTTAATGTGGGTTTGTTGGGCTCTTGCTCGCTGAGTATGTTCGCAGGAGTTGTGGTCGCCGCTTTTTCAACGGTTTTCGCAGCCGCTTTCTCAACCCGTCGAGGTTTTGGTGTCTGCGGCACACTGCTGGGCAAGCGATCCGGTTGCGTGGTCGAATCCGATGCTTTCGTGTCGGGCGGTAGTGAAACTGACGGGGACCGCGTAGCGCAAGCCTCCACCAGAAGCAGTGGCGCAAAAATGACTAGATACGCAATCGGTGGGAACTTCACGATTTAAGGATAGCAGACATATGCTTTTGGTGTGACTAGAACTATGCCGTGCTACCCATTGTTTGTAAAGTAGGTAGTCCGGAGTGGAACTTGCATCATATTGATGCTCGGGGATATTGTGGGGGGACGCCCCACCCCGGACGACCGTTAATCGAAATCAGCTCCGTGCGACGGTAAATTATCCCCTACTCAAAGCATGCCGTCAGCGGGGCGGCTGGATTTGTTGCGATTATTTACAATATCTATTAGCGGTTGGAACTTATTCCAGAGCTACTGGTCTTAATAAACAGGACGACGTGGAAGTTGTCCTCCCGCTTCCCTCCCTAAGCGGGTAGATTCTGTTCATCGCGGAATCGAAGCGTTTATGGCCCCGGAATGTCCTCCCCTTACGTCCGGGGCATTTTTCTTTCTGTGCACGTCAGCCACTGCACTAACACTTCTCGCGCTGTTGAGCAATCGGTTCGTGTTACCGACGAGAAAAGTTGCACGGAAATCGGGTTGGAAAAACCACCGAGTTGTATCGTCACGTCACGCAGAGACTGCTGCGCCTTGCTACGGCTGAGCTTGTCGGATTTGGTCAACAATACGTGTACGGTCAAGTCGGCGCTCTCAGTCCACTGCAACATCTGACGGTCGAGTACCGTAACCGGATGGCGAATGTCCATGAGCAGTATCAAGCCACGAAGACTCAACCGCGTGCGAAGAAACCGCTCGATCATTTGTCCCCAATGCTGCCTCAGTGATTCTGGCACCTTTGCATAGCCATACCCAGGCAAGTCCACCAAACGGCGATCGCCGTCGAGGCGGAAGAAAACGATTTGCTGCGTACGACCTGGCGTCTTGCTGGTACGTGCCAGGCCCCGCCGATTGGTAATGGCATTGATGGCGCTGGATTTCCCAACATTTGATCGCCCCGCAAACGCAACTTCCGCGCCGTGGTCCGGCGGCCATTGATCAGCATTGTGGGCGCTGATCAAGTACTGTGGATGGCGTAATAATGGCGGCAGAATAGGTTCGTCGGTCATGATATCGGCGGCCGTTCGCGGTATTGAGACCCTCTCGGTGACATGATATAAAAACCCCAGCAATCTATGGGCTTCATTAGGTCGCGGCGTTTATTGGACCTAGAGCGCTGTTTGTCGATCCCCTCGAGTGTCGTCGGTCCGAGCGTATGTATTCGAACCCCTCATGTGGAGTAGTCTATGATCAAGCAATTAGCTTTTGTTGCAGTATTGGTTTCCTTTTCCTTTGCGGGTAACGCCGGCCACTTGGAACCGCCCCTTGACTTGCCCGCCGCCGACGCCGCGGCCGGAGAGCAAAAGGCAAAGGTGTGTGCCAGCTGTCACGGCGCGGACGGCAACAGCACCAATCCCACCTATCCCAGCCTCGCCGGCCAAGTGCAGGGGTATATTGCGGGCCAGTTGTCGCTTTTTAAATCCGGCCAACGCATGAATGATATCATGGCGGGGATGGCCGCCGGCCTGTCGGCGCAAGACCTTGCCGATCTCGATGCCTACTATTCCAGCCAGAAAATAAACCCAGGCCTCGCGTCTGAGGAAGAAAAAGACTCGGTGCTTCGTGGCGAGCGCTTGTATCGAGGTGGTTACGCCCCGCTACAGGTCGCGGCGTGTATTGGCTGTCACGGACCGCAGGGCCATGGCGTACCCCTGCGCTATCCTAGAGTCGCCGGTCAGCATCGGAAATACCTGGAGGACCAGTTGTTGACATTCAAGGCCAGCTACGAAACGCCTGAGTCCGGGGCACGTTTTAGCTATGGTGACATCATGACCCGCATCGCGTTCTTGTTGTCCGACCAGCAAATCAAAGACGTGTCCGCCTATATGCATGCCATGAATTGACTTTTTTTCGTTGCTCCAGCGCGGCGCTCGTAACCGCACAGCAGGGGGCTTGTCCCCGCACCGCAGGAGGAACTACGCACAGTGCAAGAAGTCCCCTCGCCATCATCGTGGATCCTTGGTGCGACACGCAGGCGAGCCGACCGAAGTGCGGGCTAGACGATTTCCCGAAACACGCGACGGGCCGCCTCCACGGTGGCGTCAATGTCCTGATCCGTGTGGGCCGCGGAGACGAACCCGGCCTCAAAGGCTGACGGTGCGAGATAAACGCCCTGAGCCAGCA
>CAMYNX010000186.1 GCA_947259875.1 uncultured Gammaproteobacteria bacterium | reverse complement strand
CGCTATATCTTCGGGTATCTTGGTTTTGCTCACTTCCCTTCTCCTTTATCATCAAGGATATTGGTCTATGAGCAGTTACACAATTTAATCTACAGTCTCAATACGTTGAGAACATGGCCTGATTTATAGTGCCGAATTAACCCCCGATACTTTCGGGGACCTCCCGCGTTACTAGGCCGGCATGAATCCATCCCACCATTCTTGAGAGTGTTCTGACAAGTACCCACTTCTCACTTCGATCTTCGAGGAATAACGGCGTATCCTGCGCCAAGGTTGTAACCACCTTGTGATTCGTAGACGGACCATCACGAAGATTTGCGCGTTTCTTTTTGACAAACAACAAATTGGGTGACGTTCGGATTGCTTCGGCTTCATTGTTAACGTTCTTGACGATACTGTTTACTCTGTAAATAAAGAATAGACCAGCACCAAATCGCTCAGCGTCAATGTGAGATTGAGCGGTCTTAAGTTTATCTTGAGCTTGAGTAATCTTGTCAGTATGCCACGGAGCGAGCCCTGTCGTTTTTTCTAATCGTATTTGCGCTTCCGCCATAGACTTTACGGCATCCGCGCGCGTATATCCGCTTTGCAAACCGGATTCCACGGCAACCAAAGTTTCTTCTGCACGGGTCAGCTCGACTTTCAAACGCGCAATTTCCCGCTCCAACTGCTCAATACGTTCAGTATCTGCTTTTAGAATTACCTTGGTTACGATATTGGATTTGGCTGCATCTTCGCTGAATGTCTCTTTGATGGGCTCCACTTGATTGGCCCCTGGTTTCTGCGGTAACGCCCCACACCCTATGACGGAAATACAGAAAACGGTAACGGGTAGACATATACTGGTAGCTCGCCAGGACGCAACAACTTTGCTCATGATCATACTTGTGGTTATCTCAGTCATGACGCGCTTCACAATTAGGTTAACAATTTTTTCAGTGCCTGATCTGATACCATGCAACGCACAGCTTGTTATTGGCGGATAATCATGAGTGTAGACAACAGGCTATACCCACGCCAGCTTGGGCTAATGCTCTCTTGCTTTTGAACACCAAGATACGCACGCAGTAACGGTGTCACCGATCGTGATTCCGAACCCCAATCTCGAAAGTCACTTTGATATTCATTGCAGCGAAAAATATCGAAGTCCAACTCGGAATGAATGAGCACCCGGTTGAAGGAACGCTCGAAACAACGCTTTAGTTATCCTTATTTCCATGACCCATAAATCGGATTGGGAAATAAGAAAAAGTCGACGCCGATTCTGTCCGATGCGCGCTGTGGGTGACGGGCGATCTCCTGTTGCTCGAACTTGGGGAAGTCCTGAATATTGTCGCCAAGATACATGACAATGTCGTGGCGCCGCTGCCATGATTGTCGTATCTCCGCATTGTCGGTACCGGCCCAACATAAGTCAGCCTTGCCCTCCGTTAACAACCGTCTCCTGCGATCTTTGTCGTTCTTATACCCAAAAGTCCTCCATTCGTCCGGGTTTCGTCCCTGTCGATCTTGCGGCATTCGACCCAATATGCATACCATCTTCGGATCGATTGTAATTCCCCACTTACGCAGGTTGTTCAGTGTGTCACCGGCATGATGACGATGACTCCGGTTGGTGATGATGGCGATCTTGCCGCCCAGCTCGTTCACGGTATCGAAAAAACTCAAAACGCCCGGTACGGGTTCAGCAGCCGCTTGACGCACCCATGCATTCAACTGCGCGTATGTGAGTGATCGAAAGGTCCGCTCATTCGCCACGTTGAGCCGGGAATTATCGAGAATAGTCGCATCCGCATCGATCGACACGACCCAGGGTACAGTTGCTCCCTTGACCTGACGTTCGCGCGCGATCTCTTTAACGCGCTTTTGAGCCTGCTCGTAGATATCGAGCGCCAGCGCCCGATACTCGGCGGAACGGCGGACCCATTTAAGCCCCGGATGGAGTCCGTCGTTGAGGACGATATCGACCGAAACCGGGCAGTGGTCCGACGGCCGCTGCTCCCAGGACTCCGCATACCGCATAATGCGCAACGTGTTTTCTCGTGCCATCAAATCGGTCCCGCGATCCAGCACGATATGGTCGATTAACTGTGCATACTTTGGGTGACACCCTGTGTCGAGATGGCTGGCGGTCGCCCGCTCCAGATCCGCCGCTAAATTGGGTTGGCTATCATCAATTTCGCGCCAGAATTCGTCGCCCGCGACATTCAACCGTCGATTGAAGTCGCCGAGAACAATGAAGCGCTCGCCCCGCGCGGCATGACGATCGATCCACTCTTCCAGTTTCGACCGTTGCTCGGCCAAGATGGCACAGTTCGGGTTCGAGGAGGCGGCGTTGAGCGGCTCGGAGAAGCAACCCGACTTCAAATGAATCGACAGTAGAGATACGGGCGTTGTGCGTGGATAGACAAGTATCCCTACGCCCCAGCGGGTACCGGAAACACCGAGTTCCTGAAAATCTCGAAGACGCGTATAGGGAATATGTTTCCTGATGGCAAGTCCCACCCGCTGCGCAGTGAGAAATTTACCGGCCAGATTCCGGCACTCCTCGCTGGCCGTGTGGGGTCGTGCGGAAATCTCGATCCGGTACACAGCCGGATCGAACACCCTGTGCGCGGCGGCAATGCTTTCAACCTCTTGAAAAGCAATGACATCGGCTTTCAGCTTCCGGGCATAATGCCGCAGTGTTTCATAATCCTTTTCAACTCTCGGCCGGCACCCTGCGCCGTCACGCGCTGCGAGATGTTCCAGATTCCAGGTGGCAATTTTTATCGTGTCAGCCTCGACATCGGCCACAGCGAATATCGCCGATGCGAACACGAGCGCCGCGACGCATGCGAATCGAACGATGTGACGAATCATGTCTCGTTTTCCGAATCGAAGACAAAGCTGTCGTGATGCACCAGAGTATAAGGTACGGGGGGAATCGATGGATAATCTCCGTGTTGCCACCGTGCGGGGTAACTTTCTCGCCAGCAACCGTTTTTCCCACCGCATGCGCTATCATTCTCAACGACACAGGAATACCAACTTCGCCAATTAGACCAGATGGAGCAGCGGGATATGAATATCACCGAGTCACTACTGCATGCCTTGAAGGCGCATGGAGCCCAGGAAATATTTGGGATCCCTGGCGATTTCGCCTTGGATCTATTCAAGGTTATCGAGGACTCCAGAGTCCTGCCCCTGTACACATTGAGTCATGAACCCAGTGTTGGCTTCGCCGCCGATGCCGCAGCGCGCTTGAACTGCGGTTTGGGCGTTGCCGCGATCACCTACGGCGCCGGTGCCCTGAACATAGTCAATCCGGTGGCGGCGGCGTATGCGGAAAAATCACCCGTGGTAGTGATTTCCGGCGCGCCGGGTGAACAGGAAGAACACTCTGGATTGTTACTGCACCACCAGGCTAAGACCATCGACTCGCAGTCATTGATATTCAAAGAAGTGACCTGCGATCAGGTAAAACTGGATGACGCAGACCGCGCTGCCAACGATATCGCCCGTGTGCTGAAAAACTGCAGACAGACTTCGCGGCCCGTGTACATCGAGTTACCCCGTGATCAGGTATTTCAACCAGGCCGACCGGTGTCAAAACTAGCCCTGTCGCGACCGGATCCCGACGCGTTGGAAGCCTGTGTACAAGAAGTGCTGAACCGGCTGGACGGTGCCAAGTTTCCGGTGCTCATGGTGGGTGTAGAGATCAGGCGTTATAGATTGGAACAAAAAGTCGCGCAATTAGCGCAAAAACTTGCTTTGCCGGTGGTCACCAGTTTTATGGGACGCGGTTTATTGGCCAACACCAAGGCGCCTTTACTCGGCACGTACATGGGTGTCGCGGGCGACCCAGATATCACCCGCTGTGTCGAAGAATCCGATGCGCTGCTTTTACTGGGCGTCATCTTGTCGGACACCAATTTCGGTGTCTCCAAAAAGCAGATAGATCTGCGCAAAACCGTACAGGCGGTGGACGGTCAGGTCAGCCTCGGCTTTCATGTCTATCCCAAGATTCCCCTCGATGCCCTGGTTGATGGATTGCTGCAACGTGTCTCGTCGCGACAACCCCAATCGGAGATCAGGCCAAAGGTCAGTTATCCACGTGGCCTGCAAGCCGACGACAACACCATTACCCCCACGGACATCGCCAAGGGCGTCAATGACCTGATGGCGGATCACGGCGGGATGCCGATTGCCGCGGATACCGGAGATTGCCTGTTCACGGCGTTGGAGATCGAAAATACCGCGTTTGTCGCACCGGGGTATTACGCAACCATGGGATTCGGCGTACCGGCGGGCTTGGGAATCCAGGCAACCAGCGGCGAACGACCGCTGATATTGGTCGGCGATGGTGCGTTTCAAATGACCGGCTGGGAGCTGGGTAACTGCAGCCGCTACGGGTGGGACCCCATCGTGCTCGTGTTCAACAACAGCAGCTGGGAAATGTTGCGTGCCTTCCAACCCCACGCCGGTTTCAACGATCTGAATGAATGGCGATTTGCGGAATTGGCCAACGCCCTGGGCGGCGAAGGCCAACGTGTATCGACGCGCCGCGAGCTGAAACAGGCGCTAGACACGGCGGTGCGCCAACGCGGGCGGTTTCAGTTAATTGACATCCGCATTCCACGGGGTGTCTTGTCCAACACATTGGCACGATTTGTCGCCGGCATCAAAGAACGCCGGAGCAAGCCAACTACGTAGGTTTCATCCGTATATTGCACCAAGGGTCCCGGCGGGAAGGGGAGCACGAATTGGGGTGTGCTTTGGGTCGCGCTAGCCATCAATGTAAGAAAAAGCCTAAAAACAAGTTGCAGACTAAGCGTCCTTTAAAAAGGGCCGCTGCGCACAACCACAAGCGACGCGGTCTAAGCGATGATAACGATCGTGCTAGACGTACCGAGAGCGCGGCAAAAAATTTGGGCGCTGGCATGACTCAAAACATCGATGACACTGACGCCGCCGAAGGCTTAAAATAGGAGGCCGAAGTTGTATACGCCGGCCCCTTATATTTACGTCAGCGTCAACGCGCGCTGAATTGGAGCGAAAGTCAGTTGCTCGGGAATCGCGTCTCGCACAAACGTTGGCGGTTTGCCCAACAAGGGGAAAGGGAATACCAGCAACGAAAAGCCCTTGCCGCAGCAGGCCGTGAACAGGTTATCATCGCTCACGCGACTGCGAATGCGTCGCGCGTGTCGGCGTTTCTCGGCGAATTGGGTTACTCGGTCTCCGAAGGTCTGGTCGTAGAAGTGGGCTCCGGTGCCCACGGGCTGATATGGAAGTGGCCGGCCAACAGGCGCATCGCCATCGATCCACTCGCCGTGTTCTACCGCTCTGCGTTTGTATATCTGCAGCAAGACAACGTCGCGGTGTTAGCGGCGTGGGGCGAGCAACTCCCACTTAAGGATGCCGTGGCGGATATCATCTTGAGCGACAACGTCCTCGACCACGTTCAGGATCCGTCCGCTTATCTCGAAGAGTGCGCACGGGTGCTGAAGCCGAGCGGTATCTTGTATTTCACCGTGGACGTGCATCATTCGATGTACTGGTGGGCCGGCGTGGCGTACAACGCACTGTTCCGCCTGGGCGCTCGTGCCAGGCTACCGGCCTTCCCCAATCATCCGTTCCATTTTTCGGAGTCGCGCGTGCTACACCTGTTGGGCGCGTGCGGGTTCCAAACGGTGTTGCGTCACGGCGGATGCCAACAACGTCCCGACACGGTAGACCGCCCATCCGAAGGCGCCGTCCAGCGGTCCATCAGGCGGCTGTTTTTCAAGAACGCCCGTGTTGAAATCGTAGCGAAACCACTCCCGCGCCAATAACGTCGCCGCAGCGCCGGATTTATTGGGGGTGCGCCGGCGTATCCAGGTACTGCTCTAGCAATGCGTGCAATTCGGCGAGTTCGGAGAAGTGGCTGTATCGAAGTTGGTACCCAGGTATCGAGCGCGCCAGGTTCGATACCGCGTCAAGGCCTTTGTTTTGGAGGTTGCGAGCATTAATGAGCGATCCCATCAATCGGTGCGCGCATTGCGCGGGGGACAGTGCGGCAAGCTTGTAATCCTTTTCCACCGAGTATTCGGGAAACAGCATCACTCGGGCACGATAACCGTCGCGTGTGGATTGCGGCGCGATTCGTTCCGGTTCAATGAGAGTAACGGGGTCGTATTCCAGCGTGTGCGTTTGCTGCGCGCGTTCCTCGATGAGAGCGTAGACCGCCGGCAGCGCGGGCGCTTTGATATGCAGCGGCCGAAAGAAGCCCGCCACCTCATACGTCATCAGATCGATGACCACGACCTCGTCGGTCAGATAGCAATTGCCGCGACTAACGAGCCACGCCGCCAGAGTGCTCTTCCCGGCACCGCTTACCCCGGGAATGACCACGGCGTTGCCATCGCCACCGACGGCCGCGGCGTGCAGCGCGAGCCCAGCATTGTACGGGGACACCAAAGTAGTGATGAGATCACTGATGAGGACGCGACAGACTTCATCGACCCGCGCGCCGGCGTAGAGCATCTCACCGTCCCGCAGCAGCGCGTAATTTCCGCTGCCTTCTTGATACCCTAAAGAATAGAAACACTGAGAATCCTCTTCACAGGTATCGAGTTCAGTTTGGATCACCGATTCGACGATGCGCACAAGGGATTCGTCTGCGATCGACAGGCATGCGTAATTCCCGGCGAATCTCGCTACTCGCGTGAGCATCGTTTCTTATGAGAACTCAATCGCACCGTGCCGCGACAGGTTTTGCAGGGTTGCGTAAAGATCCCGCTCAACGTTGGTGGCGCTGTCGGGATAACCACTGGCGATCAATTCGAGCATCTCACTCACTTTGTGTTCGCCGTCACACAGACTCCATATCATTGCCGCCGTGGCGTTGAGATAAAGGGTTTCGTCTTTTGCGACATT
>CAMYNX010000185.1 GCA_947259875.1 uncultured Gammaproteobacteria bacterium | reverse complement strand
GAACATATCCACGATACGCGCGATTTTTGACAAACCGATCACCTTGCCGGTGGGTACGTAGGCGACATGGCATTTACCGATAAACGGAAGCAGGTGGTGCTCACACAATGAGTAAAGTTCGATGTCCTTCACCACCACCATCTCGTCGTTGTCGGACTCAAACACCGCATTGTTAACGACGTCATCCAGCGACTGATGGTAACCACGAGTCAAATACTCGATCGCAGACGCGGCACGCGTCGGTGAATTCTTAAGCCCATCGCGTTCTAAATCTTCACCGATCTCCGTGATGATCTGGGCATAATAGTGCGCAAGCTTGTCGGTATTCATTCGTGTCGATCGCCAATAGCGAAAAGCGGCCGGCGCCTGCAATACAGGCGCCGTTGCCTAGACTCAGGGTTAGTTAGTTAAAACAAATGTAACCTTCAGCTTGACGCGATATTCAGTTATTTTTCCTTTGGCGTCTACAACGACGCTCTGATCTTTGATCCATGCGCCCTTCACTTTCTTCAAGGTTTTAGTCGAGCGGCGCATGCCGACCCGCACTGCGTCATCAAAACTCTTAGCGGAAGATGCAATGATCTCGGTTACCCGTGCTACTGCCATGATTACCTCCTTTGGTATTGGTTAACACTCATGCTCGGCGCACAAGCGTCAGTACAACATATTTTTACGCCATGAGTACTTTAATAGTTAACTGCCTAAAATGAAAACACATTCGTCACAATGTCTTACCCGAATGGCGGATTAGGATGAAATGTCTGCTCTCATAGACCAGACGGTTAATATGACCCCAATTAACACCAGAGTCACCACCGCCCGGAATGCGTGGTAACGCAAACGCCTGTGCACAGCAAGTGTGCGCGCCAACCCGGGAGCCGGGGAAACCTCTGTTTGATCTCGCGCGCGCCAATCGATGCCTAGTAACCAGGCCGCGATCCAACCAATCAAGATGCCGATCGAAAGCCACATTCCGTCCATGCTCATAACTCTACCGGTTTCGTTCACTCACACCAATGTCGGCGCGCAACAATCGCAATTTGGCTTTGCAAAGTTTTGTAAACGCACGCGCAAAAGTGTCCCATCCACCGTTCGCCATATTCCTAATGTCGATAAAAACGGGGTAGTATCACCGCCGACGTTAAGCAATTACAAACCACCCCAGAGGAGATCTAAAACGAATGGCGAAATCCATTGAGGCGCTCGAAGGCATCGGCCCTAATTACGGCGCGAAACTGCGCGCAGTTGGATGCGGGTCACCCGACAAACTGCTCCGCGGCGGTGCCACCCGCAAAGGCAGGCGCGAAATCGCTGCGAAGACCGGAATCAGAGAGGCGGTGATCCTGCGCTGCGTAAATATGGCCGACCTGTATCGCATCAAAGGCGTGGCCACACAGTACGCCGAACTACTCGAAGCCGCCGGCGTAGATACGGTCAAAGAACTCAAGAACCGCAATGCCAAGAACCTTGCGCGGGCGATGAGCGAAATCAACGAAAAGAAACAGTTAGTCCGTCAGGTGCCCAACGAAAAGATGGTGGCGGCCTGGGTGGCGCATGCAAAAAAGCTCAAAGCCGGCGTCAGCTATTAGCGCGCCCTCGTGCGTATTTACGATTTTTTACTTGGTATGCGTGCCGTATTCTTTAACAATGGCGGCTAATTGATAACCAGTATTACTTTTAGGAGTAAGTAGATGAATATCTTGAACCAAATTCTCGGCGCCGGAAACGGCCAAGTGCTCGACCGGCTGGGCGGACAAGTCGGACTCGACCGCCAGCAGACCCAGAGCGCCCTTGGCAGCCTGCTGCCGGCGTTGACCGGCGGTATCAAACGCGAAATGTCCAATGAAGAGGGGCTGGGTTCACTGCTCTCGGCCCTCGGCCGCGGCAACCATCAACGCTACATCGATGAACCCGAGTGCCTCGGCGACCAATCCAGTATCGACGACGGCAACGGTATCCTCGGTCACATTCTCGGCGGTAAAGAACAAAGCCGTCAGGTCGCCGCGCAAGCCGCTCAGTCCACCGGTTTGGACATCGGTGCATTGAAGAAGATGCTGCCCATGATCGCCGGTTTGGCGATGGGCTCGGTGAGCAAGCAGGCATCATCGTCGGGCATACTCAACCAGATGCAGGGCGGCGGCATTAGCGACGTGCTGAGCAAACTGGGCGGCAACGGTGGTTCACAACTCGGCGGCTTAGCTTCGTTCCTGGATTTCGATGGCGACGGTTCGATTGCCGATGATGTGTTGGGACTAGCGAAAAAATTATTCTAGTAAGACTGCCGTCATCCCGAGGGACTATTCGGCGTCCCTCGGGGCACACCGGTGTCATCCCTAGGGCGTTGCCAGCCTGTCCTGAGTTTGCCATTTTTAACGGCATCTCATCCTGAGGCCGTAAGCCGCTCGTGCTGCGCGCAGTTCCCCTGCTGTGCGGGGACAAGGCAGGGACAAAGAGCGGGGACAAGCGCAGGAAGGGATCGCACCCAGGTAACTGACAACGTGTACTTTGTCATCCCGAGGTGGAACACCGAGGGATCTTACCCTGATTAAAGTTGCCACCAGCATCCAACACGGTGAGATTCCTCACTGCGTTCGGAATGACAAGAGCGAACGAAAAGGACTGCAACGAGCGAGAATTTACGGGACCGTCACCAGCCGGGACGCTGGCGCCGCGCCTACACGGCGTGTCCCGGAAATTGTCCCTCGGTTCAGCTTGACCCTATGACGCCGGCTCTTTAACTTCGCAAGTACTGCGCCAGACGTTCCACTCCCCGCTCCAGATTGTCTTGGGTATTGGCATAAGAAAACCGCACGTGCTCGTTTTGGCGGTAGCGGCCAAAATCCTTACCCGGTGTGATCGCGACTCCGGTCGATTCCAACACATCCACAGCAAATGCGTAACTGTCATCGGTAAACGCGCTGCAGTCGGCGTAAACGTAAAACGCCCCCTCGGGGGTCACCGGCACCTTGAAGCCCAGTTCGCGTAACGCTGGCAGCAGAAAGTCGCGCCGTTGCCGAAACACGTCCCGGCGCCGTTCCAACTCGGCAATCACATCCTCTTCAAACGCGCGCAAGGCGGCATATTGTGCCGGCGTGTTGGTGGAAATAAACAGATTCTGCGCCAACTTGGTGATGCCGTCGATAAACGCCGACGGCATCACCAACCAGCCCACTCTCCAACCGGTCATCCCGAAGTACTTGGAGAAGCTGTTCACGATGAACACGCGGTCGGTGTCATACAAAGCGGTGCGCACATCGGACCCATAGGTGAGACCGTGATAAATCTCATCGACAATCAAGGTCCCTCCTAATCGGTCCACCGTTTCCACGATCCGGGTCATTTCATCGGGCGGCACCGCAGTCCCGGTGGGATTCGACGGGGTACCGATCAACACCGCCTTGGTCCGCTCAGTCCATGCCGTCTCGATCGCTTGTGCGGTGAATTGATAACCCGCCGCAGCATCACACGCAACCAGTTTGGGCACCCCCTCGTAGAGGCGCACGAAATTGGCATTGCACGGATAACCTGGATCGGTCAACAACACTTCATCTTTGGCGTTGATCAAAGAACCGAAGATTAGTTGAAACGCCCCAGACGATCCGGGCGTAACGGCCACCCGCCCCGGCGGCGGCCGGCACGCCGACGGATAACGTGCCGCGATACGCTCGCGCAGCGCATCGATGCCCAATGCCTGCACATAACGCGTCTTGCCTTCGCGCAACGCCTGCATGCCCGCCTCCACCACCGGTGCGGGGGTGGGGAAGTCGGACTCCCCCACTTCCAGGTGAATCACCGAGCGCCCGGCGTGCTCGAGCGCAAATGCCCGTTCCAGGATCTCCATGACATAAAACGGTTCGATCTCCCGTAGCCGCGCCGCCTGGTTATCGGGTACCGGCGATGCGCCCGGCTTGTCGTTTTTATTCATCATTCCCACACAATAAAACTACAATAATTTATCGTCAAAGCGGCTAGCCCCGACGCGCGAGACTGGAGACTCGCGAAAAAACGGGGCCACAGTCAAGCACCCTGCACCTAATGACACTTATATTTATAGGAATTGAAAAGGGCTGAATTGAGGGGGAGTTTCCGGGACCGTCGTCCCGCCCTTATTCAACAGCATAAGGACCGGAGACGCCCATAGCGTTTGTTCCCGGAAATGACGACACGCGGCACGCCAGGATTCCCGACGAGAATAAGGGCGGGGCGCCGAGCCTACAGGGACGTATTCACGGCGGGTCCCGGAAATCGCCACTCGGTTCAGCTTGGCCTGGAACCTTAAGATTAGCTGCCATTCGACCCTGATCCAATTTTTCATGCTGACACAGGCCACGAAATCCGCATCGGCCATGGACCCGTGACCGCCTGAGTGTTAAGTTCGATCGGTGAATCTATCGTTTTTTTCAACGTATCGTCTGGAGGCGTGTTATGTCGTATAAGAACAAGTTCACCATATCCCTCGTGGCTGCGCTGGCGACCGGCCTATCGCTGTTCGCGACACCGGTGGTCAGTGCCGACACTTTCGTTACCATCGGTACTGGCGGTGTCACCGGCGTGTATTACCCCACCGGGGGCGCGATCTGCCGGCTGGTGAATAAAGGCCGCAAAAACCACGGTATCCGCTGCTCGGTGGAGAGCACCGGTGGCTCGGTCTACAACCTGAACACCATCCGCGCCGGCGAGCTGGACATGGGCGTCGCCCAGTCCGACTGGCAGTTTCATGCCTACAACGGCACCAGCAAGTTCAAGGACCAAGGCGCGAACAAAGATCTGCGTGCGGTATTTTCCGTGCATCCCGAACCGTTCACCGTGGTCGCACGCGCCGATTCCGGCATCAAGACATTTTCCGACCTCAAAGGTAAACGGGTCAACGTCGGCAATCCCGGTTCCGGTCAACGCGGCACCATGGAAGTGGTCATGGGGGCACTGGGCTGGAAGATGAGCGATTTCAAGCTCGCCTCGGAGTTGAAATCCGCGGAGCAGTCCAAGGCCCTGTGTGACAACAAGATCGATGCCATGGTGTTCACCGTCGGCCATCCCAGCGGCTCGATCAAAGAAGCGACAACGACTTGCGATGCGATCATCGTTGAGGTATCGGGAGCCGCCGTCGACAAATTGGTGAACGACAATTCCTACTACCGGCACGCCACCATACCCGGCGGCATGTACCGCGGCAGCGATAGCGACGTCAAGACCTTCGGCGTCGGCGCGACTTTTGTGTCGTCCACCAACGTCACCAATGACGTCATCTACCAGGTGGTCAAGGCGGTATTCGAGAACTTTGACCAGTTCAAGAAGCTGCATCCGGCGTTCGCCGTGCTCGATAAAAAGGCGATGGTGAAAGACGGGCTGTCCGCGCCGCTGCATGACGGCGCTGCGAAGTATTACAAGGAAGCCGGTCTGCTCTAACAGACAATCAGGACCGGGGGACACCGCCAGGTCGTTCCCCCGGTCACAATTGTCAGCATTTCGCAGGTGCTCCCGGTATGGGGAAGCATGTTGCGCCCTGAGCGCACACGCAGTGCGAGTCGCGCCGCGAAAGGAAAACCGATGAGACACACCCAAACAAAACGGATGTCGGTGCTACTGGCGTTCCTGTTTATCGCACCGATAGCTGCTGCCGCGGAACAACAGATCATCATCGGCACCGGGAGCACCGCCGGCGTCTACTATCATGCCGGACGCGCCATCTGCCGCCTCGTCAACACCAAGGTCGAAGGCATCTCCTGCAAGGCGGTGTCCACGCCGGGCTCGCTGCACAATCTCAGCAACGTGCACACCGGCGCCCTGGACGTCGGCATCGCGCAGTCCGACTGGCAGTATCACGCGGTCAAAGGCACCGGCCCGGTGAAATTCATGGATGGGTCGTTCGCCAACCTGCGTGCGCTGTTTTCCCTGCACGGCGAACCGTTCACCCTGGTGGTGGGACGCGACTCGGGCATCCGCCGCCTGGAGGATCTCAAAGGTCACCGGGTCAACATCGGCAATCCCGGCTCCGGCCAGCGGGCCACCATGGAAGTGGTGATGAAGGCGCTGGGCTGGACCAAGAAAGATTTTCTATTAGCGACCGAACTCAACGCGGCGGAACAATCCCTGGCCCTGTGTCTCGATCGCATCGAGGCCATGGTCTATACCGTCGGTCATCCCAACGCCTCGGTCGCCAAGGCCGCCGGTCTGTGCGACGCCACCATCGCCACCGTCAACGGCCCGGTGATCGACAAACTGGTCGCCGACTACCCCTATTACGTCTACACCACCATTCCCGGCGGCATGTATCCGGGCATATCCGAACCGGTGCGCACATTCGGTGTGAAGGCCACGGTGGTGAGTTCGTCGGACATTCCGGCAGAGACGATTTACAAGGTGGTCGAGGCGGTGTTCGAAAACCTGGATCAATTCCGCAAATTGCATCCCGCGTTCGGCACATTGGTGCCGGAGACGATGATGCGCGACGGACTGACGGCGCCGCTGCACGAAGGCGCACAAAATTATTTCCGAGAAAAATGGGGTTTGAAATAAGGACAAATTGGGGACAGACCCCATTTCCAAAATGGGGTCTGTCCCCGTTTTCTACTTGTTTTCCGACCCCATTTTCAAATACGAGGGATGATTTGTAATGAGCGAACAACCAAAGATGAACCAAGGCGTCAACAACAGCGACGTTCAGGAGATGATCGCCGAGGCGGATACCGGCGCACGCACACCTGCCGGCATCCCCGGCAAACTTCTGATCATCATTCCCTTGGTGTGGTCGTTGTTCCAGTTGTGGTACGCGTCGCCCCTGCCCTTCATGTTCAATATCGTCGTACTCAACGACACCGAGGCGCGCGCGATCCATCTGGCATTCGCGATCTTCCTCGCCTACACCGCCTATCCGACATTCAGGTCATCACCACGCCATTACATCCCCATTCAGGACTGGGTGATGGCGCTGGT
>CAMYNX010000184.1 GCA_947259875.1 uncultured Gammaproteobacteria bacterium | reverse complement strand
GCCTCGCCTATGCCTCGGGTGCCGCCGGTTACCAGCGCAACTCTAGCCATGGTTGCCTCCTCGATTGATGGTTTTGAATCTATGTTCTAGTTTATCGTTCAACGGCAATCGCAACGCCTTGACCGCCACCAATACATAAGGTTGCGAGTCCCTTGCGCGCATCCCGGCGTTTCATCTCATGCAGCAGGGTAACGAGTATTCGCGCACCCGACGCACCAATTGGATGTCCCAGGGCGATGGCGCCGCCGTTCACGTTTACTTTACCAGTGTCCCAGCCCAGGTCACAGTCCACCGACAAAGATTGCGCCGCAAATGCCTCGTTGGCCTCGATCAAATCCAATTCGTCGATGCCCCATCCTGCTTTTTGTAGACAAATCTTCGACGCCGGGATCGGTCCGGTGCCCATGATCGCCGGGTCGACACCGGCGCTGCTGTAAGCCACCACCCGTGCCAGCGGCGCGAGCCCCAATTCCTTGGCCATGGATTCACTCATCACCAGTGCCGCGGCGGCGCCGTCATTGATGCCGGATGCGTTGCCGGCGGTGACGCTGCCGTCTTTCTTGAATGCGGCGCGCAGTTTTGCCAGACCCTCGGCGGTGGTGCCGTGGCGCGGGAACTCGTCGTTGTCGAAAATAATCGGCTCCCCCTTGCGTTGCGGGATCTCAACGGCAACGATCTCATCCGTGAAGCGGCCGGCATTCTGCGCGGTCTCGGCTTTCTGTTGTGACGCGGCGGCAAATTCGTCCTGTTGTTGCCGGTTAAATTCGTATTTGTGCACGATATTTTCTGCAGTCACGCCCATGTGGTAATCATTGAAGGCGTCCCATAGACCGTCGACGATCATGCTGTCGATCATTTTCCAGTCACCCATCTTTACGCCGTTGCGCGACATAGGCAACACGTGGGGCGCCAGACTCATGCTCTCCTGTCCACCGGCGATCACCACCTGAGCGTCGCCGCAGCGAATCGCCTGGGCCGCAAGATGTACCGCCTTCAGTCCGCTGCCGCAGACCTTGTTGATGGTCATTGCCGGCACCGTATGCGGCACACCCGCCTCGATCATCGCCTGACGCGCGGGATTCTGGCCGACACCTGCGGTCAATACCTGCCCCAAAATAATCTCGTCGACCTGCTCTGGTTTCACGCCGGTGCGGTCCAGCAGGGCGGTGATGACTTTGGCGCCCAGGGTGCTCGCCGACAGGGTGGACAGGGCGCCGCTGAAATTGCCGATCGCGGTGCGCACGGCATCGACAATGACTACGTTATCGTTCATTCTTCGCGTCTCCTTATTGATGTGTCTTGATTGATATATCTTGGTTGCCGAAGGGGAGCACGCGGACGCAGGTGCGTGCACCCCGTTGGGGTTTTACCAGCCCGCCGGATGTGGAATGTTGACGATGCGCTTAGGGTATAATAGTTTGCTGCGCTGCACAATCGGCTTGCTCACGCCGTCGCCGCGGCAACTACCGGCAACCGCTAACCTGCGAGCCGGTTCTTTGGGTCAATCGCGATGACAAACAGTATGCATGGTCAATGGTGGGACCAATGGCTGCGGAACTGGCAGGCGCTTGCCGCACCGCAGCGTCCCGCGAATCCGTGGGCCGCCGCATTGGATGAATGGTCCCGAGTTTTGTCGCCCCCCACGCCCACCTATGCCGATGTCTTCGCGCGCATGTTGGCCCAGGGCAAATCGTTCTTCGCGTTCGGCGACGCGTTGGGCAACTCCTTTGAGTCACAAGATAAAGGTCTTGATGCCCAGGCACTGTTCCTCCGCTCCTTGGAGAACTTGAAGCAGGGATGGGACGCGCAGCTGTGGCCAGGCGCCGCGGCGCCGGCGGCGAGCGGGTTGTGGCAGTTGCCGCTGGAGTCCTGGCAACACACTGCATCGACCTTGACCGGTATGTCCGTGGACGCGCTGCACGGGCCGGGCGGTAGCGCGCCAACCTTGCCGTGGATGCAACAGCAACTCGAAAGGATGTTGGCGATACCCGGACTGGGTTACACCCGGGAACACCAAGAACAACTGCAAAAACTCGGTAGCCTCATGGTCGCGTATCAAAAGGCATTCAACGAGTACACGGTTGCCTACGCGGACATGGGCAAACGGTCCATCGAGCGCGTCAAGGCGCGCCTCACAGAACGGGAAGCGGCGGGCGAGGCGCCGATCGAATCGACCAAAGCGTTGTTCGATCTTTGGGTCGATTGCAGCGAGGAGGTGTACGCAGAATTTGTGATGAGTGACGACTATGTGCGACTACATGGAGAAATGACCAACGCGTTGATGACGCTCAAGAAGCAAGAACGAACCATGTTGGACGATAGTCTCGAAGCGATGAATCTTCCAACACGCCGCGAGATGGACACACTGCTGCAGCGATTTCAACAGACGCGGCGCAACGAAAAGGCGCTGCAATCCGAGATGCGTGCGCTGCAAACCACACAAAAAGAGCTTCAGGCGCGCATTGTGGCGCTGCAAAAAAGCCCGAGCGCCCGCAAAAAGAAAAAAACCAAATCCAAAGCCAAGAAAAAGCAAACCTAATCGAGCGCACCTATGTCACCAGTTCAGTTCCGACCGGATCACATTACCCAGGAGATGTTGGACTACGCCAAGAAGTTGGGCGAGGGCATGGAAACACTGTCTAATCTCGGGCCGATCGAAACCGGCGTCACGCCGCGGGACCCGGTCTACGAGGAGGACAAGCTGGTGTTGTACCGCTATCGGCATCCAAACGGCGAGCCGCCGCACAACCCGGTACCGGTGCTGATTGTCTATGCGCTCGTCAACCGGCCCTACATGACCGATCTGCAGGAGAACCGGTCTTTGGTGCGCGGGTTGTTGGACGCCGGACTGGATGTCTACCTCATCGATTGGGGTTATCCCGATCGCGCCGATCGTTTCCTGACCCTGGACGATTATATCAATGGATATATCAACCGCTGTGTCGACGTCATCTGTCGCCAACACCAGCGCGAACGAATCAATGTCTTGGGGATCTGCCAGGGGGGAACGTTCAGCCTGTGTTACGCCGCCATCCACCCACACAAGGTCAACAACCTCATCACCATGGTGACGCCGATCGATTTTCAGACCCCGGACAACCTGTTGAGCCGTTGGGCACAGCAGATCGACGTGGATCTGGCGGTGGATGCGATGGGCAACGTACCGGGGGAATTGTTGAACTGGACTTTCCTGACCCTCAAGCCGTTCCGGCTCATGACGCAAAAGTACGTGGATACCGTCGATATATTGCGCGACGAAAAGGCGGCGAAGAATTTTATGCGTATGGAGAAATGGATTTTCGACAGCCCCGATCAGGCGGGGGAGGCGTTTCGTGAATTCGTGAAACAGTTCTTCCAGGAAAATTGTTTGATCAACGGAAAAGCGCGCATCGGTGAACACCCGGTCAAGCTCGAGAACCTCACCATGCCGGTGCTGAATATCTATGCCAGCGAGGATCACCTGGTGCCGCCGGCGGCATCGAAGGCCCTCAAGGGCCGCACCGGCAGCCAGGACTATACCGAGTTGGCGTTCTCCGGCGGTCACATCGGAATCTATGTCAGCGGTAAGGCGCAAAAGCAGGTGCCGCCGGCGATCGGGGCGTGGCTCGACGACAGGATCTGACCTGCAACTGTGGGAGGGTTGCTCCTGCAGTTATATGCCTAAGATCTCTGGCCGGGCTGAACCGAGAAAAAATTGACGGGACACGCCGTAAATACCTCCCTGTAGGCTCGGCGCCCGCATCCCCGCCCCTGTTCCTGGCAAACAGTCTGACGAACGGATGTCGGCACTTCCTGGAATAGACACCTCGGGTCTCTTCGGTGTGTAGCTATATGAACAGGGGCGGGACCACGGTCCCGGCAATTCTCTCTCGATTCAGCTTTAAACTTTGTGGGAGTGGCTTTCAGCCGCGAATAAAATTATCGCGCATGAAATGCGCTCCCACTATTTTTTCTTGCTTCGGCAGCTACTGATGTCATTCGGGCGCAGCGAAGAATCCGACCTGTAATTGGTTGTGCCGCTTCGCTGCTGTTATTCCCGACTTTCCTCTTGTCATTCCGAACACAGTGAGGAATCTCATCGTGTCAGACGCTGGTGGGCACTTTGGCAGGGTGAGATCCCTCGGCCTTCGGCCTCGGGATGACAAGGAAGAAGAGCGCCTCGGGATGACAAGCAGGAAGAGCGCCTCGGGATGACAAGGAAGAAGAGCGCCTCGGGATGACAAGGAAGAAGAGCGCCTCGGGATGACAAGGAAGAAGAGCGGCTCAGGATGACAACAGGAGGGTCTTAGGCTGAAAAGAGCCGGGCCACAGGACTACCGTTCCTGCATGAAGGTAGGTTGCGCTAATGCGGAGCGATGGATGTCGGCGTTGTAGTAACGGGTAGTGAAGCGTTTCGCGCGCGCGTCAGAGTCACGAAACTCGGCATGCGGGAACCGCCCGCCGGCCAGGGTCGCGGACCACCAACCCGACGGGTAGGCGCATTGCGGAAAGTGCAAGGTCGACACGTGTTGAAATCCGGCCTTGCCCATTTCCGACCGGATCGAGTGAATCAGCTCGAGATGAATCAACGGCGACTCACTTTGAACGATGAGCACACCCTCGTCCCCCAGGGCGCGGCGGCAGCTCGCATAGAACGGCGCCTGAAACAAACGCGCCGCCTGACCAATGGGGTCGGTGGAATCGACAATGATGATGTCGTAGGCACCGGGTTCGGCCCGCGCCACCCATGCAACGCCATCGGTAAAGTGCAGGCTTGCCCGGGGGTCGTTGCTGGCCGCGCACAGCTCGGGAAAGAATTGCTCGCTGACCCGAGTGACCCGTTCGTCGAGCTCCACCAACTCCGCGGCGATCACCTCGCGGTGCTTGAGCACCTCACCGAGACATCCACAGTCGCCACCCCCGATCACCAGCACGCGCTTGGGGTGCGGATGGGTGTACAACGCCGGGTGAGACATCATCTCGTGGTAGATGAAATTATCCCGCGCGTTCAGCATCACAAACCCATCGAGTACGAGCAGGTTTCCAAAATGTGACGTCTCGTAGACTTCGATGGTTTGGTAACGGGAGCGCTCGTTATACAGTTTCTTGGTGACGCGCAATGAGAACGCAGAACCCGCCTCGTCGCACACTTCGGTAAACCAGTCGCCGTCTTTAACCCGCATATTGCACCGAGGACCCCACCCCTATTCTTCGGACCCGGTGCTGTCAATGAAGTTTGCCTCGTCATCCGCCGGCGATTCACTCGCCAACACCACCCCGGCGAACACCGCGCCGATCTTGGTCACGCGATGGTCAACGGACACGGATTGAATGCGGTGTACCGGCCAGCCGCGCGCCTTGAGTCCTTCCTCCGCCATGCGGCGCACCACCGCCTCGGCATCCTCGCGGTGGCCATGGGCGTTGTATTCCATGATCAGCCCGGGTTGCGCGGGGTCTTCCGACCACGCGGCGGCAATGGCCGCGCAGATGATCGACTCGGGAATGTCAGACGCCATCGAGGCATAGGCGACCGGCACCAGTGAGCCCGGCGGTAAAGTCAGTTGTGACACGGGGAATTCCCGCGACCCCGGGGGGACGATGGACGACACCTTGATCAAATTGGTATTCCCGATGCCGGCGTCCAACAGCGCCGCGTCAAACGCGTTGAGCGGGGTGAAGCCCTCGCTGGCACCCGTCACAAAAGTATGCGTGGTGGGTGTGGTGATGATCACCGACTACTTGACCAATGACAATTGCGCGTGCTGTTGGTCGTCGCTCACGGTGCGCATCATGTCGACTTGTCCGCGATGAATCTCCATCGTGGATACCTGACCCGCCGCGAACATCTCGCGTAGATGATCGAAGGCAGCCGCGGCCAATACGTCATCACCGCAGGTGAATAAATCCACCGCCGCATAGCCGTACTCGGGCCATGTGTGCACGGCCAGATGGCTCTCGGCGATGATGACCGCACCAGACACGCCATGGGGAGAGAAGTGGTGAAAGGCCCGCGAAACGATGGTGGCGCCGGCGATCTGCGCAGCGTCGACCATGGCCTGTTCGATGAACTCGACGTTGTCGAGTCGACCGCGATCGCAGCCGTAGAATTCAGCGACTATCTGAGTGCCTAGTGAGCGCATCGGCAAGTCCCCCAGTTGTTGATGCGGGGAGGCTTCCCACCGCGACCAAGTTTAACCAGTAGTAACTCCCGTGCACCCCCGGACAGCCTGTGCCGCCTTCGGTGCCGTGGAATAGGGCGCGGAACTATAGCCGCGTTTTTATGCTAATGCAACGCGGTTTGGGCGCGCCGATTAGCAGCCTGCGGGCGCCAACGCTACTCGCCGGAGAGCCGCAATGGCAGGCTGCTGATACCGAGTTTAGCCAAACGTTGTTTATCGTTTTTCATCTTCCGCTTGCTCGAGTACGGTCCCAGGCGCACCCGGTAGTACACGCCCTTGCCTTCGATAACCACCTTTTGCACCTTGGGTTCAAAACCCGACAACGCGAGCTTGGCCTTGAGCCGGTCGGCATCCGCGTAATTGGCGTAGGATGCCGCCTGCAAGATATACACCACCGGTTTGGTGCCGCGTTTGGGCTCGACTTCGACATCCTTGAAGTCATCCGGCATGACCCGCTCAATTTCCGGCAACACCGTGTAGAAATCAAATTTTGCGGTGGGCGGGGGTTTGCGCGCCGGGACGCTGGGCCGTTTGGGTTCATCGCTGACGATGCGGTCGCGGTGTTGCTCATACAGTGCTTTCAGGCCGGTGCCCAATTGTGTCCCGCCGCCGCTTTGCGTGCCCATATACAACGCCGCCAATATGGCCCCGGAGACCAGGCCGATGATCAACATGCCCCACCCGGGAGAGGGGCGTGGACGGGGGCGCCGGTGGCCGGTCTTTTTGCGGACTTTTTTTCGCGCTTGGGCCATCGGATTACATCTTGTCCGGGGCGTGCACGCCGATGAGCTCGAGACCGTTGGCCAGCACCTGGCGCGTTGCGTCAATCAACGCGACACGCGCGCGTCGCAGGTT
>CAMYNX010000183.1 GCA_947259875.1 uncultured Gammaproteobacteria bacterium | reverse complement strand
ATCCATTATCCGGGCGCGCGAATCGGGTCCGCAAGCGCTTGTGGAGATCGATCGTATTGCGGATTCACTGGAGGATGTCGGCCTGGAAAGCACTCACGATCTGGTTTCATTCTACGAGCTAAATAGCATGATAACGACGGCGCGACTGATCGTGCACGGCAGTCTTGCCAGAAAAGAAAGCAGGGGATCTCATTTCCGGTCGGACTATCCAAAGACCGACGACGAAAATTTCAAAGGCAGTTTTATTTACCGAAAGGAAGACGGCCGCTTGAAGATGTCCTTTCGTCCGGTGAGCGCTTGATTTTTTTTGAAATGATATCTGAAAAAAGGTAATAGAAGACGCCGTCGGGTGATGAACTTGTCCGCCTGGCGGAGACCGCCGGAATTCCCTTTTCGCCGGTGAATGATTTAGCCCGAACATCTCATGAAATTTTTTATACAATTATTCAATCAGTTGGAGAATCGAGATGCCTTATCCGTCAGAGATGCAAGAATCGATCAGGAAAAAAGTCGAACCGACCCGACAGGCCCGTCTGGAACAGGAATTTCGGCGTCTGGAATTATCGGAAAAAGCCGAGATTCTGGAAAACTACCATCCGGATTTTCGCCAAAGTGGGAAAAGGAAAATACTTTTCGGACCTAATCAGGGAGATCTGGTACCGTATGAACTGGCTGAACTGATCACCGCGCCCAGCCGTCTGGACCCCGGCGCTGTCGATACGCTGGAATATCTCCATGCAGGCGATACGGCGATTGTCAGTACGCAATACTCTTACCTGCCGAGTTGGATCACGATATTGGTCGAGCCCAATCGTTCACGAGAAGCGGCTGTCGTCCTGTTTCAAGAGATCTACGACTATTGGAAGACGTTGCCCCATGACAACCGACCGAAACTGTACTTGCAGGGCTTGAGCCTTGGTGCATTGGGTTCGGAAGAGTGTGCAGACCTCTTTACGCTATTTGAAGATCCGATTCATGGTGCGCTTTGGAGTGGTCCGCCGTTTCCTAGCTCGAAGTGGTCTGACGTTACGAACGATCGAAATCCCGACTCACCGGCCTGGCTACCGAAGTTTCGAGACGGAACCATGGTACGCTTCACCGCCCGCGAGAATGCGATTGATGAGGCGGGCGAGCGCTGGGGCCCGATGCGTTTGATCTATCTCCAGCACGCAAGTGACCCGATGACGTTTTTCGCGCCAGAATTACTCTATCGAAAACCAGCCTGGCTGGTCGGCGCGCGTGGACCCGATGTTTCGCCCTATCTGGACTGGTACCCGATCGTGACCTTCCTGCAAATTGCCTGCGACTTGCCGATGGCGACGAGCGTACCCGCCGGATACGGACACAACATCGCTCCAGCCAGCTACATTGACGCTTGGATCGCCGTGACCGCGCCGCGGGACTGGAGCGGTGGCGATACAGAGCGGCTCAAGCAGCTATTTTGAGAGTGACATCCGGGTGTTGGATCGCGCACCTTGGTTTCAACTAAGATGTACGATGGCCTTCCAAGGCCGTCGTGGACCGAGAAAGCAACACTCCGACGGCTTTGGAGGACGTCGTGGACATAGTTGGAATCTCAAAAACACGCGGAGAGAGACGATCATTGATGCCTAAGACAGTACGCTCCGACATTCTCAAACCAATGTGGTTAGGAAAAATATGCGCCTTATTTGTGCGTTCTTGTTAACCGCCTTCACCTTCTTGCCACTGGGTGCGTACGGACAGAAGCCGCAGTCGCCTTTGCGTACTCTTGAAGATGCGCGCAGCGTGCTGAAGCCGTTGGTCGCCAAACACTATCCGAATGCGGTGGTCGTGGCCCGGGACGAACTGTTCAGCGTCAAGGCAAATGCGATGCAGTTCACTCTACACCGTATTGATCGTATCGGACGGGTTTCAAGAGACACATATCAACAAGAAGGTCCGGAACATGACGGGTTTATGCTCAGCGTGACGAAGTCGCAAGGACGATATGGCGGTCCTGCCGTTGTTCCGCAAACGCTCCGTCGTCCGTATTGGAACACACTGATCAATGAAATCTACGACGCTCAATCGGATAGCCACCTTTGGGTTGTCTACTCCTTTGGGCCACAGGTGCAACGTAGCTTCCACGAAACCGTATTAAGGACGTTTGGAGAACTTCCTAGCACGAGGCGCAGATAACATGAGATGGCGCCAGTTTGACGAAAGGCTCTGTAGATAACATCGCAATTTCAGTGCCGAGTGGCGCCTGACCAGCGAATTGACAGAGTTTTCAAAGTTCAAGGCTCCCGCTCGGCAAGCGGGGCCCACGTGAGACACCACGTTTTCTACAGAGCCACGCTAATCAGCCTTGGTCGACTCGCGGTCGTTCTTTTTTTTGTCTTCGGTCAACGCTTTCCTCCAAGCGCGTTTCCCTCCTACGATTGGCAACACCAAAGAAGTCGCGTCCAAATCGATCGTCAGTTTTGTCCCCGGCTCTGGCCACAGCGTGAAGTCCTGATCGCTCGAAAATATCATCAATCCAATCTGCTGCCCTTTGGGAATGATCTGATCATCAGGCTGGAGATCGAATTTCAGCTTGTAGAACTTGCCGGGCTTGAGTGGTTTACTCTCCGACAGCGACTTGTGATTCTGTGGATCCGCCCAGCCACGTGTGATGATGTTGTTGGTGATCTTCGCGTCCTTGCGTGTGTTCCAGGGTAGCGAAACTAACCACGCGGACAAATTGGCGGCTTCCCGATCACACGCCAGCTTGATCTCGAGGCTCGGCGTCCCAGATATGTGCACGGGGTTCTTCAGCTTTGGCGTGATGTAGATCAACCGATGTTTTGTCCATTCGGCACGTGCCAGCGCCTCACCATTGAATGAATAATTGTCGATCAGCGACTCGTTGCCCTGCTTGCCACGGACCCGGGTCTTGAGCTCGCCACGCTTCGGACCCCCGGCCTGAAGATGAAAAACGACCGCTTTGGCTTGAGGGTTTGGATAATCATCGTAAGCCGTCGGTTTTTCGCGTTCGTCGTTTTCGCGGACGATCCAAACGCGTTTGTCCTTCTCAACGCCGTTTTCCACGCCGTGCAAATATCGCGTGAACCAACGATTCATCAGCTTCAGGGGTGGCGGTCCCCCGTGGCCGCCTTGATGAAAGAAGGCCTGACAGGGTAGGCCTTTCTTCTTGACGGCTTCGAAAATGCGGACGCTGTGTTCGGGAACAACGTTCCAATCATTGAAGGCGTGGGCCATCAACATCGCGGCCTTCATTGGTTTGAGATCATTCAGATAATCCCGCCCAGCCCAAAACTCGTTGTAGTCACCAGTGACACGATCAAAGTTGTTGTGCATCTCCTCGTCACGAATACTGGTATCGCAAGCTGGACGCATCTTTTCGGGACCACTGTGAATGAACTCATACAGACAGTCGATGTCTTCGCCCATGAAGCCAAACGGATGTCGAACTAAGCCGTTGGAACGGTAGTAGTGATAGTAAGAAGTGTTGGGGGCGATCGGGATAATGGCCTCCAATCCATCGACACCTGTGGTGGCGGCGGCCAACGGAAGCGTGCCATTGTACGAGGTGCCCGTCATACCCACCTTGTGCGTGCACCAGCCAGACGACACGTGCTGATAACCATCGACGGTCGTAAATCCGTTGGCTCGACCGCATAACCAATCGATGACAGCCTTCGGCGCAAGCGACTCATTGTCCCCGCCGACTGTTGGACAGCCTTGCGATAAACCTGTTCCTGGTGAGGATGAATGAACAACGATATAGCCACGTGGCACCCACTGCTTCGCGTGAGACTTGGAAATGATCGGACGTATTCCCCTTCGTTTGACTGGCGGTTGAGCCGTGCGTTTTGGCGGCTCTTCTCCAATCTCCTGATGCGGGTCCCAGAAATATTCCCGGCCGGTCGTGCCGGTACCTGCGAAGTATGGGCTGGAAATATAAACAACGGGAAGTTTGAGGCCCTCCGTTTCTGTTTGGCGCGGACGCGTGACGCTCACATGCATGCGGTCGGGCATGCCGTTATTGTCTGAATCAAATTCAGTTTCCACCCAGAGGTCGTGTCGAATCCAATAGTCCGAATCTTTGAAGCCGTCAACGATTTGGGCTTCACCGTCTTTGAAGCTGGGGACGGTTCGTTGCTGACTCTCGGTCTTGTCTGTGTCCTCTTCAGCGCCAGGCGCTCCTTGAGACATAGCCAATACGACCAAGAGCGTCAGCATGAATTGGTACGACTCGATCATTGGATTACCAAATTCGGGCATATTGGAGGTTGGAGATTCTTAGTTTAGTTGCCAATGAATCCCATTTCCTCCATTTATTGAGGCTCAGGTTGATATTTGCGCGGCGGCATCGCGCGTCCCCTTTTTCCCGCTTGAGTCGTTAGCTAAAAGCCACGAGGCTAATATTCATCTTGTCGACGCACAGGACCTGGCATGCGAGGTGCGCTATTTGACCATGAGAACGGGACATTGGGCGAAGATAGAAACCTGGTGACTCAGGGTTCCCAAATCGGTAAGCGACTCGTTCAAGTCGATCTTGTGTGAACTGAGTATCACGAGGTTAAAATCGTCATCCGATGTGTAGCGAATAATCTCACGAGCGCGCTTACCATACTCGATCTTACCTTCCAGTTGGATTCCGTGATCCACGAAACGTTGCGCCATCTGGTTGAGGTTCTCGGTTGCGCGGTCTTCAAGCCTGGCATAAAAAACACGCATTTCGGCCTCGTCCACGTTCTCGATTCGCTCGATCACATGCAGTAGCGTGATACGGGAGCCAAACTGCGCGGCCATGTCGAGCGCGACATCGAGTGCAGCTATGTTTTTTTCAGTGAAATCAACGGGGATCAGGATGTGTTCGAACATTGCGGTTACTCGAAGAGACTTAGCACGACCACCTCAAGCAGAGCGCCCGTTAAACACGGCGCCGCTTCACGAATTCTATGTTATACATCAGCCGAGACGAACGATTCGACGTCTCGTAGTTTCTTGCGATGGTACCAAAAGGCGAAGCCACTGAAAGCGGCTAAGCCAAGCCCCATTACGAATGGTTCAAGATTGTAGGCTATCTTGTCACCGATCGCCGAGTTTTCCGGGTTTGACGGGTCGTAGGTGATATCCAGTTTCTTCACCGCCAGAGCCTTTTCGAACTGAGTTTTTGAAACGACAAACTGTCTCCGGTATCCAGGACCGTCTTGAGGGTCGTAGTCGACGACGATGTTGTAACTGGTGCGGCCTTTCCCCGTATTCATAGAATCATGGTCAAACAGCGTGCCTACGGTTTTGACGCCGTTCTGGATGAGTGCCCTCGCCTTCAGCATTTCGTAAGCGCCGCCGGATAAGATGACGACGCTTCCAGCTAACGCCAAGTAAGCACCAAGACGCAGCCGTTTCATCAAGCGCGGATACACACGTGGTGGCGTTGGTTGACCGTCAGGGTCCGGTAGGGAGTTGGTCATTTTCGCTTGATCTTCGTTCATTGTTTAAGGTTACCGGATTGGCGCGCCATGATTTGTAAACAAAGGAAAGACGTTGAAAACCGAAGGGCCAGCTAACTCCGGTTCACCGCGCTGTGACAAGCGCTGAGACCGAGCAGGTCGTATTTTTTAATAGTACGGTGTGCCTCCTAATTGGAGACGCCTTTTATTACGGCTCGTCTGCAACCCTTTGTGTTGGCTTTTTGTCATCGTACTCGTGCTCAACGCAGTGGTGCTCGTGCTCGTAATCGACTTTCGCATGATACGCAGCCTGAGATTCAGCGACACCATCGAAATTCATTGCCATCCGAGTCAGCATGGAAACGATCCGCTTGAGCTTTAACTTTAATTCACAACGGTACACATCGAGGCGATCGTGGTCGAAGATGGTGTCGGTCATCGGAGCATTTCGATTACCAACACGAGCGCCGTCGCTGCGCGATTAAGCACGAGCAATCCTCAAATTAAGATCGCCGCGAAGTCAAATTCTCAGTTGTTATCGTGCGTTGCCCTGGTGACTGGTGACCACCGGGAACGACGTAGGATACCAACAACGTGCCCGGGGCGGCAACAACTGGACGTGCCACGGCCGGATGCCAAACCAATGCAGGCAAAATCCACTGTAGCCTGAGGCAACGCCTCGCTGGCACTGGTCCGCCGTTGCCTCTCCGTTGCCTCCGCGCAACTGGCGAAGACACGTAAGTTGTGCGGATTCTTATCTGTCGAATTCCTTCAGAGAGCTATGGTTTTTGAGGTCAGCTATGCGATTTCACACTTTTCAACGCGCTGATGTTCCGATGTCACCCAATGGACGTGTCACCAAATCGGAATTCACGGTTCTCAATCGCAACCGCGACGTCAAACACAATGTCAAAACAAAGTATGTCAAGATCGGTCATAGCAATACTAGCGGTGCTACTTGTGGTGGTCACCGTGTCGGTAACCGCGGGACAGTCGAGCGCTGGCCGTTCGGACTTGACTCCCGTCATCCAGTACTCACCAATCGAGAGTATTGGTGCAGCGCCGAATGGCTTGCTCCCAATTGTCGGGCCCTCAAACGGCACTCCCATGGGCAAAGGCGAAAGTTGGGTGTTTCCACAAAACACTTCCCTTGATGCCTACGGCTGGCAGGTAGACGCAAACGACGAGAAGAATAAGAAACAAGACAAAACGAGGAAGGAGAAACAGGACAAGTTGGAAAAGGCGGCAACTAGCGCTTTCAAGCCACTGTTTTACGATAATGACTTTGGTTATCTCGTCGATCCTGATTACAGCGGCCACAATCTAGGTGACAGTCTCAAGCAGATCAGCGCCAGTCGATGCTCGGAATTCGGCGTCGGAGCATCGGGTGGACATGGACTGGTGCTGGATCTCGGAGGTCAGTATCGGTATCGCTTCCACGCTGAACGCAACCACCGCGGGCTAGGCCTCACCGGTATCGATGAAGAGTTTCTGCTGCAACGCACGCGGCTGTTTGCCAACCTTCGTCTTGGTGATCGCCTGCGCTTCTACGGCGAGTACATTGACGCCGTGAGCACGTATGAAGATTTCGCTCCTCG
>CAMYNX010000182.1 GCA_947259875.1 uncultured Gammaproteobacteria bacterium | reverse complement strand
CGGCCCGGGATAAAACGCTTTGTAACCGAAGGGTTTTGTTGCCGCGGCGCGGATCACCTCAAAGATATCGATATCCATGGCGTCGGCGACGAGCTTGAGTTCGTTAACTAACGCGACGTTGACGGCGCGATAGGTATTTTCCAAGATCTTAGCCATCTCAGCGGTTTGGGTAGATGAAGTCGGAATGACTGTATCGACGATGTTTTGATAAAACGCCCGCCCCACTTCGAGGCACGCTGGCGAGCTTCCTCCCACAATCTTAGGGATAGTCTGTGTTGTAAACTCGGGATTTGCTGGGTCTTCCCTTTCCGGCGAATACACGAGATAGAAATCCTCACCGCACTGGAGACCGGGTTTCTCCAGCCGAGGGCGTACTTCCTCTTCGGTGGTACCGGGATATGTTGTGCTCTCCAGGGACACGATTTGGCCCTGATGTAAATACGGTGCAATGGCTTCTACCGATCCAACGACATAGGACAGATCCGGTTGCCGATGGGTGTTCAACGGAGTGGGGACACATAGGACAATGACATCAGTATTAACGGACTGCGAAAAATCAGTAGTGGGATGAAATCTTTCACCAGCCGGAAACAGGTTTCCGATATCGACGTGTTCTATATATTTTTGGTTTTCGAGTAATGCTGAAATCTTGGCGGGATCGGTATCGAAACCGATGACGCGATAGCCGACTTCAACACAACGCACACATAATGGTAACCCCACATAGCCAAGACCTACGATACCGACTACCGCGGAATGATCGTGCAATTTATCGATCAATGATTGTTTAATTGTCATGTTGGGGTTGCACAGCGCCGATGACACTGTCACATATTCGGTCGATCTGCACCTCGGCTAAATAAGGGTGCATAGGAAGACTGATAATTTTAGAGCTGATTTCCTCGCATATTGGAAAATCACCGACTTGGTGACCAAGATAGCTGAACACAGCCTGTAAATGTAGCGGAATAGGATAGTAAATAGCGGTAGGAATGCCAGCCGCTGCCAATACCGAGCGCACTGCATCGCGGTGATCGGACAAGATTGAGTACTGAGCCCAGGAACTGACAATGTCCGCGGGCACATGTGGTATTTGCACGACGTCCCGCAGACGTTCGGAGTAATGCGCAGCAACTCGTTGACGGGCGTCTAGTTCTTCTTCGAATACTGTCATTTTAGTCAAAACTACCGCCGCTTGGAGTGTGTCTAGCCTGGCGTTCAAACCAACCCGTGCGTTGTTATACCTATCGCCGGACTGGCCATGGACGCGTATCGAATGCAGCTTTTCAGCTAAGCGATCGTCATTCGTAAACATCGCGCCGCCGTCACCATATGCCGCCAACGGCTTCGCGGGAAAAAAACTGGTCGCTGCGGTATCGGCCAGACTTCCCGTGCGGCGACCCTTGTAACTGGCGCCGAAGCTTTGTGCTGCGTCTTCCAGCACAAACAACTGGTGCTGATCCGCGATCGCCCCGATGGCATCGTAGTCCGCGGGAATTCCGAACAAATCGACGGGAATGACTCCGCGTGGGTGTAGTTTTCCAGTATCTCGGACTCGGTCCACCGCCTGCGCGAGGCTCACGGGATCGATATTGAAGGTTCGAGGGTCGATATCGACGAAAACCGGCGTTGCTCCGAGCAGGGCAACTACCTCGGCGGTGGCTATGAACGTAAACGTCGTTGTAAATATCGCGTCGCCAGGTCCCACATCATGGGCCATCAACGGCATAAGTAGCGCATCCGTGCCGCTCGCGCAGCCGATAACATGCGTAACGGAAACAAAATCCGCCAATTCTCGTTCCAACTCAAAAACTTCCGGACCCATAATGTACTGGCCGTGCGCGAAGACATCGTCAAAACGCCTTCTCAACGTGGGTTCGAGCCGGCGAAACTGTTGAATCAGATCGACGAAACTAATATCCAAGGGTAGTCTCCGGGTACGGCGGGGCGAGCCTAGATCAGACGAGGATAATTCCGCGGTCAGCAATGAGTGCCAACACAGTCCTTGTGGATTCTTCAATGTCTATAAGGTCGGTATCAATCACCAGCGTTGCGTTCTCCGGTTCCTCGTAGGGAGCAGATACACCAGTAAATTCTTTGATCTCTCCGGCGCGCGCGCGACGATACAAGCCTTTAACATCCCGGGCCTCGCAGACCTCGAGCGGACAGCGGCAGTAAATCTCGAGGAAATCCCCGCTCGCGACCATATTTCTAACCATCTCTCGATCAGAATGGAACGGGGATATAAATGCTGTTAATGCAATGATTCCAGCTTCGGCAAATAGTTTGCCCATTTCGCCGATGCGGCGCAGGTTCTCATGGCGGTCGATAGGACTGAATCCAAGGTCTGAGCATAATCCATGGCGCACATTGTCGCCATCGAACACGAAGGTTCGACAACCCATTTGATGCAGGTGCTCTTCCACGCTATGAGCAATGGTGGACTTTCCCGCCCCGGACAGACCGGTAAACCACACTACACCTCCACGGTGACCATTGAGTTGTTCGCGCCGTTTGCGGGTCACGGTGGCATGGTGCCAGACGATATTATTCGGATTAGGGTTTCGGTTCATTCTTACAGTGTAGATGGTTATAGCTGATTCGTTGGGCGCTTAGTATAGCCGACATTGGTTCTTGCTGCGCTGCTACACGCCAGCGTGGTATACTCCCACCGATATTTTTGTGCAAGCCGGGTCGGAAGAACCCCCCTCATTCCCGGACCGGCATTCGTGTAACTCCCGAGTTAAATGGAACCAATCGCGAAAGAGACGATTCCTGCCAATTTGGAGCAGGAAATGCGGCAGTCATACCTAGATTACGCGATGAGCGTAATTGTGGGCCGTGCGCTGCCCGATGTGCGAGACGGTCTCAAGCCAGTGCATCGGCGCGTCCTGTTTGCAATGTCCCAGCTTGGGAACGATTGGAATAAACCGTATAAGAAATCTGCCCGCGTGGTTGGTGATGTAATTGGTAAATATCATCCCCATGGAGACGTGGCGGTATACGACACCATTGTACGCATGGCGCAATCGTTCTCCATGCGCTACCCGCTTATAGACGGTCAGGGCAATTTTGGATCGGTGGACGGCGATTCACCAGCAGCGATGCGCTATACCGAGATTCGATTAACCCAGATTGCGCATGAAATGCTCGCCGATATCGACAAGGAAACAGTCGAATTCGGGCCAAACTATGATGAGACCGAGGTCCAACCTTTAGTACTTCCCAACCGGGTGCCCAACCTGTTGGTCAATGGGTCGTCTGGTATTGCAGTTGGCATGGCCACGAATATACCGCCGCACAACCTCAGTGAGGTGGTCAATGGCTGTCTAGCACTGATCGATAACGAAGAGTTGTCGATACAGGAATTGATGGAACACATCCCTGGACCGGATTTTCCTACCGCTGGAATCATTAATGGCAATCTTGGGATTCACCAGGCGTATCGCACCGGACGTGGAAAGATCTATGTTCGTGCTCGCATCACGATCGAAACCGATGAAAAGCGTAGCCGGCAAGCGATCATTATTACTGAGCTTCCCTATCAAGTGAACAAAGCGCGTTTGTTGGAAAAGATTGCGGAGTTGGTTAAGGCTAAGCGGATCGAGGGGATTTCCGAGCTTCGTGATGAATCCGACAAAAGCGGTATGCGAGTCGTAATAGAACTGCGACGCGCTGAGGTTCCCGAAGTCGTACTGAACAATCTGTATCGGCACACTCAGATGGAGAGCGTTTTTGGTATCAATATGGTTGCGCTGATTAAAAATCAACCGGCGGTTTTTAATCTGAAAGAGTTGTTACAAGAGTTCATCCGACATCGCCGGGAGGTAGTAACCAGGCGCACAATTTTTGAACTTCGCAAAGCAAAGGAAAGGGCGCACATCTTGGAGGGTTTGGCAGTTGCCCTCAGCAACATTGATCCCATTATTGCGTTGATCAAGTCATCCTCGAGTCCCGGTGAAGCCAAGCAAAAATTAATCGCCACGGTGTGGGAGCCGGGCATCGTGAGGGAAATGTTGACACGCTCCGGATCAACTTTTTCTCGTCCTGATGACCTGGATCATCAGTATGGTTTATTGGAGGACGGCTATTACTTATCTGAAGTTCAGGCCCAGGCGATTCTTGATTTACGTCTGCACCGATTGACGGGTCTCGAACAAGATAAGCTCCGCAAAGAGTTTGAGGAACTCCTTGAGCGAATCAAAGATTTGTTGGACACATTGCAAAGCACTGAACGTCTTCTACATGTAATACGTGAAGAGCTTCTTGAAATCCGTAACAAGTATGGAGATGAGCGACGTACTCAAATCACACAAGACCAAGTTGATTTGTCAACTGAAGATTTAATCGCGGAAGAAGACTTGGTGGTGACTCTCTCGCATACCGGTTACGCGAAATCACAACCGTTATCCGATTATCGTGCGCAACGTAGGGGCGGGCGTGGAAAGACCGCGACCCGCACCAAAGATGAGGATTTCGTGGAGCGCATGTTCGTGGCGAATTCTCACGATATGATCCTGTGTTTTTCGAATCGAGGCAAGGTTTATTGGTTGAAGGTTTATCAGTTACCTCAAGCTGGTCGCACTGCTCGTGGTAAACCATTGGTAAACTTATTACCACTGCAGGAAGGAGAGAAGATCACTGCAGTACTTCCAGTTCAAGGATTTGAGCAAAGTAAGTTTATCTTTATGGCCACCTCCGATGGCACGGTGAAAAAAACACCGCTCGAGGAGTTTTCACGGCCGCGCAGCTCCGGCATTATCGCCATAGACCTGCGTGCGGACGCTCATCTGGTAGGAGTCGCATTGACCGATGGGTCCCAGGATATCTTTTTATTTACTAACGCAGGGAAGGTGATTCGCTTTGCGGAGTCCGATGTGCGTGCTATGGGGCGTACCGCCCGTGGCGTGAAGGGGATTGTGCTCAAATCGGGTCAGCGAGTGATTTCATTGATCATCGCAAACACCAAGGCAAATGCAGAGGATAGCGTTTTGACGGCAACCGAAAATGGTTATGGTAAAAGGACCTCTATCGCTGACTATCCTGTTCAAGGCCGCGGAGGCCAGGGGGTTATTTCGATTCAAGTCAATGAACGTAACGGATCAGCTGTGGGTGCGGAACTGATACACCAAGACGACGAGGTCATGCTGATTACAAACGTTGGGATCTTGATTCGTACACGCGTAGCTGAAGTTTCTATGCAAGGTCGTAATACGCAGGGAGTGCGACTGATCGACCTGCAAAGTCATGAGCGGTTGGTCAGCCTAGAAAAAGTTGTCGAAACCAACGGGCAGCCCGTTGAGGACAAATCCTAATTCAGAAAGCCAGGCAAGGAGATTCCAATTTGAGTCGTGTGTATAACTTCAGCGCCGGGCCAGGCGTGCTTCCTGAAACCGTGCTTGCAAGAGCGCGTGATGAACTATTGGAGTGGGACGATGCGGGTGCTTCGGTCATGGAAATTAGCCATCGCAGCAAGGATTTTCTGGGTATCGCGGAGCAGACAGAGAATGATCTGCGTGTTTTATTGGGAGTACCCGAACACTACAAGGTGTTGTTTCTACAGGGCGGTGCTACGCTGCAATTTGCCATGGTTCCAATGAACCTGCTGGGTGGCAAGAAAGTGGCCGATTACATCAACACTGGGCATTGGTCGAGAAAAGCCATGGCCGAGGCTGAACGGTTCACCAACGTTCACATCGGCGCCACTAGCGAAGACTCGAAATTCACGACCGTCCCGCCACAATCGAGTTGGCAGTTGCACCCTGATACTGCATACGTTCACTTCACCCCTAATGAGACCATTGGCGGCCTGGAGTGTCATTGGACGCCAGATACGGGGGACGTGCCGTTGGTAGCCGATATGTCATCGACAATTTTGTCCCGTCCTATCGACGTCTCGAAATTCGGAGTTATTTATGCCGGAGCACAGAAAAACATCGGTCCGGCAGGGGTAACCGTTGTTATCGTGCGTGAAGACCTGCTTGGGAAGACTGCCGCTAGCGCTCCGAGCCTATTCGATTATCAAAAGCAGGCAGAAAACGGGTCGATGATGAATACCGCCCCAACCTTTGCTTGGTACATGTCCGGATTGGTGTTTGAATGGCTAAAGGAACTAGGTGGGCTCTCGGTGATGGCCGAAATTAATGAAAGAAAAGCCAGCAAGCTCTATGCCTGTATTGATGGATCGGCTGGATTTTACAAAAATCAGATTGATCCCACGTGTCGATCAAGGATGAACGTTACGTTCACCTTGGCTCAATCACAGTTGGATGCCGTATTCTTGAAACGTGCTCAGGAGGCTGGTTTAGTAGCGTTAAAAGGCCATCGTTCGGTCGGTGGTATGCGCGCGAGTATTTATAATGCGATGCCGGAGAAAGGCGTCGACATGTTGGTCGACTTCATGGTCAGTTTTCAACAAAGGCACGCTTGAGATGTTTCGGATTCTTACCTTGAATAACATTTCCGCATTAGGGTTGGATCGTTTGCCCAAAGACAACTATCGAGTATCTCACAAAGAGACAGAACCCGACGCCGTCCTTCTGCGCTCTTTTCAAATGCATGATATGGAGATACCACGGTCACTCAAGGCGGTGGGACGTGCTGGTGCCGGAGTCAACAATATCCCGGTCGATAAGTTGAGCAACCTGGGTATCCCGGTTTTCAACGCTCCTGGTGCCAATGCGAATGCAGTTAAGGAAATAGTAGTGGCAGGATTACTACTGGCCTGCAGAAACCTATGTGACGCCTGGGACTACACGCGAAAGTTGAATGGCGATAACGAACAACTTGCCAACGCGGTCGAGGCTGGCAAGAAACGGTTCGCCGGTTTCGAATTGCCCGGAAAAGTCATGGGGGTCGTTGGCTTGGGGGCGATTGGCCGCTCTGTTGCCAACATATGCATCGAACTGGGAATGGAGGTAGTCGGTTACGATCCGATGCTCACAGTGGAGGGAGCCTGGCAGCTGTCTTCTACGGTTGAGCGAGCCAATACGGTCGATATGTTGTTGTCAAAATCGGATTTCAT
>CAMYNX010000181.1 GCA_947259875.1 uncultured Gammaproteobacteria bacterium | reverse complement strand
GGCTTCGCCTCTAATGAATCCACTCATTCAATGACCCATCTGTTGGAAAAACTCATTATATCTTTTAACGAGTTTTCACACAGTCTGGGCACTTTGCGGGCATCTGTCGCAGATTCTGTTTGAAGCAAATATGTTGCACCGCGATAGGCTGAAGAATACTCATTGCTGCCATTTCAGGGTTGTAGTATCTTCCATTTAGTACCCGAACGCAGCATGGGTATTTCGACACAACCGTATGTCCGCTCTCCTCCTTACAATATACGTGCTCTTATTTCAGGGTACGTTCATGTTCATTCAGTGGGTTACAAAGGTCCAGCCCAAGATACACGACACAACAGGAGCACGATTTATCGGACACACATGGCGGTTCATTAATAGTTAGGTCGATATGCGACCATGCATAGTGGAAACCTCGAAAATCTGACACCGCCTTCCCGATGGGGAGGGTTTGCTACCACGTTGTGGGCGCTGCTAATTTCAATCATCTACGTAGCGGTGCAAATAATTATTGCAAGCATCGCTGTCTATGCTCGCCATCCGAATCTACCAGACGACCAACTTGAACAGCGTCTTACAGAATACGTCGATGATGGATCAATAATAGCACTAGCTATCGCCGGAACAACGTTGATCGTTATTCCCATTTTGATTGGGATAGTGAAGCTAAAGCGTGGTGCAACGATTTCCGAATATCTTGCTGCTCGGCCAGTAAAGGGCGGAGTTATCGTTAAGTGGATGTTGATTGCTTTGGCTTTGGGCGTTGTGTTTGACGCATTTAAATGGCTATTTGGCATGCCCGTGATTACGGAATTCGTCATCGCTACGTACAAGTCAATGGGATCCGCCTGGATTTTTTTTCCTGCTGTAATTCTACTTGCACCGCTGACCGAAGAAGTGTTCTTCCGTGGATTCTTGATCACCGGTCTTGAGAAAACCTTTATTGGTCCGATCGGTTCGGTTGTGCTGACTGCCGCTCTATGGACAGTGATACACACGCAATACGAGTTCTATGATTTAGTTGGGATATTCGCATTAGGCTGTGTATTAGGCATGTCACGGGTTCTAACGGGCTCGATTTTTCCGGCTCTTGCGGCTCATGCCACCATTAATATGTTCGCGTACATTGCTGTCGCTATTTATGTCTAAGCGTATCCGACGTAACCAGCGAATGAAGTGGACGCCTTACTCGGTTGTCACTTTGCTTGTGTAGGAAAGCAAACCACCAACTTCGAGGCGCCACTGATTCGGGCGTGAGACTCCTGGTAAAGACGGACGTTCTGATAGTGATTATTGATCAGCAGTTCTTGGTCGTTACCGCAAAACATAATCAAATCGGCGTATGTCCGGACCGGGCAAACTCCAGCCGATTAGACGCTCCTGTTACGATTACCCGCTTATTGGGTCGAACCCGACCCATTTTCGTCTTGGATAAATAAACATACGGCAATACTCACCGGGACAACCTGGGAGACGACGGTCGAGGCTTTTCGAATGCCAACTCTACCCTCGCGCCATTGCAGCCTCTAATATTTCCTTACGCTGTAGATAACCGCCACACGGTTGTTGGCAGGATAATCTTGACGATTGAGCAACGGTGCGGTACACGACAGGGATCATTCTGATGAAAGCCATCACCTACTCGAATTATGGGCCGCCTGACGTCCTTCAAGTCGAGGACGTAATCAAGCCCGTAGCGGGCGACGATGAAGTCCTGATCAAAGTGCGGGCTGCTGAAGCGACGAAATCCGATTGTGAGATGCGTAGCTTCAAATTTGCGGTGAAGTGGTTCTGGCTGCCTCTGCGGATTGTATTTGGAATTGCAAAACCAAGGAGACACATCTTAGGTGGCTACTTCTCAGGGGAGATCGAATCGGTGGGAAAACACGTCACCCACCTCTCCCCAAGTGACCAGGTTTTCGGCGCCGCCGAACTCCGACTCGGTGCCTATGGTGAGTACGTTGCCCTACCGGCACGCTACACGATCGTCGCCAAGCCCCGCAATATGACCTTTGAGGAAGCCGCGGCAGTCCCACTGGGTGGGTTGAACGCACTGCATTTTTTGCGGCGAGCAAGAATCCAGCCGGGAGAAAGGGTATTGATCAATGGCGCCGGCGGCAGCATCGGAGCGCATGCAGTGCAAATCGCCAAGTCGATGGGCGCGGAGGTCACCGCTGTTGACAATACCATCAAAGAGGACATGTTACGCCGAATCGGCGCTGATGATTTCGTTGATTATACAAAGGAGGACTTTGCGGCAAAAGGTCAAACCTATGACGTCATTCTCGACATGGTTGCCGGGAGTTCCTATTCTGCTTGCATCAAGACGCTCAATCCCAATGGACGCTATCTCACAGCCAATCCCCGCGTTTTGGACATGGTTCGATCTGTTTTCACGACTCGTTTTACCAACAAGGTGGCTAGATTTGCTTTCGCTCGAGAAACCAAAGAGGAGCTGACAACTCTCAAGGCGATGATTGAGGACGGAAAAATCGTATCGATCGTCGACAAGGTCTACCCAATGGAACGGGTCGCAGATGCACATCGCCGGGTGGAAACAGAGCAACGCTTGGGAGCGGTAGTGATCGCGATCGGTGATTTGCAGCGAGGTACCACCGTCGAATAGGTACCTTCAAGCGTGGTCTTCTGAAAGGACTGCTTAAGGATGGGCGTAGCCAGTCAGGGTCTGTAGATCATACTACAGGTTAGGGCACGTTGCGCTTATCTAACGCTGATGCTGGGCGACGTCAAGATTGTTGCGACGCGATAGGCTGAAAAATACTCATAAGAGCCATTAAACAAATCTGAGCATTTAATTGGACAAACCCGTTTAGGGCTTTCAAGGTACGAATGCTTCAATGTCCGCTTTTGTGAAACGCGTGTTGAATATCTGCATGCATACGAATTCCTAACCAACGTGCTCGCGCACATATAAAAGTCTTATTGCGCAAACCAGGCACATGAAATTCTACCTGCAATGCCCATCGTCATCCTGGCCGGCGCGCCGCTTGTTAGCCCTCCTGTGGACATTGCTGGCGAACAGCATAGCGGTTGTGCTTGTTATCCATGTGGGAAGGCAGGGCTGAATTGAGCATACGAAACAAGACAGATCTAATTTTGCGTAGAGAATCCGTGTCGAACAGAAATCTGTTGTGATGAGGGCGTAAAAAAGGGGCGCCGCTGGTGCCCCTTTTTCTTGTTTTGCGTTACACGATTAATTCTTTAGATTCGACATCTTGCGAATCATCGTCGCGTGTGTCACATCGTCAGGAGCCTTACCCTGCAGCTTCACGCGTTCGTCAGCATGACAAGCCATGCAAGTTCCCGCGCGCCAGATGCGTTGCATTTCCTCTTTATTAAATGGTCGTGCGCCCACGTGGTTGGTGGCCTGCAGCTGCTTGCCGTCTTCGTCAACAATTCGCTCCAGCTCGAATGGCACCGGCGCCGGACCATCCGGGAAGTTGGCCTCGATCTTGTAGTGACCGCTTCCCAGACCGAGGGTTTTCCGGTTCTGATGACATTCGGCACACGTCCTCGACTGGGCGCTGATGGTATGCGGCTGGATTGGATTCTGCGCAAGCCCAGCAACGCCGTCCACGGTCTTGAAGACGTGATTGTTCTTGCGCATCTTTTTGCCATCCATCTGCGTATAAATGGCCTGGCAACCGACGATGAACGGCGACACCTTGCCTTTATGGTTGATACCCAGGATCGGGTTTTCCCACCGCAGGTAAGACCGGGACTCGGCCCAGGAGAAGGCCGTGGTCATACGGTTCTCTTTGCGGCCCGCCTTGGTTGGATCATCCATTTGCTTGTTGTTGATCCAATCACCGCTGGATTTGCCCACGTCCTGCTTGGCGTGACAGCCGTAGCACTGCGGTGCCCAGCGCGCATGGCAGGCGTAGCACTCCAGCTTCTCCATGTGTTTGGGAATCGCAACCATGGCCGTGTGGCCTTCCTCGCTCAGATTGGCACCATTCAACTGCGGAATGACATGCTCCTTGCCGGTAAGCTTGGCCACCAGGACATAATTACCGTCTTTGTTTTCCACGTTCGTCAGCTTGTTTCCGAACGCGGTCACGAGATCGGCTCGCTTCTCAACCGTGCCGTGGCAGGTCGCGCAACGGATCTCAACGGCATGCTCCTTTTTCTCGTAGAGATACCCATCACCGTGCAGGCCGACCTTTGTGTGGCAGTCGATGCAGGTCATGCCTCGCTCGTAGTGCACATCACCCTGTAAGTGGTTGTACTGTTTGCCGTGCAACTTGCCCTGTTTACTGCCATCCGCTTTCCAGGGAGTGCCGTATTTGTCGCTCTCCATGGTACCAATGAAGCTGACACCGGTACGGCCGCCTCGGTTGTGGCAGTGTATGCACTGATACTCAGGAATTTTATTGGTGATCCGGTGTAGCCGCGGACGGTCTTTCTGGTCTTTCTTCATCGCTTTGTCGCCGCCCTCGTAGGTGGCGGCGTCGGAATAGACCATATGACAGGCGGCACACCCGCTCGCGCGATAATCTCCATCGCGCTGGTGCCCGTCGCTCCACAGGTGACAGCGCAGGCATTGGTTGCGCAGATAGTCATCGGCCATGGAATTGTCTGCACCGTCAGGCTTGGACGGATCATAAGCCGGAATCTGCTCCAGTTTGGCGACCGTAAATGGCTTGCCCGTTTTGAGCGCCTCCGTGACATAGGTTGCATACTTGGATCGCTTGTCCTGCGTCCCGGCGTCGTAACGGGTGCCGCTGATCATTCCGGCCATGGTGGCATGGATGGAGGTCTTCACATTGGCAACCTCCTTGGGATGACATGTGCCGCAGGTTTGATCGACCACCCGAAGGTCCGATGGATTGGCGTACATGCCTTTGTGAGCCGCCTCCGCAGTCGTGGCCGCGGCATCACCTTTGTGGCATTGCGTGCAGGGCAACTTGCTCATCAGCGGGGTATTGGTGATCGGCTCGATGCCTTCGTGGCACGTAAGACATTGATCTTCCGCGCTGACCACTGCCGCGAACAGATGAGACGACACAATGAGCGTATACAACACGCCCCTAAAGATGGTGCTTCGCATGATCCGAGCCTCCCAGAAGATTTGTTACGATTACATTCGTTGGGCGGGAAAATGGTAGGAGGGACTTACCTAGGAAACAATGAGATAGGTCATGAACAGGACAGATTTGTTTTCACCGAAATAGATATGTCCTCGCTCGAAAATTCCCGGGTCGCCCCGATCATCCATCCCGGCACGCGGCAGTATCGATCAAACGCCTGGCTCCGACCAGCCAGATATATGCGCGCTTTACGCTTAAGATGCGGTACCGGGACGGCACCACGCATATCATCCTCGAATCACTCGACGACATCGACCTGCTGACCACCCCGGTCCCGAAACCGCGGGTCAACCTCACCCGCCTCCAGAGTGTTTTTGCTCCCAACAACCGTTTTCGGTGATACGCCACAGTGGTGGTTGCTATAAGAAACACCAGGAAAGCGGACATTCAATACGCAAGTTATTTCGCATGTCCCAGGTCGGATCATCGCCGACGGACTACTGATGCAAGCTTCCCCGAAGGTCTCCTTAGCACTGACCGGACCAAGACCCTGAAACATCGCTATGCCTGCTGTGGGTCCAGCCTGTGTAAAAAGTCCTACTCGATGGGACAATGCACCACATCAGGCGCGAAGTGATCTCAGGTTAGTTTTGATCTCCCATATGAAAGTATGAATATCAAAAAATTAACGTAAATTTACCACTTTGTTTTTTGATTTCGAGTTTTGACACAACCTAGGTCGTGACCTGCCTATTACCAAATGCTGATGCGTCCTATCGTTGATCGTCGCTCGAGCAACCGTTTCATAAATCAATCAAGCACGTCACTGCGGACGCCAGTCAGTAGTGACGCGCTGTAGAAGCCTCCGCGAAAAGCCAATCGCAGCGCGGCTTTTCGCAGAAAGAAACAAAAAATATTTAGTGACTGAGTAATGATACGAAAATATGAACTACTGTTGCGGAGGCGACATCGTCAAAATCGGATGAACCGCATAGCTATTGTTCGTCACGGTTCAAAGGACTAAATTCAGTGCATCACCGCAAACGCTTCGTGAATGCGGCGATAGCGCGAAAGATTTTGCAGCCGTTTGATGACCGGCGGCGCTTTGTTAACAGAGCAATTCGATCATCACAAAGCCCTCATGCTGGCTGAAAGGGGGCCTAGAGCTCTACAAGAACTCGCGCCGGATTTCCTCCATTAAGTTGTTGGGCTTTATGCCCTTCAGCACTTTCTCCCATTTGTGGAATTGTATTCGCGGCTAAGCCGCGTCCAAGAACTCCGCCTTTACTGCACCCGATTCCGGGCGGACGGCACTCGTTCGGATATCAAAGGGCATAGGGATTCATCGATTCGACGTTTGGGTCAGGGATCCAATGGTTTGGCAGACCGATCCGCCTGTGCACCCGGCAAGTTGAGTTTCTATTGAGATCGCTTGCCGTCGCCTGATTAGGCGTCGTCGGGGGCTACGTGACCGACGTTAAACATCCGCTTTTCTCGTGATTTGAGGGGGCTGCGGCACCCGCTAGGTCGTCGTGGACCGCGGACACACACTCACCGTCAATGACACGTAGAGAAGGTCCGCCGGTAACGGCGGGGATATTGAACGAATGATTGGAGCAAATGGGATGAGCGGGTTGCTTTGGAATATCGGGAGCATAGGGGTACCAACCTATAAAGTGATGGAAACGGTGCTCGAGAACGTATCTCACCGCTATGCACCCCCCTACAGGGCCTTAGAACGCGGACAACGAACCGGTTCTGGAACCAAAGCACTTCGATAACACGGATGGACAACGAGCAGACAATGACTGCACGGATCGTGCCGAGATTACTCCGGCTGCGCGATGCGCCCAGTTATCTGGGCATGGACCGGAATCGGTTCAACGCCGATGTGCGGCCGTTCGTCACCGAAATTTGTATCGGCAGTCAGGGCATTGCCTTCGACCGCCTTGATCTAGACGCCTGGGCGGATCAGTATAAGACCCGCAACGAGCGTCCCGGTCAACGAATAGGAGACCAACTATGGGACGCAAAGTACCGCCGGGCCTCTATCTGC
>CAMYNX010000180.1 GCA_947259875.1 uncultured Gammaproteobacteria bacterium | reverse complement strand
GTAGGAACGAGTAGCCCAGGGCGACATCAAAATTGCGCGTCGTGAAATCAATCTTGGCGCTGGATCCGGCGGGGATACTGAAGCCACCGACCGGGATCGGTGCGCTGGCAGTCAGGGTCTCGTCGCGGGACAACTCTGAAAACCCGCCGCTCAGAATCAACCGGCTGGTGATGCGCCAATCCAGCGCGATTGCAGCCGTCGTTTTATCATCGTCCAACCGGTCTTCGAGATCGAACTCCTGGCCCCGGACTATAAGCTTAGAGTCAATGCTGGCTAAAAAGGGTCCGCCTCGAACCGATACGCGATCATCCAAGGTCGGATTGAGCGAGGCCGCCTTAGCGGGTAAATGCGCCGCCGCGATAAAACCAGCGAAGATTAAGATGAAAATCTTGGTTACGTTCTTCATTGTTTGGTTCTCCGTGGATGGCCTGAATGCATGAAATCTGAACGGTTGAAGTCCAATGTCATAGACAACAGACCGATAAAGCTATAACGCGGTGACCCGTCGCAACAATATCTGGCGCGGCCAATGGAGCTATCTTTTTCGGTCATACGACAGCGTCTCCGGCAATGCCGGTTGTCCGTGAACGTACGCACTTTAGCACCGTCTTGATTGTGATCAAAGATCACCAATGACTTGCGTTTGACTTGGAAAAGCAACTGGAGATCATCGCTCTGCTTCACTTCGTGTATAGTATCGCCGCCGCCGATACCCGATAAAGCGGGCTGATTGATCCACCCCTGATACGACGCAATAGAGTGAGAATGACATGTCGAAGCCATCTTTTCTGCTGAGCATCCTGATTTTCGCCACGTTTTCCTGTGGACCGCTGTGGGCACAGTCCACGGCTTTCGATCGCGCGGACGGTAACGATGACTCGCGCGTCGATCGCGATGAGTTTGGCCGCATTATTCTCGATCGTTTTGATTGCCGTGATCAAAATCAAGATGGTGCCTGGTCGCTGTCCGAATGTCGCGGCCCCGGCCGAGCCACCCTGGACGCTGCCGACACCAATAACGACAACAAAATTTCTCGAGACGAGCTGACCGGCTGGGGTGACCGCCGCTTCGACAGCCTCGATCGCAACCGCGACGGTCATCTCGGGGTTCAGGAGTATAGGGAGTGGGGCCTGAGCGATATGTAGTTCCGAGTTCGGGGGACAGTTTACTTAATTGTGGAAATCCCCCCCGGCAGCGTACACAATTGAGCAGCGTTGTGTTATATCTAAAAGTCGTTTTAGGAATAACGATGCCAACGGAGCAAGGAGCCAAGTATGGCCAGGATCGCCAGGTTAGTCGTACCACTCTACCCCCACCACGTCACACAACGCGGCAATCGCTGTCAGCAAACCTTCTTTTCAGCGGATGACTACCGTTACTATATCGATCTTCTGGTTGGGGCCAAGGTCAACGCGGGCGTTGAAATATGGGCATATTGCCTGATGCCGAACCATGTTCATTTGGTAGCTGTTCCCAAGTTCAAAGATAGCTTGGCGCGGTTGTTCACGAATACACACCGCATGTACACCCGCCGCGTGAACTTTCGCGAAGGTTGGCGAGGCCATCTTTGGCAAGAACGTTTTCATTCGTTCGTCATGGACGAACGCTACCTGCTTGCGACGGTTAGATATACGGAACTGAATCCGGTTCGCGCGAGACTATGTGATCGTCCTGGAAAGTGGAGATGGTCCAGCGTACATGCGCATTTGAATGAGACCGATGATGGCCTGGTAACGGTAAATCCCATGTTAGACCGAATCCCAGACTGGTCGAACTATCTTGCGTTAGCGACTAGTAAAGAGGAGTTGGACACGATTCGAAAGCATGCGCGGACCGGGCGACCGATCGAGGACGAAAGTTTTCTATCGGAGCTGGAAAATGTCACGGGGACGCGCTTGCGTAGACGTAAACCAGGTCCCAAGAACGACGGTTAAGTAAACTGTTTTCCGGAATAACCATAAAGCGAACTCATCAAATATCGCATCATTTGATGTATAATTGTGATGTTGCCCAACGTGTAATGGTATGCCCATGAGAACCACTGTAAATATCGACGACAAATTGCTGAGCGAGGCACAGCGGATCACTGGAGTGTCTGAAAAAGCCGTGCTGTTACGGGAAGGCCTGAGGGCGTTGATCGAGCGTGAGAGTGCGCGTCGGCTGGCCCGCTTAGGAGCGAGCGAGCCACAGTTGAAAAAAGTTCCGCGTCGGCGTTCCGATCCGGCGTGATCCTGGTCGATACGTCAGTCTGGGTCGATCACCTGCGCCGGGGAGTGGATGAATTAATCCGGCTATTGGTTGGCTCTCTGGTATTGACCCATTCGTACGTGGTTGGCGAGATCGCCTGCGGCAACCTGCACAACCGAAGCGAAGTGTTGACCCTGATTTCCGATCTGCCTCGGATTGCGGTCGCGACCGATGAAGAGGTTCTGTTTTTCATCGAGCAGCACGAATTGATGGGCCGGGGAATCGGCTATATCGATGCCCATCTCTTGGCGGCCGTTTCGCTAGCTGCTCCAGCTCGGCTTTGGACCCGGGACAAACGGCTTGCCACGTTGGCGGTTGAGAGGGGACTAGCCTAAGACGGATGACACCGCACGCCTCCGGCAAAGACACCCTTTAGCAGGAGACCACGCCGGGCCGGATCTCCCGGATAATTAAGTAAACTGTCCCCCTTGAACTAGAAGTGGACGCTTTCGCGCACCAGGAAGTACCAACACAAGAGAACGAGAATGCCGAGGGTGAAGGGGTAAATCCAGATCGTATAATCGTCAATCCGTCGCGCCAATTCTTCGTGCCCGGTGATTTCCATACGCCGGAACAGGACATTGGCGACCACCACCGTGCCCGAGAACACAAAAAACGCCACCAGAATGGCGTCCATGAAGGTCAGATATCCCAGGCGCGGCAGATCGTTGGAAATGGTGAAATTAAAGGCGACGAAGATCAGCAGGTTCGCGCTCGCGATCTCCACCCGCTTGCTGAAGTCCTGCAGAAAGAACGTCAACCACGACACCAGAATGATGATGACGAGGGGAACAAAGATCCGCAGCGCATAGTAATCGAGATGGCGACGGGCCACGAAGCCGAATGAGAAACGGGCGGTCGGCTCGCCGATGATGCCCTCGACCTCACTGATCTCGGTAGAAATATCTCGGATGATCCATTCCTCCTCACCGAGCTGGTCCCCGAGGCCGCTGAATCCCTCGAGCGGTACGAATTTCAAGAACCCCGTTGGATGCAGGGCATCCACACGAACAAAAAACTTCTGGTTGTCAAACGGGTATTGCACAAAGTCGAAGTCCGGTGCCTGCAGCGTCGTGGAAAAACGTTCGAAGTAAACGGCGCGTCCGGCTTGGGACACCACGACGGAGGCCTCCTGCGTAAACCGGCGACCCTGTTGATTGTGAATGACGAAACCGGGGGCGAACAGCGCTTTCTCATCGGCCATACGCGTAAATGCATCCGATGAGTACGTCCAAAAAATCCGACCGGCTTGTTTGGCGTCGAACGCCAGTTTGGGATCGTCCCATTCCAGGCGCAGATTAGCCACGACGCCGTAATTTTCCGACTTTTGATCTATGTGTGTGATCTGGTCCACCCACACCCCGATCGCCACCGTAAACGGTTGTTCCGGCATCGCGGCCTGGAGCGCGGCCTGAAATCTCTGCTCAGTCTGGGCAAAGGCAAGCGTGTTACAACCGGCTGCGGCGCACAGAAGACCGAACAGCACAATTAGTATCCGGCGAGTTTTGCGTTGTGGTCGCATACCGATCCGTTGTTGGTTTTTATGGCGGATAGCCTACGCTAATCCAGCCAAGCTTCCAAATGCCTGCCCCGCGACAAACGTACCTCCGACAAACCGTTCGTCAGTGGCTTGGAGCGCGCGGATCTAGCCACGCGTACAGCAACAATCCTGGATGCTGACGGCGACTGTGAGCGGCTGGACGCGGACGAGGTATGCACACGAATAATCGCGCGCGTTACATGCATGGAGCCACCGAGCACGGCTATGTTGCGGTTATTTCTCGAGCTTCTGTATAACGTTTTTAACCTCATTCAAGTCTACGTACTTATCAAATGTGAAACCTAATGAATTCACCGCAATTGCGACCACGATTCCGGTGAATGTCAGCCCGACAAACGCAATCACGATGGACAGAAACTTCGACAGACGGCGGCGCGGCCGGATATCGCCATATCCAACCGTGGATGCAGTGATGAACGACCAGTATAACGCGTCACCTGGCTTCCAGGATTCGCGTCGACCTACTAATAGTCCGATCGCAACAACAATCAGCACCAGCGATAGCAAGACCGGAGCACTTAAATAAAGCCCAAACAGGAACCAATATATGAACGTCAGTGTGAAATCCATTGAATTGCCACTCAAATAACGCGGATCACGCCGAAAAACCGCGACACCTAATTATTCAGGTCTAGGTTTGTACGACGTGTACATCCACATAACCGAAAAATTAGGGAACCTCTAACTGATTCATTCAGAGGGTCGCTCGGCACCGCGATATAGTGCCAGTTAATGATCACGATCTGATTGATCAATAAAGAAGAACAAAAAATCGCATTTTCGTTTTTCTTGTGCTTAGAATCCGTTAACCAATTAGTTAGAGCTTCCCTAAAATTAAATATTGCAACAAGATTGTACAATAAACAATGTTTGCGATGGTCTGCCGGGTTGTCTTTTTCGGTCAGATGTCAATTGTCGACCAACTAGGCGGGGTGGCGCACCAATGGGAAACTCGCCGCGCTACCTCGCAGGAAGCGCGGTGTGGCTGGTTCAACGAGCGTCACGCGCGTCGTCAACTGCTGGCGCTACCCGGTGACAATCAAACAGCAACAATCAGTGGCGCGACCTCGAGGACAGACTTGTTGTCACTCGGTTCAGCGTAAGGAGTCAATGCCTTATATTCACTCAAGTAGCATACGAAGCAGTACCCCGCCACAACTTGGAGAAATACAATGATTAACTTGATCGATTTTTTGAAGGCCACGTTACGCGGTGGATTCTTCGTCGTACTGCCCATCGTGATTGTTATTCTGGTGATCATCGAAGCCGTTGACTTGGTCATAACGGTATTCGGCCCTATCACGGAGCTGTTGCCCGTCGATGAAATAGGTGGCGTCGAGGCTGCCACCGGCATCGCATTACTCATACTGTTGTTGATCTGTTTCCTGATCGGCCTGGCGATGAAAATGCCGATAGGCGTTCGTTTTGGTTCCTGGTTGCACCACACGGTTTTCAGCCGCATCCCTGGTTACACGATGGTGAAACAACTCACGCAAGGATTCTCCGGAGATTTGGACGAAGGGAGCCTGTTGCGACCGGCGGTGGTGACCATGCCGCTTGAATCTTTGGTGCTTGCCTTTATTGTCGAGGAACATACTAACGGTGATTTTACGATTTTCATACCGGCAGTACCCGCGCCGAACATCGGCCGCATTGAGTATGTCCACGCAGACCGGGTACGCAAACTCGACGTCCCACCGTCCAGTGTCGCGAATTCAATTATGCAGTGGGGCGTGGGTTCGGGCGCATTGTTTCGCCGGTCCCCTGACTGAGTCTGGGTCGTTCTGAGGTATGATCCGGTTGCTGTTCAATATAGGAAATCGAACATGATGAAGAAAGCTTGTCGCACAAAATCATGGATAGTTGCGAGTGCACGCGCGCGCTTTTGGGGCCGCGAACTAATCAGCGCCACGCTGGCTTTAATTTTGGTCATGTCCGCAAGCACCGGCGCAGTGCTGGCGGCCGAACCGACTCACACCCAGGCGAGTGTACCGGCTGAGCCAACGATCGAATTAACCGACGACCTCACACGGGAAGAGATCCGCGACCTCATGTCGCGGCTGTCCGACGACCAGGTGCGGGCGATACTGCTGCAACAACTCGACCGTAATGCGGCCGCACGCGAGACCGCAGAACAAGACGGCGCGATCGACGAAGTCTATGAGGAGGCGCAGGATCTAAAAGCCGGGTCCGCGGCAATATGGCGGGCCGCCAAGACCCTGCCGCAGGTGCCACGGCTGGTGTGGGCGGGCGTCACCGAGGGGGGCACGCTAAGTACCGGCGCATTGTTGTTCGCGCTGGTGTTGGTCTTCGCGCTGGCGTGGGGCGCCGAATGGGTGTATCGGCGTGTAACCAAAGCGAGTTTCAGCCGCACACGGGACGCTGAAACGCCAAGCGCCTTCTCGAGGCTGGGCGTCCTGATCTTGCGTGCCCTGATCGAATTGATCGGCATCGCTGTATTCGCACTCACCGCATTCGGCGTCTCGATCCTCGTATCGCCGGGAGGGGAAACCAGCGCGGTGCTGTCCATCACTCTCATTACCGGCATAGTCGCCGTGCGTGTGGTTGCGATCGTCGCCCACCTGATCTTCGTCCCCGACTTGTCCTGGTTGCGGGTGCTGCCGTTTGACGACGCCGCCGCGCGCGCGCTGTTCAACAAAACGATCACCCTCGCTGTTATTTTCGTGACTTATCAACTCTTGGCTAGTCTGTTGGAGGAATTAGCCATCGATTACCGCATCGTTTCCGTGGTGGTGTTCTTGGGGAGCCTGATTTTCGTGATCGTGCTGTGCACTATGATATGGAATGCGCGCCGGCCGGTGGCCGAGTTCTGCGGCGCCAGCGCAGCTGAGGACCGCGAGGCGCGAACCCTGCTGCAGGGCCTGGCCACCAACTGGCATGTACTCGTCATCGCCTATGTGATTGGCGTCTGGCTTGTCGCCATGGGTTTTGTCTTAAGCGGCGTGCCACGGCCGGCGTTGCCGGGACTAACCAGCCTCCTGCTCGTCGTTGCGCTGGTGCTCGCCGACCTGGCGCTACGGGAGTTCTTGCACGCCTACTTCGCGAAAGACGCGGGTCACGGTGAGCACGCGACCGAATCCGGTGTATCCACCGACGGCGCGATGCACCAAGACACCCACGCAACGCGGCGCGATAAAACCGGCTACGAGCAAGTCGTACTGCGCAACCTGCGCATCGTGCTGGGCATCGTGTTCGTGGTCATGCTCGCCAAGGTCTGGGGAATCGAGATAGATGCACTGGCCACGCACATCGTAGGCGGCGAGCTGGCGGCGGCGCTGGTGGATATCGGTCTGGC
>CAMYNX010000179.1 GCA_947259875.1 uncultured Gammaproteobacteria bacterium | reverse complement strand
TCACGGCCATTTTGACATGCAGGCATATACCGACTATTTCGCGGGCAAGCTATTCGATCAGGATTATGACCCGTCCGAGGTGGCTATGGCCTTGGCCGGTCTGCCGTCCGTGGCGACGGGTTAACCCGCATATTGCACCAAGAATCCTGGATGATGGCGAAGGGACCCGTGCTGCGCGAAGTCGCAGTGCCGGCCGGCTGGTTCCCCTGCTGTGCGGGGACAAGCGCTACGCTGAGTTCCTAGCGCGCGACAACCGCAACAGCTTTGGATGTTGGTAACGTGTTGGCAACGGCAACCCGGTTGCGCCCGTTTACCTTCGCGAATCGCAGTGCGCGGTCCGCTTCGTTGAAAATCATTTCAAAATTGTTGCTGTCCGCACCGAGATCGGCAACACCCAGACTAACAGTGACCGAGATTTCACCAGACGTGGTCTTGATCGGCGTTTCGCTGATAGTAGCGCACAGACGTTCTCCTACTTGGCTTGCGACCAGGATCTCCGTTTGCGGTAACACTAGAACAAACTCATCCCCGGCATAGCGCGCAAACAGATCTTCCTGTTGCACTGCGCGTCGCAGACGTGTCGCGACCGCCGTTAGCAGCTGGTCGCCTACGGCATGACCGTACGTATCGTTAATCTTTTTGAATTGATCGATATCAACAATGATGACCGATAACGGCGATCGACTCTTCCGCGCCTGCTCCACCAAGCGTGGCGCAATCTCGAACAGGCTGCGGCGATTGTGGACACCGGTCAGCACATCGCGATCTACTTCGTCGCGAAGCGCCACTACCGGCCGCATAAATCGTCTTGCCATTAAAAACGCTACCAAGGTAATCCCGGCACTAATGACAATCGCAACAATCATCTTGTTTCGCTTGCCGCGCCGGAAGGGTCCGATAAAGTCCGTTTCCGCGACGTACACGCCAATCACCCATGGCCAGGGACTCATTTTTGGAAACGGCCTAAAGACGGCGTGGTATTCCTCACCTTCAACATCAATCGAAGTGTGTAAGGTATCTTCGAGGTTTAACCACGCAAAGTTGAGCAGCTCACCCGGGGTTCTGAATACCGATATTGCGGCCTTTTCGATAGGATCGTCGAGTTCGTCGACGCGTGCCAAACGCAGTTGCCCGGTCTCCATATCGCGACTGACGCGTGGTGCATTTGAGTGGGCGACATAGTCCCCTTGACGATTGATTATGAGAGCCGCTCCCCGCTGCCCAACGTTCTGCTCGCCGAGAAAATCCGATAACTTGCCGATCTCCATATCGACTCCCACTACGCCTTGCACAACATTCTGGCGATCAAATACCGGTACCGCAGCGGTGATGCCTGGTTGTTTGGAAGTAAAAAAGACGTACGGGTCGGTCCACACCACTTCCTTCTTCGCCAGCGCATTCTTGTACCACGGGCGGGTGCGTGGATCGTAGGTATCAGCAGCCTCGTCCACTCGTTCGAAAACACCCATCATTTGATTGAGCCAGCGTTTTTCAACTCGGCGAACTTCGGCATTAAACTCGATGGTCTTGATTAGATAAGCACGCTCACCATCGTTGCGCTCTCGCCTCACCATCAAGAACTGTCCGTGCCGGTCACCGTAGTAGACCGCATCAAGTTGCGGAATTACACGCAACTGCTCAATAAAATATCGCTCCAGCTCGGTGCGCCGAGCCCAGCTAATCATCTCGGCCTCGAACAAACGCCGGGAGAGTTCGGCCACGTTTTGTGCCGGGGTGAGAAAACCCTGCGCATTCTCTTTGATTTGGTGGATAACACCTCCCATAGTCCGTTTCATGTGTTCTCGCAATACCTGTTGCTCGTTGAGGTGCTGAAAGAGAAGGATACCGGCAACTGTTACGATCTGAAGCAGAATCAGGCCGGTAACAATCACGAAGCGTAATGAACTGCGACTGGGAAGCGTGCGCACGGTTACCGGCTCTGCGCCGTGTCGCGCCGAGCCTGGCGTTGCCGCACCCTCCGTATCCTTGGTGATCTGATGCGAATCACCTTGGACCCGGGGTGATCTTGCTAGCTTATCTAGGGCCATTATCTATACTCAATAAAAGTAGCCTAATCTCGGGCTTTTTTGAGTTCTCGACGTTACAAATATTCACGCATACGGTTTTGCAATTCCGATAAACCCATTACCCAGGGGCCCGAGAATCCCGCCCCACAATGCCGACTATTGAACTAGGGGGTGTCAAATGTTCATACGCAAGCGCGCAAAGAGGGCGGTTCGGGGAGCCGATGAGAATCACGAGTACACGGCAATCATCCGGTCGCTGAGCCCACATATCAACGACAAAGATCACGCCAAATGGTGGAAGAAGTGGCAGGCCGACGAGGTCAAGTTCGAACAATCGCCGTTTTTACGTGTCGTTTCATTCACTAATGAAGTGTGCAAAGCGTATGATCTCGACAAGAAAACCCGACGAGAAATAAGGGATTCGCTGTGCAAATCGTTATTGATCGATAGTAATCACACCGCAGCGTAGCCGTAAATCACACCAAGGATCCGGACTAATGGCGAAGGGACTTGTGCTGCGCGAAGTTCCCCTGCTGTGCGGAGACGAGCGCCGCGCTGGAGCGATAAAATAAGGGGTCGGAGTCTGTGGCTCCGACCCTTTTTTTTCTGTTGAGTGAAGTGCAAGTTCAGGCGTGCTTGGACCAGCCAGAACCCGGATAGCCCCGCCCCTATTCATGTCTGCACAGCACAGAAAACCGCGGCGTCTCTTCCAGGACATGGCGACATGCGACGATTCAGGTTGCGTGGCAAGAATAGGGGCGGGGCGACTGGGGCAAGATGCGGGTTAGTCGCCTGGCGAACGGCTAAACACTCATTTCGGGATCCTTATCCACACAACCTGTGGATAATCTTGTGGATAACCTCTCGTTGAAACGCTAGGTTGAATGACTGCCCTCACCCTTCGTCATTTTGATTAATTACTGAGCGATCTGAAGTTTTCATAAAATACAATCACTTATAGCCGTTTATTAAAGCTGGCTAAGGAGAATCGCCGCTAAGCTTCACATATTTACAACATCTGTCACCACCTGTGCACAACTCGGTTTGATCAACGCGCGAGATCCGCCAGCGGAGAGACCCAGCAAGCTACAATTGGGGTTTTTTAGCAGCGAGCGCCGATGGACCCGTGTCATGAGGACATAACAGCGCCCAGCCTGACCCGCAGGCTGGCGGCGATTACCTATGACGTCCTGTTATTGGGTGGCGTGCTTCTGATTGCCGGCGCCCCCCTTCCCCTGGTCGCGGAATCCGTACAGAAATTGTGGTGGGTACGGCTGATAATACAAGGCTATCTGCTAGCGTGCTGCTTCCTCTTTTTCGGTTGGTTTTGGGTACATGGTGGCCAGACCCTTGGCATGCGCGCCTGGCGTATCCGGGTTATCCAGGACGATGGTCAAAAGGTGTGTTGGTCACGAGCCGCGATGCGCTTCCTGGCAGCAATGTTGTCGTGGGCGGCCTTGGGCTTGGGTTTCGTGTGGGTAATCATCGACCCCGCCGGCATTGCCTGGCACGATCGCCTATCGAAAACCCGGTTGATGCTATTGCCAAAGGCACCGGTCAAGGGCTAGAAAAAATGGGGTCACAATTGAATTCAGACCCCATTTTCTTTGCTTAGTACACGCGGCGCAGCATTAACATCGCAACCCCGAGAAATGCCAATGTCGGGATCAGCGCACCCAACAATGGATAAATATCGTAGACCAACACCACATAACCGAATCCTTTGTCAGCTACAAAAAAACCCAGCCCGAGCATAATCCCAATGAATAGGTTACGCCCCAGTCCGCCACTTCGTATCTGACGGAAGACGAATGGGATGGCAAGGATTACCATAACCGCGGTGGCAAAGGGTGTAATGATCTTATTCCAGAATGCGAGTCGATATGCGCTGGTATCCTGCTGATTATCATCGAGATGACTGATATATTGCCACAGTTGCCAGGCCGACAACTGATCCGGCTTAATCAAAAAAACTGATAGAATTTGTGGTGTAACGGTGGTGTTCCAATATGCTGCCGTAGCAGTCGTTGACTCAGCACTCTCCGGGTTAATGAAGGTCTGCTTAATCCCCTGCAATTGCCAACGATCCTTCTCATAATCTCCACTGTCAGCATACACCAGCGAACGTAATCTACTTTCATCATCGAACTCGAATACGCGCACTTTCAATAGTGACAAGTCGGGCAGCACCTCGCTGACGTTGACATAGGTCTTGCTGTCCCTCATCCATAGGCCGTAGTTAGTCTGTTGCTTTATGTTCTGTTGCAACGCCTCGGCACGACCGCGCTGGGCGGCAGTCTCCGTAATTGGCGTTATGACTTCGCCGATTATTATGGCAACCGCAACCAATATGGCTCCAAACTTGAGCACTGAAACAATCAATCTGTTAGTAGAAACACCCGCCGCACGTATAACCAACAGCTCTGAATCTGCAGCCAGTGAAGAGAGCCCCAGCATTGAGCCCAGCAAGGCAACCATCGGAAAGATTTCGTATATGGTTTTCGGCGATGACAGCACCACGTAACGAAACGCCTCCCACAAACCGAATCGGCCGGTTCCCAAATCACTCAACTGGTCCACAAAGGTTATAAAAGTGAAGAGTCCCAACAAGACAGCGAACACAACTAACGTGTAATGCAGAATCGTCTTGGCGATATGCAGATCGATAATTTTCATCCGGTACCGAGCCGAAAGCGCAAACGTGGCACTAAAGACAGATTATGGGCACGCCGATAGAACAAAAATAATGCCAACAGTAAGAAGATGCCGTGTATCCACCACAATCCTGTGTTGGGATCCATACGATCTTTTTTCAGTAATGCGACGCTAAAACCCAATGAGTTGGTGTAAACAAAGTAAATCAAGAACGCGACCAAGGTGTTGAGAACGCGTCCCGAACGAGGACCGGCGTAGCTAAAACCCAAAGCAAACAAACCTAAAACGGGAACCACCAGGACCTTAGCGATGCGCCAGTGCCATTCCCCCACCAGCTGCGGATGATCTGAACCGCGTATCTCGCTCGTGGGGCGCGCCTTTACCGGCGCCACGGCAGAAATTTGATTACGCGGCTCAATCCGCAACGCATAACTTTCGTAATCCAAGATACGATAATCCGGCTCACCGGGATTTCCCTCGTAACGTGTGCCGTTTTTCAAAACCAGGAAATGATCACCGGTCAGTTCATCCATGCGTTGGTACGCGTATCTTGCGACGACGACCCCTTCCTTACCAAAAGAGGATTGATATACGAAAACATTCTCATAGCGGTCAGCCTCCTTGTCAAAACGCTCTACAAAATAAACACCTTTTCCTTTACGGGTCTCCATGAATACACCCGGGACCACGCCAGATATCTCACTTCGATTGCGATACTCCGTTTCTAAGCTCCACCCCGCAGTTAAAGACAGGGGAGTCAAATAAAATGAAAATATTGCCACCAGTCCCGCAACCAATAAGACCAAAAACGACAACGGCTTTAGAAAATTACCCAATCCTACGCCACAAGCAGACAGTACCGTCATTTCGTTGTCACGGTGCCAGCGCCCCATGACCATCAAAATGGCGATGTACAACATCAACGGCAGAATCACATCCAGATAACTGACCATTTTTAACGCCACCAGGACCAGCACGCTCTCAACTGGAATATCTCCCTGCGCTGCTGCGTGTAGAAATCCAAGCATCCGCACCACCAGAAAAATGGTCAGAATTACCAACGTCACAGCAACACTGGTATGCAGTACTTCCCGGACCAGTGCTCGATTAATAATCAATCCCATGTTCAAATTTTAGAATAGTGACTGGTCAGCCCCAGGGAGAATGCTTGACTACCGACAACCGGGTACAATGACCGTTCCCGTTGATTGGTGTCTCGAAAGCGTAAAATAGTTAGTCGTTTAACACAATTGAATTGGAGATACACGTGAAATTTGCAGCTAGATTGGGCGGAATTGGGGACCAAACCACGGAAAGTCTGGTAGTAGGAATACACCAGGGGGAGAAACTCACCGGCGTCACACGTGAGGTGGATCGCATTACCGGGGGCGCAATTTCGTCGCTCATAGACAAGGGTGATATTACCGGTAAGGAATCGCAGACCGTCCTGCTTCGTGATGTCTCAAGCATGGCCTGCGAGCGGCTCCTGATCGTCGGATTGGGAAAATCTGAGGACATGAAACTCGCTACTTATCGTAAGGTGTGCTTTACAGCGGCCATGCAGCTGAACAAGATTGGTTGCCAAGACGGTGTATTCTGTTTGCATGACATTGACGTCCCCAAGGCCGAAATGAGCCTGAGAGTGAGGCACGCGGTAGAAGCAGTTGGCGATGCGGTCTATCAGTTCGATGAACTGAAAACCAAATCCAATTCCAAGAGTGAGTTAGCGAACTTGGACTTCTTTATTCACCGCCGCAATCAGATGCCAGCATTACGGATCGGTGTCAAACACGGTGGCGCGATCGGCATGGGTAAGAAGTTCGCCAAAGATCTCGCCAATCTGCCAGGAAATATTTGCACCCCAACCTATCTTGCGGACCAGGCCACGTCACTTGGCAAGTCCCACCCGTTGAGAATCACGGTACTCGACGAGGAGCGGATGGAAAAACTTGGAATGGGAGCATTGCTCTCGGTTTCCAAAGGTAGTCGGCAACCGGCGAAGTTGATCATCATTCGTTACGAGGGCGGACGCAAGAATACAGCACCTGTGGCTCTCGTTGGCAAAGGCCTGACCTTCGACGCCGGCGGTATTTCGTTGAAGCCGGCGGAGAAAATGGATGAAATGAAATATGACATGTGCGGTGGGGCAAGCGTTCTTGGCGCACTGTTGGCGGCAGCGGAGATGAAATTACCAATCAATATTGTTGGCGTGATACCCAGTTCGGAGAACCTCCCCGATGGCAATGCCAACAAACCAGGCGACATTGTCGAAAGCATGTCCGGACAGTCCATCGAGATCTTGAATACTGACGCCGAGGGCCGGTTGATACTTTGCGACGCGCTTACCTATACCCAACGGTTCAAACCCGACGCCGTCATCGATATTGCCACACTTACCGGCGCGTGTGTCGTCGCCCTGGGCAAACACGCGAGCGGCTTGATG
>CAMYNX010000178.1 GCA_947259875.1 uncultured Gammaproteobacteria bacterium | reverse complement strand
GGTGCAGTGGTGTTGGTCGATGGGGCGCAAGCGGTAGCTCATATTCAAGTTGACGTGTGTGACCTGGATTGTGACTTCTATGCATTTTCCGGTCACAAGCTATATGGCCCAACCGGGATCGGTGCGTTGTACGCCAAGCAATCAATACTCGAAGCAATGCCACCCTATCAAGGAGGTGGAGAGATGATTGAACATGTCACGTTTGAGAAGACGACATACAACAAGTTACCGTACAAGTTTGAGGCCGGTACCCCGAACATCGCCGGGGCGATCGGACTAGGCGCCTCTATCGACTACCTCAGAACCATGGGATTAGGTGCGGTGTCGGCCCATGAGAGGAGCGTGTTGCAGTACGCGACACAACGCGCGCAGGAAATCAAGGGGTTGCGTGTCATCGGCACCGCGGGGTTGAAATGCAGTATCCTGTCCTTTGTGGTGGCCGGCACCCACCCGGCAGATTTTGGCACTATTCTCGACCAGCTTGGGGTGGCAATTAGAACCGGTCATCACTGTGCAATGCCTGTGATGCAACATTTCGATATTCCCGGGACCGCTCGGGCATCAATCGGTATGTACAATACGCGACAAGAAGTTGACGTGTTCATCGATGGTGTTGCGCGTGCCAAACGAATGTTGAGTTGATTTGGGCGATGAGTGAGCAGATGACAACTACTAGTGATCACGGCGGTGCACGGTCCAGTCTTTCGGAACGTGTGGTGGACGCGCTGAAGACCGTCTACGATCCGGAGATTCCAGTCAATATCTATGACCTGGGGTTAATCTATAACATCAGCATCAACGACGAATGCGTGGTGACCATCGATATGACCCTGACTGCGCCGGGTTGTCCGGTGGCGCAAACCTTCCCAGGCGTTGTAGAAAATGCGGTGAAATCGGTGGAGGGAGCGAAAGACGCGATCGTCGAATTGGTCTGGGATCCACCCTGGGACCAGGATATGATGAGTGAGGAGGCCAAGCTCGAGTTGGGCCTGTTGTGAGCGAAAGAATAAGTTGTAGTGCGTTAAGTTGTGGTGCTTAAAGTTTAAAAAATTTGCCGCTATAAGAAAAAGTTACAATACGTCAGCAACATAAGGTGGAGGACCCGAGCGAAAGGGGCCGCCATACGCAAATTCTTATCTCCTTAGATATATCCAGTCGCTTCGCTGTTGGCACCGGAACTTTTAATTCGATATGTCTGATTGGTTTGACGTAGTAAATAAAGACGAGTTGGCGCCCGGTCAGTATGTGGTCGTGGATATCGACGACGTTGCGGTCGCCGTATTCAATATTGAAGGCGAGTTTCTGGCCGTCGAGGATGTGTGTACCCACGATGGCGCTGAACTAGCGAGTGGTGATTTGGAGGGAGATACGATCGTTTGCCCCCGCCACGGAGCCAAATTTTGTTTGCGAACTGGTGAGGTGTTGGCGCCGCCGGCGTACGAGCCGGTCTCAATCTTCCCGGTTCGCATTCACGGTGACATTGTTCAAGTTCGGGACGATAGATGGGAAGACGAGTGAACACGTGGACCAAGGTTGACCGACACACCAGGTTCTTTGGTAGATGACACGATGAGTTGTAAGCGGGCGCCGAGCGCTTGGTCGTTAACAATTCTCGCCTAGTGGCGGTAATGATCTGGTACATCATTAATGCCTTGAGCCGAGCCTACGGGCGTTGGTTGTTGCGCGGCAGACAAAGCACAAACTGGCTGACATTATTTCTGGCGTTGGTAACCATCATCGTGGTCGCGGGGGCGCTCGTGAATATGGTGCAGGAAAATATCGCGCAGGTCTCGGAGGCGGCACCCGGCTACAGGATTAATCTTGAACGGATATTAGACAAGCTCGTGGTGTGGACCGGGCTGGAACAATTACCCAGCATTGGTCAATTGATCGACCAGATTAAGTTTGGACCGGCGATATCGCAGTTGGTCTCAGCGCTCACCGGCGTTCTTGGCAATACCGGTTTGATTCTTATCTATGTCGGTTTTTTACTCGTCGAACAAAAAACTTTTTCCCGCAAACTGGATTATCTGTTTACTGACCCGCAGAACCGTGCGTCCACAGAGGAGTTGTTATCTCATATTCAATCCGACATCCAGACCTATATTTCGATCAAGACCCTGATGAGTCTGGCGACAGGGTTGTTGAGCTATGGGATATTGCTTCTGGTGGGCGTTGATTTCGCCGCGTTCTGGGCATTCACGATCTTCCTTCTGAACTATATTCCTACGATCGGTTCTATTATCGCGACGGTATTTCCGGCGTTGCTGGCGCTAATTCAGTTCGACAATGCTTACCCGTTTCTGATTGTGGCTATAGGCCTGACCGGAATACAATTTCTCATAGGTAACGTCGTGGAACCCAGGCTCATGGGTAGCTCTCTTAATCTTAGTCCTCTGGTGGTGTTATTGTCGCTGGTGTTGTGGGGCAGCGTGTGGGGCATTGCCGGGATGTTTCTGAGCGTGCCCATTACGGTAATAGCGATGATAGTGTTGGCGAACTTTAGCGGCACGCGGCCTATCGCCGTATTATTGTCTAAAGACGGGCGGTTGAAGAAGTTGTCGGAATGAGCGCGCATTGCTGCGCCACTAACGCGCAAATGACGTCGCGGGTAGAAGATGGGGTCCGAATTGAATTCAGACCCATCTTCTCGAATCTCGCCGTCCCCACTTACTTTCGGATTTCATCCAGCCTACGAGGATGGAACCCGCTCAACCGGCGTTTTGGTTGCTGACGATATTGACGCCCTTGAGCAGGTTCAGTGCTTCACGTAATTGAAAGTCGTCATCGATGGACGGTTTTTTCTTGGTCTCACCGGCTTTGGCAGCGGGATCTTTATCGCCATTCTCATTCTTGAGATGACGGGCAAGGTCCTCCTCTCGGATGCGGCGCGAACCGCTGCGCTCCTCTTTTGCAACCTTCAGATCCTCCACGACCACGTCAGGCACGATGCCAGACGCTTGAATGGAACGATCCTTGGGCGTGTAGTAGCGTGCGGTCGTAATCTTTAACGCTGCACCATTATTCATCGGTAGAATGGTCTGCACCGAGCCCTTACCGAAAGTCTTGGTTCCTAAGATGATCGCGCGCTTATGATCTTGCAGCGCCCCGGCGACAATCTCCGATGCCGAAGCCGAACCGCCGTTCACCAGCACTACCATCGGTGTATTGTCAATGTAATCGGTGGGTGTGGCGGTGAATTTGAGTTGTGAATCCTCGATTCTCCCCTTGGTAGTCACGATTAAGCCTTTACGCAAAAATGTGTCGCTCACCGCGACGGCACCGTTCAGTACGCCACCTGGATTATTACGCAGGTCCAGTACCAGCCCCTTCAATTTGCCACCCACCTTTTTCTTTAATTTTCCCAGTTCGCGGCGCACATTATCGGCGGTGGCTGACTGAAACTGCGTGATACGCAGGTAAACGTAGCCATCCTCCAAGATGCTGCTGCGGACGCTGGTAATCTTGATCACCGCCCGAGTGAGCACGAACTCCAGAGGTTGCGGCTCATTATCACGCACTACGGTCAGCTTTATTTTGGTGTTTGGTTTGCCACGCATCCGGCGCACCGCATCATTCAGCGTCATACCCTTGACCGGAGTGTCATCCAGTCTAGTAATGAGATCACCAGCCTTGAGTCCAGCACGATCTGCCGGCGTATCGTCAATCGGCGCCACTACTTTGACAAAGCCATTCTCCATGGTGACTTCGATTCCAAGCCCTCCAAATTTACCCTCAGTTCCTATACGAACCTCTTTAAAAGATTCCGGATCGAGGTATGCGGAATGAGGATCGAGACCAGTCAACATACCGTGGATCGCGTCGACCAAGAGCTTGTTGTCTTTGACGTCTTCGACATAATCGCTTTTGATTTTACCGAATACCTCCGTGAACACTTTTAATTCATCCAGCGGCAAGGGTTGCAATGACTCTTGGCGCTCAGCCAAGACATCGTGATAGAACGTCGTACCAACTCCTATCGATGCCCCCAAGGCCAACACAAAAACATAATGAGCTACTCTTTTCATACTGCTGATCTCCCGTCGCTCGGACGTTTATCCGGACCACGCCGTGATGTTGGACTCATTTTGCGGCACACCAAATCAACGGATTTCGTGGTTTTCCGTTATGCCTGATCTCAAAATATAATCCTGCCTTAGTCAAACCGCCACTGGTTCCCACTGCGGCCACGGATTCCCCAGTCTCGACCCAATCGCCAACCTGTTTGTATAGCACCTTGTTGTGACTGTACAGACTCATATATCCGTCGCCATGGTCAATGATTAATAATAACCCAAATCCGCGTAACCAATCGGCAAACGCGATCCGGCCATGGAAGACGGCGCGCACGGCTTGGTCCTCCTGGGCATTGAAGAACACCCCATTCCAGCGCATATTACCCTTTTTCGGTTGATTGAAACGCGCCCCGATCTGGCCGTGCACCGGTAGATGGAGTTTTCCTCTCATCTGGCCGAACTGCATGTCCGTCCTAAGTTCGGCTGGAACATCCCGCATCATCGCCGTCAACTCGTCAAGCAATCGTTGCAGGCGTTGTTCATTACGCCGCAATGATTCCAGTTCCTGGCCTTGGTTGACAATGCGTTGGTTGAGCCGGCCGATCAACAGTTCTCGTTCACGGCGGTGTTCTTGCAGGGTCTTCCGGCTATTTACTTGAGACTTCGCTAGTTCTTGAAGTTCCCGGTTTTCAGCGTCCAGGCGCTGTTTCAAGTCCTTTAACGTCTCCAGTATCTGGTTGATCTGTTCGATCTGTTGCGCGCGGGCGCGGGCAAAATAGCGATAGTAGGTGATTACCCGCCCCAGTCTGGTTGGATCCTCCTGATTGAGCAGCATCTTGATATATCCCTGGCGCCCCATGACGTACGTGGCATAAACGAGGCGTCCGAATTTATCGGTTTGTTGCGACAGACGCTGTTGGTGACGCCGATAATCAGCCGTTAGCCACTGTATGCGTTGGCTTCGTAGCTTGAGTTGTTTACGCGTGTTGAGCAGCTTGGCATTGATATCAGCGATCTGCCGCTCGGTGGTGTTCAGGGCCTCCTGGGTGGCGTCTCTCTTAGTTTTGTCCCCTTCGATATCGGTCTTGAGGGACTGAATCCTGGCCCGGAGACGCTCCAACTGAGCCGCATAAGACTGTTCCTCGGAAGCGGTCGACAAACACGGTTGCCCGGCGGAAAGGGTCGCTGCCAAAAATGCCGCAATATAGGGGGTGACAATACGAAACTGCACAGATCGCAATTATAAGAGGTTTTAAGTTGGTTATATTAGTGTATAATAGAGTACTAATAGACTTTTGCATTTGTTAAGAATGTCATTTTATGAGCCACTCAAAATCCAGTGCCGATAACGCTTCCTCCAGTAATAACACAGCGGAAATGCTACTCGCCAGTGAGGCGGACATACATCACGCTTCGCGATCCCTCAAAGCGATGGCGCATCCACTACGACTCAAGATCCTGTGTATCCTGGGTGGTGCCAAGGAAACCAGCGTGCAGGACCTTGTCGATATGGTCGGCACGTCGCAGAGCAATATCTCCCAACACCTCTCGATCCTGCGTGATAAGGGGATTCTGGAATCCCGGAAAGATGCCAACAAGGTTTATTACCGTATCGGCGACCAACGGGTCTTAAGGCTCATGGAATCCATGCGATTGGCGTTTTGCACCTCCCCGGAACTGTGACCGATTGATCCAGTCCTGGCGTTGCCTATTAGCCCAGGCCAACCGCTCGCAGACGCATCACTATTGCTGACCGTGTCCATAACCGGTAATCTCCCCGCCGTTTCCAAAGCTGCCGGTAGCTTGCTTTCAAAATTCCTCGGATGACTGTTCAATTCGTAATTGACAACTGGTATTTGTTTGCCATGGCCGCTGCCATCATCGTGATGTTATTGCTCGAGCCGATCCGCCAGCGAGCCTCTGGTATTCACTCTGTCAGCGCATTGGAACTACCCCCTTTGCTTCGCGACGACGCAGTCATTCTAGACGTCAGCGAGCCCCATGAATTCAAGAAATCCCATATACCAAATTCTGTCAACGTCCCGCTGAAGAAATTATCCGGGGATCTCGGTAAGCTGGGAAAGGATAAGAGCAAGACCATAGTGATAACCTGCCGTGCGGGTAACCGCTCGGCAAGCGCGGCGCGACTGCTTACGAAACAAGGTTTTGAGACTGTCTACACCCTGGCAGGGGGATTGCTTGCCTGGGAGAAAGAAAAGTTTCCGATGGAAAAAGGTTAGATTCACATAGAGGTAGCCCGTGATGGCAGAGCCAGAACAAACTCAAGCGAAATTCGGAATAAGAAAAATATATCTCAAAGACATTTCTTTTGAGTCACCCCAAGCGCCGCAGATCTTTGTCCAACCCGACGTCACGCCGAAGATCGATGTCCAAATCCGCATTGGACACTCGGTCTTGAATAAAGAGTCCGGTTTTTATGAGGTTGTACTGACCATGACGGTAACCGCGGAATCCGGTGATCAGACCGCTTTCTTGATTGAGGCGCAACAAGCCGGGGTATTCGAAATCATGGGCATCAGTGATCAGGAGCTGCCGCTGGCATTGGAGGTGGCGTGTCCCAACGCACTCCTTCCCTTTGCCCGCGAAGCGGTGTCGGATTTCGTCGCCAAGGGGGGATTTCCACAGCTCCTGATTAACCCCGTCAATTTCGAAGCCTTGTATCTACAAAAGCAGCGGCAGATAGAGGAACAGGCCTCTACCCCTCCCGATCAGACCGAGGGGAACAATGACGACGAGGTCAAAACCAAGGACCCTAAGCCGGCGAAAAAGAAAAAAACCCGCGCTTGAGTCACCGCGGCCGGCTTTTGTTGTCTGGTTAATCAATGTCAGAACGCAAGCCGTCAATAGCCGTAAATTCTGTGGTCGTACTCGGGGCCGGTTCCTGGGGTACGGCGTTGGCGATACTCTTGGCGCGCAATGACGTTCAGGTATCCCTGTGGGGACACGATCGTGAGGAAGTCGCGCGGGTGGCGGCGCGGCGGGAGAATCAACGCTACCTTCCTGGCGTGCCGTTGCCGGACTCGATCGATGTCGATCCCGATCTAGATCGCCTAGTGAAAGCTAACGATCAAATTCTAGTTGTCGTCCCCAGCCATGCGTTCCGGGCGACGATATCAAGAATCGGTGATGCGCGCGCCGACCGCGATGGATTGCTCGTGGCCTGGGGAACCAAGGGATTCGATCCGCACCGGGGGATGTTGCTGAGCGACGTAGTGACCGAGCTGCTCGGTACCGCGGTTTCACGAGCAGTGATTTCCGGACCCAGCTTCGCCAACGAACTCGCCAAGGCGTTGCCCACGGCACTAACGGTGGCGTCGGACGACGCGAAGATCGCGAATCGAGTGGCAGCCTGGTTGCGCAATGATCGCGTACGGGTATACACCAATGAGGATATGCCCGGCGTGCAACTCGGGGGCGCCATCAAGAACGTTATGGCGGTGGCCGCGGGCATCAGCGATGGTCTCGGTTTCGGTGCCAACGCTCGTGCCGCGTTGATCACACGGGGGCTGGCGGAGATGAACCGCCTGGGTATCGCACTCGGCGGTAGGCCACAGACATTTATGGGGCTGACCGGGGTCGGAGACTTGATCCTGACCTGTACCGACAACCAATCCCGAAATCGCCGTGTCGGTATCGGTCTTGGACAGGGCAAGCCATTGCAGCAGGTGCTCGCCGAGATCGGGCAGGAAGCCGAGGGCGTGAAGACAGTACACGAGCTGTATGCGATGGCAAAGAGCCTGGATGTGGAGATGCCAATCACCGAGCAGGTCTACCAGGTCATCTACCAGGACCTGTCGCCGCAACAGGCGGTGGAGGAGCTGTTCAGACGCGAACCCAAGGCGGAATGAAGTTAATGGGGGTAAAAACAGTGTTAATGAGTGAGTCGGTTACCAGTCCCTGAACCATCGTCTCCTACTTCACGACAACAAAATTGATATAAGTCAATACTCGATTTGTAGATCGTGTGCTATGTAATCGGAAGGGCTTTCACTGATAAGGACGATGCGGCTCGGTTACGGAGAACTGAAACATATCAAACGCTGCGAAACAGAGTATTTCAAGTGACACAATCGAGAGTCAGAAACCTCTTTATTGAGCTGGCTTGTCGATAATTTTGTATTGACCTATGCTTGCGAGGCGGCCCGGATGGGACCTCCATATTCGCTGTCAGGAAACCTGTAGCGGCCGGTATTTTTTCATGTGGTTGTTTCGATTTCATGTGGTTGTTTCGAGGGGGAAATAATGGCTATTGAAGTGAACGGCAAGATGATTGAGATCGATGAAGAGGGTTTTCTCGTTGATCGGGACGATTGGTCCGAAGACGTGTCTGAGGCCCTCGCCAACCGTGACGGTATAGAATTAAAAGATGAACACATGGGGCTGATCGATTATTTTCGCGATTATTACGAAGAGCATCAGGTTCATCCGACCATGCATGTGCTCGTGCAAAGGATTGGTGGCAAGATCGGAAAGAAGTTCCACGAACATAAGAAGTATGAAAAATTTCTTTATATGTTGTTTCCGTCTGACCCTGTTTCCGAGTTGTGTAAATTGGCCGGATTACCCAAACCATTACCTTCCGAGCACGACGGCTAGCGCATTCCCTATGTGCAGCGGTTACGGTGCCAGTCTTTTGGTAACAAAAAAATATGACCTTATTTCAATAACGTATGCTCATCCCGGTTTCGATTCGTGCGAACGCCGGTGTTCGCCTTTAGGGCATAGATAAGCTCAGCTTGAGTAGGAGGCTGTTGATGGCTAAGAAAAAAGACGATAAAGGAACGAACCCGGGGTTGAACACCCCGTTGCTGGACGAACTGGAGGAGGGGCCGTGGCCCAGTTTTGTCTCCGATCTCAAACAGTGGTCAAAAACCAAACCCCAGGTCGCTCAGTTGTTGAATCAGCTCGAGGAATCCTACGAGAA
>CAMYNX010000177.1 GCA_947259875.1 uncultured Gammaproteobacteria bacterium | reverse complement strand
GTAGTCGTGGAAATTGGACTGCTCTACCCGGCCTTGGTTGAGTGTGATCTTGCTCGATAGGGCTGCCGACAGGCCAAAACCCATTCCCCCCTCCATCTGTGCGCGGATGACGTCCGGATTCACCGCGATGCCGCAGTCGACCGCGATCACCACGCGGTCCACGGAAAACGTGCCGTCGCTGGCAACGGTAACCTCTGCCACCTGGGCGACATAGGAGTTGAACGATGCATGAACCGCAATGCCGCGTCCGCGATTGTTTGGCAACGGTTGCCCCCACCCCGACTTGCGCGCCACCAACTCCAATACGCCGAGATGGCGCGGGTGCTCTCTCAACAGGTCCCGGCGAAACTTGAACGGGTCGCTGCCAACCGTGGTCGCCAACTCATCGATGAAGGTTTCCACCACAAACGCGGTATGCGTGGACCCCACCGAACGCCACCATTGCACCGGTATGCCGATGTCCGGCGAGTGCAGATCGACAGTGATGTTGGGGATGAGGTATGGCAGATTGGCCGCACCCTCAACCGAAGTCTGATCGATGCCATCCTTTGCCAGCGCCTGTTCAAAACTCGTTCCTTTCAATATTGACTGGCCGACAATGCGATGTTGCCATGTGAGCAGGTTGCCACCGGCGTCCACTCCCGCTTTCAACTGATGAAAATACATAGGCCGGTAGTATCCTGCGCGCATATCGTCTTCGCGGGTCCAGACCAATTTGACCGGCGCTCGACCCTCAATAGCTTTGACAATACGCGCCGCCTCCACCACGTAATCCGACTGCGGATTGGCCCGCCGGCCGAAAGAACCCCCGGCATAGAGCATATTGATCTTGACCTGTTCGGGCTTTAGTCCCAATACCGTCGCCACTGCCATCTGATCCGGCGTCTGGAATTGCTCGCCGTTCCAGATTTCGCATCCCTGCTGGTTGAGTTCAATCACACAGTTCATGGGTTCCATTGCCGCGTGAGCAAGATAAGGAAACTCATAGGCGGCCTCTACCACACGCGCCGATTCGTTCAACGTCGCCTGCGAGTCACCGACGTTTCGCGCTACACGTCCCGGTTGTTGGGCGAGGCGTTTGTAGCGCGACATGATATCGTCCGACCCTAGCGTGAACGCATTGGATTCGTCCCAGTCGACCTGTAAACGATCCCGGCCCTGTTTGGCGCTCCAGAAATCCTTTGCCAGCACCGCGACGCCATTGGGAATGGCGACGACGTCGACCACCCCGTTGACCTTTTTCGTTTCACCGGCATCAAACTGCTTCAGCTTGGCGCCGAATCGCGGCGGGTGCGCCACCAACGCAGTGAGCATGCCGTGAAGCTTGACGTCCTGCGTATAGATCGCGTTGCCGTTCACCTTGTCAAAGTTGTCTTTACGCGGCAGAACCGTACCAATGAGCCGGAATTCATGGGGCTCCTTCATAAACACCTCCGCCGGCACCGGCTGTTGGGCGGCGAGTTCCACCAGTTCCCCAAAACTAACCTTCCAGTTCGACGCTCGGTAATGGACCACGCCTTCTTGGACGGTGATGTCTTCGGCGGCCACGCCCCATTTCTCCGCGGCGGCCTGAACTAACATTTCCCGGGCCACGGCACCAGCCTTGCGCATTTGTTCGTAGGAATTCGCTATTGCCGTGCTGCCCCCAGTACCCTGGGTCGGTCCCCAGAACAGGTTGTTGTATCGTGTCGCATCGGCGGGGGCGGCTTCAACGCGTACCTGCGACCACGCGGCATCCAACTCCTCGGCTACGAGGGTCGGCAAGCCAGTGTAGGTCCCTTGTCCCATCTCCAAGTGTTTCACGATCACAGTCACCGATTCGTCTGTACCGATGTGCACGAAGGCATTGGGTTCGAATGTGGCCTGGGTGACCACTGGACCCCCGGCTTTGCTCGGACCGATTTGCGCTTGCCGTGCCAAGACGGCGGGAAAGTAAATACCCAACGTGAGCCCCGCGCTGGTCGCGAGCCCGGATTTCAAAAATGCGCGACGACTCTCATTAACAATCTTCGCTTCGTGGATTATTGTTTCTTTCTTCATGCCAAATTCTTGGCGGCGAGTTTGATTGCGGCACGAATACGCGCATAGGTCGCGCAGCGACATATATTTCCGGACATAGCCGCATCGATGTGTTCGTCGGACGGATTTGGATTGTCGGTCAATAGCGCGATTGCTGACATGATCTGGCCTGATTGGCAATAACCGCACTGCACTACGTCGAGCTGTCTCCAAGCTGATTGCACCGCGGTTGCGGCCTTTGAGTCCAGACCTTCGATGGTGGTGATAGACTGCCCAGCGACCGCGGAGACCGGCGTGATGCAAGATCGCGTCGGCCGACCGTCGATGTGAACTGTGCATGCGCCGCATAGCGCTCGACCGCAACCGTATTTTGTGCCAGTCAATCCCGCGGCATCCCGAATCGCCCACAACAGCGGTGTATCAGGGTCAACATGAAGCTTGTAGGTGGCGCCGTTGATTTCCAATCTAATCATGACTATCTCTTTTTGACTGGTACGCACAATCCTATCACTTTTCGCCACCGGGCTGTGTGTGCACCCTATGGCCCCACGCTATGTAGATATTAGCGATACAATAGGTGAAAACAGTAGTTCGATACCAATTTTCCGTTGACCGCGGAAACATTCTGGACTGACACACGGTGACTAATGAAGGACTGGAAATACTACACTGGCATGGCATTATTTCTTTTCAGCTGGGTGCCGTGGAGCCTTGCACCTGTGGTGTTCTTTATTGGTCTGCCTGCGTCCAAAGCAGCGGGCATTTCAGCATTTCTGGTCATCCTCGGAGAGGTGACCTTTCTCGTGAGTATCCCGCTTCTGGGCAGGCCATTTATCAAACAAGTCAAGGACAAAGTGATGGCATTGCTCAAGCGCGCATGGGAGGAGTGACAAGAGATTATGGCCGGTCCGTTGCAACCACGGTTAGCGCACTTTCAATCTATTCTACAAGAGTACGATATTAGCTCGGAAATCAAGGTATTTTCCGCCGCCGCCCGTACGGCACGACAGGCGGCGGATGCGATCGGTTGCGAGGTGGGACAGATTGTGAAGTCCCTGGTATTCCGGGGAACTATCACGCAACGTCCGGTCTTAGCGCTGACCAGTGGTGCGAATCGTGTCGATGAGCAGAGGTTAAGTGAACAGATGCAAGAACCAGTCGCCAAGGCCGACGCTGGTTTTGTACGCAACATGACCGGGTATAGCATCGGTGGTGTACCGCCATTTGGACATCTGCAGCCACTTTTGACTTTTATCGACGTGGACCTCTTCCGCTACCAAGTCATATGGGCGGCGGCCGGTACCCCGAACACGGTGTTTCCGTTATCATGCGCTCAACTGCGGGACGTGACCAAGGGTCAAACCATTCGAGTGTGCGATGCCATGGAATCACGGGTTTAGCGAGGTATTGTGATCACCAATCATTCCAATAGCTTAGGTAGGTAATGTATGACACTGGGCGAACACGAACAGCTTGCTAAGGCGGCAAGGCTGTTTTATGAACTTCGTGAGAAGACTTCAAGTTTGGTGCTCGCCACGGTCGGTAACAATGGTTTACCCAACGTGAGTTACGCACCCTTCGTGGGTGACGAGGACGGTAACTTCTTTATTTATGTGAGTGGTCTATCCGAACACACGACTAAGTTGCTAACGAATCCAGTGGCGGCGATTTTATTGATTGAGGACGAATCAAACGCAAAACAAATATTTGCCCGAAAACGGATATCCTATCAGTGTGTCATCGAGCTGGTGGAACGTAACCATGCAAATTACGAAACGATTTTAGATGCGATGTCGGCGCGTTTCGGCAACGTGGTTAATATTCTTCGTTCGCTGCCGGATTTCTATCTTTTCCAGTTGTCGCCGGTATCGGGTCGTTTTGTGACCGGCTTTGGACAAGCCTATGAATTATCAGGGGATAATTTAACGCAGCTGGTTCATATCGGGGTCGACCAAATCAGGGATGCCTAAATCGATAAAGTCAACGGCAATAAATTTGAATCATTGATTCAAAACGGTCGCGGGTGGTTCGCACTAAAACAAATTGATTGAACGATTAATCAACAAACACCCGGAATTGTACAAGGAAGATTTATGGATTTTTGGTTACGCATCGTTACTATGGAATCCGGGGTTTTGCCATAGCGAGGTTTTTCCCGCGCGCATCTATGGCTTTCATCGCGCTTTGTGTGTCCGCTCCTGGGTACATCGAGGTACGCCCCAACGTCCAGGATTGGTATTCGGACTCGATATTGGCGGTTCTTGTGTCGGCCGTGGATTTCGTGTCACCCGTGCGCAAACAAATAAGGCACTGGACTACCTAATGGAGCGAGAGCTGGCAACCGGTGTCTACAAGTCCCAAGTTATCAACGTGCACATGAATGGACACAAACGCAAGGGATTGGCGTTCGTGGTGTGCCGTAATCATCAGCAATACGTCCGCGGCTTGTCCGTGGAACGCGAGGCGGAGATTATCCGCGCCGGCCGAGGGCCCAGTGGGGCAAACAGGGACTACGTATTGAACACCGTAAAAGAGTTAGAACGGCTCGGCATTCGTGACCGGCGGCTGTCGCGCTTGAAGTCGCTATTGGAAAGCACCGGCGGAGTCGGCAACCGTGCTTGACTCGATAATTATTGAGGACTTACGCGCCCACAATCTGATTGAAGATAAGCATCCCACTGTGGAAATGCTAACCGGAGGCGTCTCGAGTGATGTAATGTTGATCAATTCGGGTGGCAAGGCGTTCGTGTTGAAACGGGCATTACCAAAGTTGCGGGTCAAGGACCAATGGTATGCCGATGTGAGACGCAACCAGACTGAATACGATTGTTTGCGTTTTTTGGGGCACATCCTGCCTGAATCGGTACCCACGGTCCTGCATCACAATCCCACACTCAATTATTTTTGCATGGAGTACTTGGGATCGGATTATTCCAACTATAAGACAATGCTACTTTCGGGAGATCAGCAACCGACAATTGCTCGGCGTGCGGCATATATTTTGGCTGTGTTGCACCAGCGATCTTGGCACAATGAGCAAACCGCCGCGAATTTTGAGACCACTGATCAGTTCTGGTCATTGCGGCTCGATCCCTACCTGGTTACCGCGGCACGGCGAAACGCGGCCCTTAGAAAAGAACTAACGAGCGAGGCAGATCGCATTGCAGCGACTCGGGTTGCGCTGGTACAGGGTGATTTCAGCCCCAAGAACATCCTGGTTGGCGAGCATCGCTTAGTGATTCTGGATTGTGAAGCCGCCTGGTATGGGGACCCGGCATTCGATGTCGCGTTCTTCCTCAATCATTTCATGCTCAAGGCAGTACATCTGCTGCAATGGTGCAACGGGTTTTTATCGCTTGCCGAAGAGGCGTGGCGGTCCTATCAGCAGACCCTGGGCGTGACGCGTACGAATAGTATTGACAAACGGGTTGCAAGACTGTTGCCGATGTTGATGCTCGCTCGCGTGGACGGCAAGTCAACGGTGGAATATCTGGGTGATGAGCCCAAGCGGACACTGATTCGAAATTTCGCACATCAACAGATCCTCGATCGCAGTCACGGCTTGCTTGATTGCATCCAAGATTGGCGACACGTCTTGCGATTGCAGGCCGAAAAGATCAGCCCGTATATTGCACCACGGCGGTGAAAAAGAGAGTTAAGATTGTGTTTGGAATAAGCAATATGGTCAATGCTCGGTGTGACGCTCGGCGTCCAGCCGCCCGGCCCTGCGACTTTGCGCAGCACAAGCACTGCGACTCCGCGCAGCACAAGTCCCTTCGCCATCATCCGGGACCCTTGGTGCAATATACGGGCTAGCCATGAAGATCCAGTCTGTTGATGCCTATCAGATTTTCGACTCACGGGGGAACCCCACGGTCGAGTGTGTAATCACCGGGGAATCAGGGCTTACGGGTGTTGGCCGAGTGCCGTCGGGGGCATCTACCGGCCAGTATGAAGCCCTCGAGTTGCGTGATGAAGATCCGCTCCGATTCGGTGGCCGCTCGGTGTCTATCGCCGTTGAGCACATCAACGGCGAGATTGCTGCGGCTATTATGGGCAATGATGTGGGTAACCAAGAGGCCATCGATGTGCGGCTGATTGAACTGGATGGGTCGCCAAATAAATCCCGTCTTGGCGCCAATGCGATGCTGGCGGTATCTCTAGCGGTTGCCGATGCCGCGAGCAAGGCATCGGGGAGGGCGCTTTATGAGCATCTTGGAAACGGTCAGGGCAGCTTGTTGCCGTTGCCGGAAATTCAGATCATCGGTGGCGGCGCCCACGCGCATTGGCGAGTAGACATCCAGGATTTCTTGCTGGTGGTAATGAATGCGGCGAGTTATGAAGAATCACTCAAAGTTACTTACGATATTTACCGAAAGGCCGGCGATCTATTGATGCAACAGGGCCGAGCGGCGGGAGTGGCCGATGAAGGTGGATATTGGCCGCTGTTCGAGACCAACAATGCGGTACTCGATTTCCTGGTCGATGCAATCGGCGCGGCGGGATACGCTGCGGGTCGTGATTGCATGATCTCGCTGGATTTTGCTGCGAGTGACCTGTATGACGGCGAGTACTACAACTTTCGCTCACAAGATCGTCGCTTTACCAGCGATGAATTTATCGATCTAGTAGTCGATTGGTGCCATCGATATCCGATTATCTCTGTCGAGGATCCGTTGGCGGACAGTGACTGGACCGGCTGGACGCGTTTGTCGGACAGGTTGAGCGGTCGCGTGCAAATTGTGGGTGACGATCTTTTTACCACTAATCCACAGCGCATCCGGAAAGGTGTTGAAAAAAATGCGGCCAACGCGGTATTGATCAAGCCCAACCAGATTGGAACGGTGACCGAAACCATAGCCGCAATCGATCTGACCAAGCAAAATGGTTGGCTACCGATTGTTTCCGCTCGCTCCGGCGAAACCGAAGATACATTTATCGCTCATCTCGCGGTAGCCACCAACGCTGGGCAGATAAAGGTGGGATCGTTCGCCCGCGGCGAGCGTATCGCCAAGTGGAATGAATTAATTCGCATCGGCCGTGCGCTGGGGAATCGGGCACAATTCGAGGGGAGCCGCATCTACGAACGGATCTTGCGCAGATGACGATGAATTATTCGATTGCGCTACTCATCGAATGCCACCGGCTGCTTTGAGCGGGTATCCACGCGCAGTTCAAAGACATCTGGTCGTGCGTAGTGACCGGTAACGTCGAAATCATATTTACCGCGGGAGATTTCTTTCAGATCAAGATCGGCGGTTTGGATGCATTCACCTTCGAAGTTGGGTGCAACGAGCACTTGGCCGAGTGGGGCGATGATACAACTGCCGCCGCGCATGAG
>CAMYNX010000176.1 GCA_947259875.1 uncultured Gammaproteobacteria bacterium | reverse complement strand
TGGATTGGCTACCGTCGCGTTGTTTATTCCTCATCGGTGGATGGCGATAAGGGCCATGATTGCAGCCGGATTGGTAGTCACCTATTTTATTTATGTGCTAATGACCTTGCGAATGTCTGCAAAGTTGGTGAAAGACGGACACGGGACCGAAAGTCACAAGGATTTATTGATCATGTGGTTGGGGCTGCCGGATACCATGCCGATCGTCATGTTGCAAATAGCACTCGGTTTGGCCTTGCTGATACTCGGTGCCAAGGGTTTTATACATAGTGTTGAACACACGGCAAGCATGCTTGGTATGTCGGCGCTGTTACTCTCGCTGCTGATCATCCCGATTGCCACGGAGCTGCCCGAGAAAGTCAACAGCATCCTTTGGATTCGGCGTGGGAAGGACACTTTGGCATTTGGCAACATCACCGGCGCCATGGTGTTCCAGGGCACATTACTGCCGGCAATCGGCATTATGCTCACTCCCTGGGAACCGCGGCGCGAGGTCGCCCTGGGTGTATTGATTACCTACGTAGCGGCCTTATGGTTGCTGGCCTGATGCGCCAACCATGGCAGACGCCGCCGCTCAGGCCAAAAAACCAAACATGATCAACCCAACTACGACCGTGGCGGTGGCCAGCACGACAGCGCCGATGCCGAAACCGAAAGAGTGCGGCTCGGGACCTTGATGGAAGATATTCGCCTCATCATAACGACGTTTACTTAGCCGATATTCACGGGCACAGTTAAATTTGCTCATCTCTCGTCTCTGCGAGCTGGGGTACCTGAACAATCACCTTCTCTCTACGGAAAGCATAGTTCATGCCACAATGAAAGCAATACGCGTGGATAGTGGATAAAAGTATTCCGACGCTCGGGTTGCGCGCCAGCGATCCCAGCACGACGGTGGCCGCAGCGTTGATCCCCCACCGCGGAAGGCACGCAGCTGTAGCGACCTGCCCCCCTCTGTCACCGGCACAGGCAGCCTCAAGGGTGCATTTCTGCCTCGTTGACCGCGATAGCCGCTTGGTTGACGCGCGGGTCGATGTTATTTTGCGACCTCCAATACCATAGTTCGCAACAAGGCGAACCGCGGGGGCGTTATCACCACCATGAGAGGTTAGCAATGAAAACAAGATATATGCTCACAGCTATTGTCTTCGCCGGATTGGGTTGGTTTCCCCCGGTCTTTGCCAAGACCCTGGTATTTTGTTCTGAGGGCAGTCCCGAGGGGTTCAATCCGTCGCTGTACACGGCCGGGACTACCTTCGACGCGAGCTCGCGGGCCATGTTTGACCAGTTGGTCCACTTCAAGCGCGGCACCACCGTGATTGAACCCGGGCTCGCCGAGTCCTGGGCAGTCTCGGCGGACGGTCTGGTGTATACCTTCAAGTTGCGCAAAGGCGTCAAGTTCCATACCAGCAAGAACTTCCAACCCACCCGTGATTTCAACGCCGATGATGTCCTGTATAGCTTCGAGCGGCAGTGGAAACAAGACCATCGTGATCACAAGCTGTCTGGTGGCACCTATGAGTACTTCAACAGCATGGACATGCCAAATCTGTTGAAGAGCATCGAAAAAGTCGATGACTACACGGTACGTTTCATACTCAATGAACCTGAAGCGCCATTTATCGCCAACATGGGCATGGACTTCGCGTCCATCTTATCCGCCGAATACGCGGAGAAGATGAACGCCGCAGGCACGCCCGAAAAGATTGATCTCGAGCCCATCGGTACCGGACCCTTTCGATTGCTCGCTTACCAAAAGGATGCCGTGATACGTTATCAGGCGCATCCAGAATATTGGCCAGGCACGCCGGCGATCGACAATCTGGTGTTTTCGATCACGCCCGACGCGGCGGTGCGCTATGCGAAGCTAAGAAAAGGCGAGTGCCACGTTATGCCGTATCCAAATCCCGCGGACCTCGCGGCGATGCGGAAAGATCCCGACATCCAATTGTTGGAGCAGGAAGGGCTGAATATCGGCTATCTCGCCTTTAACACCGTCAAGAAACCGTTCGCAGATCGACGCGTTCGACAGGCGTTGAACTACGCGATCAATAAGCAGGCCATCATTGACGCCATCTACCTCGGCGCCGGTGTCGCCGCAAAAAACCCAATCCCCCCGACAATCTGGTCCTACGACGATGCCATCAAGGACTATCCATATGATCCCGCTAAAGCCAAGGCGTTGCTCAACGAAGCGGGTTATGCGAATGGATTTGACACCGACATCTGGGCGATGCCCGTCCAGCGGCCTTACAACCCCAACGCGCGGCGGATGGCGGAAATGATTCAGGCAGATTTTGCCAAGGTCAATGTAAACGCCAAGATCGTGACCTTTGAATGGGGGGAATACCTGAAGCGCTCCAAGGCCGGCGAACATCAAACCGTGTTGCTCGGTTGGACCGGCGACAACGGGGATCCCGATAATTTCCTCCACGTGCTGCTGGGCTGTGCCGCGGCCAAGGGGGCGAATCGCGCCCGCTGGTGCCACAAACCGTTCGACGACCTCATCTTACAGGCCAAGCGCACGCCGGATGTCGCGAAACGAACTGAGTTGTACAAGAAAGCCCAAGCGATCTTCAAACAAGAGGCGCCCTGGGTAACCATCGCCCACTCGGTGGTGTTCAAACCGGTACGGAAGGAAGTCGTCGATTTTCGCATCGATCCATTCGGTGGACATGTCTTTTATGGCGTCGATCTCAGGCAGTAAGTGCGGGGGCGACGGCGCGTTGCCGCCGCACGGACCGGCGTGCGCCGCGGCCTTATCCGCATAGTGCTCAGGGACCCCGGATTGTGATACGGGGATGAGGCGCCTGGGCCTAGCGCGCCGCTGTTCAGCATGATTCGTTTCCTGCTAACCAGGATCGGGTTGATCGCGCCGACTTTTTTCGGTGTCACTTTGCTGACCTTTGCGCTCGTGCGGTTGGTGCCGGGCGATCCAGTCGAGCTGTTGGTGGGTGAACGGGGGATAGATCCGGCACGGCATGCGATGCTGCGCGCAGAACTGGGTCTCGACAAGCCTTTGCTGGTTCAATACGGAACCTATATCAATCAAGTACTTCATGGTGATCTTGGCCAGTCCATCGTCACCAAGACGCCGGTGTTGCAGGAATTCCTGACGCTTTTCCCAGCGACCATCGAGATATCGCTGTGCGCCATCTTGTTTGCATTATTGATCGGTATTCCGGTGGGCATACTCGCTGCGGTGCGGCGCGGTTCGGTTCTGGACTACCTCGCTATGGGATTTTCTTTGATTGGTTATTCAATGCCGATCTTCTGGTGGGCGCTGTTGTTGATCCTGACGTTTTCGGTGAACCTGGGATGGACGCCGGTGTCCGGCCGCATATCGGTATTTTTCTATTTCGAGCCGGTGACCGGATTCATGCTCATAGACAGCCTGCTTTCCGGGCAGAAGGGGGCGTTCTCATCTGCAGTGAGACATCTGGTGTTGCCGTCGGTGGCGCTGGGTACGATTCCGCTGGCAATTATCGCGCGTATGACACGCTCCTCGATGTTGGAGGTTTTGAACGAAGATTATATCCGCACCGCGCGAGCCAAGGGCTTGGCGCCATGGCGCATTATTATCTTGCATGCACTGCGTAATGCCTTGATCCCGGTGATCACTGTGGTCGGGTTGGCAGTTGGGGTGCTGTTTGCCGGGGCTATTCTCACTGAAACGATCTTTGCGTGGCCGGGAGTCGGTAAGTGGTTGGTAGAATCGGTTCGGCGGCGCGACTACCCGGTGCTGCAGGGCGGTGTGCTACTGGTTGCCACGGTGGTCATGGTGGTCAATCTGCTGGTTGATGTCCTGTACGGCCTGATTAACCCCCGCATCCGCCATCAACGTTGACCATGAGCATTGCCGCCGACCACATCGATACTGACGCCGCCGCACTCCCGAACCCGTTGGTGGAGTTCTGGCGGTACTTTCGTCAAAACTACGGTGCGGTGTTGGGATCGGCCATCGTTGTGATCATCACACTGATCGCCGTGCTGGCTGACGTTATCGCTCCCCATTCCCCCAATGAACAATACCGCGATGCGTTGTTGATGCCCCCGGCGTGGCTCGACGGCGGCACTTGGCGTTTTGTCCTCGGCACCGACGACATCGGCCGCGACATCCTGTCGCGTATCATTTACGGCGCACGGGTATCTCTGTCCATAGGTTTTCTCGTCGTAACCTTGGCGCTCGTTGTCGGCATCGCGCTGGGGTTGGTTGCCGGCTTCTCTCGTGGCGCTTTGGATATTCTCGTCATGCGCAGTATGGACGTGATGTTGGCGTTGCCGAGTCTGTTGCTTGCAATAGTGATCGTTGCGATTCTCGGACCCAGTCTCATCAACGCGGCCCTGGCTGTGGTGGTGGTTCAGCTTCCGCATTTCGCCCGCCTCACCCGTGCCGCGGTGCTCACTGAACGGGCGAAAGACTATGTCGTTGCCTCCCGGGTCAGCGGTGCCGGCTTGCTCCGTTTGATGTTCATTACCGTGCTGCCCAATTGCATGGCGCCGGTCATCGTGCAGGGTACGCTGGGTTTTTCTACTGCGGTGCTGGATCTCGCCGCACTCGGGTTTTTGGGCTTGGGGGCACAACCACCCACACCGGAATGGGGGACGATGTTGTCCAATGCCCTGCAGTTTATTCAACGTGCCTGGTGGGTAGTGACATTTCCGGGGCTCGCGATACTCAGCGTCGTGCTGGGGTTCAATCTCATGGGCGATGGTCTTCGTGACGCGCTCGATCCCAAGCTCAAGCGGTAACCGGTATGGCACTTCTCGAGATCGAAGATCTTACTGTGACCTTTGGCCGTTTCCAGGCCGTCGATGGAGTAACGCTCAGCGTCGAGCAAGGCGAAACCTTGGGCATCGTCGGGGAGTCGGGCTGCGGCAAAAGCGTAGCCATGTTGGCGCTCATGGGATTGGTGGCGTTTCCCGGTGTGGTCCGCGCCAACCGCGTGCAATTTGACGGCCGCGAGCTGTCGGCGTTGGATCCCAAGGCGCGGCGAGCCATCACCGGCAAGGACATTGCGATGATCTTTCAGGAACCCATGACCAGTTTGAATCCTTGCTTTACCGTCGGTTTCCAAATCATGGAGGCAATCAAGGTGCACCAAGGTGGTAGCCGCAAAGATCGCCGCCGGCGCGCCATGGAATTACTGCAGCAGGTCGGAATTCCGGATCCCGACCGGCGGCTTGGTTCATTTCCTCATCAATTGTCCGGCGGGATGAATCAACGTGTCATGATCGCCATGGCAATTGCGTGCAATCCCAAGCTGTTGATCGCGGACGAGCCGACGACTGCCTTGGATGTGACCATTCAATCGCAAATCCTGGACCTGTTGTTGACACTGCAACAGCAACGGGGGATGGCATTGATCCTGATTACCCACGATATGGGGGTGATTGCCGAAACAGCGCAGCGGGTCAACGTCATGTATGCGGGCCAGGTTGTGGAGCAGCAGTCGGTAAACGACTTGTTCCGTTCGCCGCGGCATCCATACACGCATGCGTTGCTCGCGGCGTTGCCTGAACGCGGCGCCGGGCGCCATCCGTTGCCAACGATACCCGGCGTCGTGCCGGGCCCCTATGACCGGCCGCATGGTTGTTTGTTCAACCCACGTTGTGATCACGCCCAAAAGCGTTGCCGGATCGAAACACCCGACTTGATCGCCGACAATCAATCGGCGACAAGGTGTTACTTCCCGTTCACCGCCGAACACGTCTCGAGGGATGACGCTTGAATAATACCGTGCTCACCTGTCATCAGTTGTGCCGCTACTACCCGGTCCGCGATTCCCTGTTCGGCAGGCACAAGACGATTAAGGCCGTGGACGGCGTGTCGTTTGATTTGAGCGCCGGGCGCACATTGGCGGTGGTGGGTGAATCGGGATGTGGTAAATCGACGCTGGCGCGATTAATCACCATGATCGAACCGCCGACCACCGGCCGCTTTTCGCTGGGCGGTGCCGATGGCGTGAAGTCGATGCGCAGACAGGTCCAGCTCGTTTTTCAGGATGCCTATGGCTCACTCAATCCCCGCAAGAAGGTGGGGAGCATCCTGGAAGAGCCGCTCGTCATCAATACTCGCATGCATCGTGCCGAGCGTCGCGACGAGGCGATCACAATGCTGACGAAGGTGGGTCTGCGTCCGGAACATTATTCGCGTTACCCGCACATGTTTTCCGGGGGTCAACGGCAACGAATCGCCGTGGCGCGCGCGTTGATGCTGCGTCCCAAGATCGTCGTCGCCGATGAACCGGTCTCGGCACTGGATATCTCGATTCAAGCACAGATCTTGAACCTGCTGATGGCGCTGCAGGACGAATTCGATTTAGCCTACTTGTTCATTTCCCATGATCTCAGCGTCGTCGAACGTATATGCGATGAGGTGATGGTGATGTATTTGGGACGGGCAGTCGAGCAGGGAGCAAAACAGATCGTCTTTCAAAGGCCCGCTCATCCTTATACCCAGGCGTTGCTCACTAGCACACCCTTTGTGGATCCCGGAAGACGCGCGCAACGCGTGTTATTGAGAGGTGAACCCCCGTCACCAATGAATGTTCCGCACGGCTGCGCGTTTCATCAGCGGTGCCCTATCGCCGAGGAGCGGTGCCACCGCGAACGACCTGAACTTAGAGACGTGGCAGGACGCCTAGTAGCCTGTCATCTTGTCTAAGTGCATTGCCGCACGCAAAAAAAGGGGTCCAAATTGACCGTTTGCGGCTCGCGACTGAGAGACACTGCAAAGGGCGGACACGAGGGAGAATTTCCGGGACCGTTGCCAGCAGGGATGTTGGCGTCGAGCCTATACGGATGTATTCATGGCGTGTCCCGGAAATTTTCGCTTATTTCAGCGCAGTACCCAGCCCCCCAGCCCTGCGACTACGCGCAGGACAAGTCGGTTCGTTACCAACTGGGACACTTCGCACGATATGCGGGCAAAGGATATTGTTCGGTCTTGTGTTTTTATACGACCTTGATGTGCCACGGTTCATAACGCACCCCGAGGAGGTTGTCCTGGGGATAGCGTAACTGGGCGTAGCCCAGACCGACCAACTTCTTGAACACGTCGGATTTCGCAAAATCGGTGGAGAAATTGCGCACCCCCCATCCCCGCTTTCCGACATCAAAATCCCCCGCGGCATGGAACGAATAGCCCGGTGGGGCCAGTGAACGTGACGCGCTCGAGAGGTTGCCTTTGGTGCGTTGTGCCTTAGCGAGAAACAAATACATCTGTTTGGCCATTCCCCGTACGCCCGAGGTGAGCACGACATCTTTCCCCAACTTGTCACGTATTTGTTTATAAGTCACCAACGGCGTCCCCTTAAACAGGTATTGGCCGGTGCGACTAACTTTGGTGCGGTTCCAATTTGGTACCCGATCGGTAAGGCCACTCAAGACCTTTTCCCCGTAAAATCCATAACGCGCTGCATCCCGGTAAAATATTTCTTCAAGAAAGTCGATTTCCTTTTTCGTAAATCGTCCGACCTTGGAATAGTTCCTACTGACGCGTAGCGTTTTGTCGAAATCCAATAACGCAAAATTCCCATGACCTACGATACCGCGCACGCGCCGCAGCCGGGCCACCACCGATTTCAAGATGACCATTTGATCCGAGGAGAGGTGAACATCATCGACGTGGTCCGCATCGAAATTGCGCACCTTGTCAAAATAGGAATCTTCAGGGCGGCAGATCAGTGCATAGGCCGAGGTGGACACACCACCTGCGGAGGCCGAAATGAGAATCCCCCCTGCCGTCTTTAAGAACTGTCTCTTGTCCACCGTTCTTGTTTAAGCTCTTGATGAACCAAACTTAACCACTTTTTGTTTACGTCAACTGTTAAAGTTTAACAAAGGTTGGCGATAATGGAAGCTAAATATTGAGTCGTCGCGCGACAAAAGTAGTCCTGCTGCGGA
>CAMYNX010000175.1 GCA_947259875.1 uncultured Gammaproteobacteria bacterium | reverse complement strand
CCCCATCCTGTCGCCGCCGACGATGTGGACGCCCAGGTATCGCTCGGGGAGCGCACTGGGGTCGCAAACCTTAAGACGGACGTCCTCGGCCTTCCAGTTCTTGCCCGCACCCCGGCGCAAAATACCGAGTGTGAACGCAGCAGTGAACGCGTCGTTCTGCGCGGGCGCGATTTCCTGTTCAGTGGCGCGTATTTCCTTAAAGGACGCATGACTCGCGCCCACCTCGAGTTCGTGGCGGGCCGACGACGCCTCGACCGGCACGGCGCGAATGAAACGGATCAGGAAATCCCCCAGCATTCGCGCCCGGGACACCGCATCGACGAAAGGCGACCAGCGGCTGAGGTCCAGCGTCTCGCCAACGTGCACACCGAAATAGGGATTGCTCGCCGCTCGCGCGGCATCCTCCAGAAACCGGTGGATGACGATGACCGGGACGAACACGTTGGCGTCGTGCACGGTCTCGCGTACTAGGCCATTGGCGGTCAGCACCGCGTCGGTGTTCAGCCGCAGACGGTCCAGCGCCTCCAAGAACGGAAGCAGCAAGTTCAGGCGGACCAGAGGCAGGGGCGATTCCCCTGTTAATTCCCGCTGTTTATTCGAATCCTGCATGGGCGTGAACCATACCAGTGCGTACAGCGCTTTTAAGTCGAACCTTGCATTTCCTACGAATTATCTTGGTTGTGTGATGCAAACTGCAAGGTTTTGGGAACACTTTTTCGTTATTCTCCGCACCGATTGCGTATGCCGTCTCGTATTGCCAGACGTGTGAGGGTAGGGATGGGCTACACGCCTTGCATGGGCGCAATCGATTTAAGAATGGACTCGAAAAACGAACCGACCTTTGGACGAATTCGAGGAGTCAAATATGAAATTTAGCAACCTAATAACCCACGGATTGATGGCGTGTGCCATCGGCGCCGTGCCGTTGTGCGCTGCCTTTGCGGCGGCTCCACCGCCTGCCCAAGCCGAGGCCAAGGAGGAGAAAAAGCCGGTCCATATTCTATTCACCAACGTCAACATCTTTGACGGTTTCGCTCCCGAGCTGAAAAATGGCATGAGTGTTCTGGTGGAAAACAATTTCATCAAGGAAGTTGGCAAGAACATTGAGAAACCGGACGGCGCCTACGTGGTCGATGGTGAAGGCAGAACCATGACGCCGGGTTTCATCGACATGCACCAGCACGTGATGTTGAATCCCCCGGAAGGCACGGCTTCATATCAGACGCGCTGGGATGATGCGGCCGGTGGCGCCTTTGCGATGCATCATTTGAACCACAACATTTTGATGAAAGGGATTACCACGGTGCGTGATATAGCCGGTGACCCCCTGGATGTGGCGAAGGCGATTGACATGGGTTATTTGCCGGGGCCGCGTATCTATTCATCAGGCGGCGCAATTGGACAAACCGGTGGCCACAGTGACTGGGCAGGGCGTAACGTGCCAGCGGATATTCTGCAAAATCACCAGGACATGTCACAACGTACCCAGAATTCATGGGTGGTTGATGGGCCTGACGAAGTTACGAAAGCTGCACGCATGAATTTACGTCGCGGCGCGGCATTCCTCAAGGTCATGGGCGGCGGTGGCGTTGCCAGTGAATTCGATCCTCTGGAGATCCTTGGGCTCGCTGAGGACGAAGTCAAAAGAGCGGTAGAAATCGCGAAAGACAATGGCACCTATGTGGCTGTGCATGCCTATCACGATGAATCCTACAATCGCCACCTGGACCTGGGCACCCGTTCATTCGAACATGGCTTTTTGATCAGCGAGCCAACCGTCGAACGCATGGTCAAGCGCTACAAGAAAAGCAAGGATATTGTCTGGAGCTTTCAGTGCTTTGTGAGCATCAACACCTTCGGTTCATATGAATCCATGCCGGCATTCTTCACGCATGAACAGAAGTTAAAAGGTGTCGCGGTTGGCAAGGGTGCTCGTAACGCAGCAGCAATGATGAAGAAGCATGGGATGTTCATCGTCGGCGGCTCCGACATGTTTAGCACTGACCTGGTTAGTCGTATCAAGGAAGACATTACCTGTAACGTCGAGGCCGGATTCACTGCGGCAGAGGCACTGAAGCACTGGACGGGCAATGCGGGAATCGTGCTCAAGTGGTCTGGCCCGAAAGATCCGTATACGACCTACAAGCTGGGTACGATCGATAAAGATGCCTATGCCGATATCCTGCTGTGGGACGGCGATCCGACCCAGAACATAGAATTGATCCTCGACGAAGACAAACTCCATTTCGTCATGAAGGATGGGTTGGTTTACAAGAACACCGTCGTCGATGACGACCATCCACATTTTCGTCCGGCCAGGGCGCCACTCACACGAGGGCAGTTTCCGCTGTAGCTCAAGGTGACTGGCGAATCTTTTCGGTTCAATACGGGGCGTTGCGGCGCCCCGTTGCCATACGGGCTACCAGACTTGACCCACATCGAATGACCATCGGCCAGGCAGTCAAGGTCTTTTGTTCCAGCGACTTTGGGCGGAAGTTGTTCCGTAAAACCTAAGTGACGTCGGACCGACTGCACCAGTAGGGGACATGTTATGCATCGTAATATATTTCTGGGAATACTAACCATTGTCGGTGTTGTGCCGATGTTGGGTTTCTTTAATTCGGCGTTGGCGCAAGACCGTGATTGGGAGGCACTAACCGGCACAAACACCATGCACGAATTCATGTCTGGGCTGACCGCCGAACGAACACTGCCCAATGGACAAGTGAGCCGCGGGGAGTATCGTGCCGATGGTACCGGTATATTGCATGCTTGGGGCGCAACGGTTCCACGGACCTGGGAGATCAAGGGCGACGATCAGCTCTGCATCACCGCAGAGGGTGAGACACAATGCTTCCGGCTCGATAAGAGCGCAAGCGTGCCGGATCTCTATCGGGCCCGCTCCGTGGCAACAGGAGCAGTGTATGAATTCACGGTCACGGGCCGGATCGCCAGGGCGCTGACGGATGAAAAGGGCGTACCGCCTGAAGTCGGTGCCAAGGGCGGGCCGGCCGCGCCGTCGGCGGCGGAGATCGCGAAGGAGCTCAGCAACCCCGCCACCCCGGTGTCCAGCCTCGGAAACAACATCGAATACCGGAAGTTCAAAGGCGATCTGCCGGGTGCCGACGATCAAGAGAGCTGGGTCTACACCTTCCAGCCCGCCTTCCCGTTTCCCATGGGCGACGGCAAGATCCTCGCCTTTCGTCCCGCCTTTCCCGTATTGCTGCAACAGCCGGTGTTCGACGCGACAACGAGCAGTTTCGACGACAAGGGCGTTGAGCTCGGCGACATCCCGTTCGACCTGGCCTACGGCGGGACTTCGAAAAGCGGCCTGATCACCCTGGCCGGATTGTTCGGGGTATTGCCGACGCACACCGACGACGCGGTGGGATCGGATCAGTGGCGCCTGGGGCCGGAGTTCGTCCTCGGGGTGACCAAGAGTTGGGGTGTGCTCGGTGGCCTGTTCTCCCATCAGTGGAACGTCGGCGGGGGCAGTGACGAGCCGGACACGAGTCTCAGTTCCCTGAACTACTTCTATGCGTTCAATCTCGGTGGCGGGCTGCAATTCGCCTCGGGTCCGACGATCACCTACGACTGGGAGGCCGACAGCGGCAACCGCTGGACCGTGCCCCTGGGCATCGGCCTGTCCAAGACCTTTATCACGGGCGGCAGGCCCATCAAGACCCAGCTCCAACTGTTCTACAACGTCGAGCAACCCGATGCCGTTGCCCAGGAGTGGGGCGTGAAGCTCACCGTCACACCGGTGGTGAAGAATCCGTTCATCCGTAAATAAGATAAGACTGAAGGAGGGAACAACATGACCGCCAGCACAAGAAGTACCCGTTGCGTGAAGTGCAAACGGATTACGGCGCTTTTGTTGTGGCTGTCGGTGTACGCCGGAACGCCAACCGCTTTGGCGGCGGAGTTCGACGCAAGCCCCGGCTTCGGCGGCCCGGACGCTACCGAAAACACCATCGCCGCGGACCGCGCGCCCGCGATATCGGTCATCGAGCGCGACCCTTTGGAAGCCTGGAACAATTGGAAGAAGGAGCTCACGGAAAAGACCGGTATTGCGTTCAGTGTTGATTATTCCGCGGTGGGCCTGTCCGGCGACGGTATGACGCGCGACAACGCCTCCAGCGGCATGGCGCGCTTCTATGGAAGTTGGGATCTGGTCAACCGGGGGAGCAAGAACTCCGGCGCATTTATCTGGAAGATCGAACACCGCGATGGTTACACCGAACCGCCGCCGAGCGGTTTCGCCATCGGCGAGCTCGGCTACGTCGGCCTCCAGGAACCGCCGTTCAGCAACCAGCGGTTTCGCACCACCAACCTGTACTGGCGTCAGCGCTTCAATGAGGGCCGCTCGACCATCGTTGCCGGCTTTCTCGACGCCACCGATTACGTCGACGTCTATGCCCTGGCCAGTCCCTGGCTGCATTTTTTTAACTTCGCCTTCAGCACCGGCAGCGCGACCATCGCCCTGCCTAATGACGCCACCCTCGGCCTCGCTGGGGCCACGATGCTGGGGGAGAACTACTATCTCATTGGCGGCCTCACCGACGCCAACGCCGATCCCACCGACCCGTTCGAAGGCTTCGACACATTCTTCGATGACAACGAGTACTTCAAGAGCATCGAGTTCGGCTGGACGACTTCCCACGAGCGACTGGTATTGGATAACTATCACGTGACGATCTGGCACAAGGACCAGCAGGACAAGCTAGCGGTGCCCAGTGGCCAGGGGGTCAATGTCTCGTTCACACGCTACCTCGACCAGCGCTGGCTGCCGTTCGTGCGCGCCGGTTGGGCCGAGGACGCTGGGACCCTGCTGGAGAAATCGCTGAGTGTAGGTGTCGGTTACCAACCCACCCCGGGGGGCAACCTGTTGGGTTTTGGTTTGAACTGGGGCGAGCCGAACGAAACCACTTTTGGGCCGGGGCTGGATGAGCAATTCACTGCGGAGCTGTTCTACCGGATTGCTCTCGGGCAGAATTTTGCGGTGACCGCGGATCTGCAATACCTGAAGGATCCGGCATTGAACGCGACCGAGGATTCGCTCTGGGTGTTTGGACTGCGTGGACGGCTAGTGCTCTGAGTAGTCACCCTTACCCATCTGGACGACGGCCCGAATTGCTGGAGCGATCGTCCTTCGATTTGGATAACGAGACCGTCGTTGCGCAGGCCACATGCTGGCGAATGTCAGCAAAGGATAGGCTCAGCAGTCATTCAAATCGCTGTTATCGCATTCGCCCGAACGGCTCTTGTTGGCCGAAAGCGCCAGCTCAAGAAAATAGCGCGAATGGCGGCAACGGGCACTCTGCGGATGTAAAGTGCAAGACTGATTAATACCAGTGTCGAAAAATCATTGGTGACGGCAATGAAGCGTACACCGGTCGCTCAAAAAGATGCGTGTCCCGCACGCGACCGGCTCTTGTTGGCCGCGAAGGAACCTACGCCGCGTATCCAGCAGAATGTTTCGCGCGTCACTGCGGGCGCCAGTCAGTAGTGACGCGCTGCAGGGACGCCCGCGAAAACCCAGTCCCAGCGCTGCATACCGGCGTCGGAGACGAAATATATTTAGTGACGGAGGAATGATACGGAAATGACGGCGACTTGCGCGGAGGCGACATCGTCAAAAACGGATGAACCGCATAGGTATTGTTCGCCAATGTTGAAAGGATTACATTCAGCGCATCACCGCAAAGATTTTGTATCTGCGGCGATGGTACGAAAGAATTTGTAGCCGCTCGATGACCGGCGGTGCTCTAACAAAGAGAGCAAATCGGTCATCGCAAAGCCCTCATACTGGCTGAAAGGGGGCCTAGAGTTCATAAGGAGCTTGTGCCGGATTTCCTCCATTAAGTTGTTGTGGCCTGGTGCCCTTCAGCATTTTCTTCCATTAAGTGGAGTGGTATTGGCGGGATGAGCCCGCCTCACGCACTTCGCCTGTCGAGATCCGACGTCGAGCGGACGTGCCCGCTCGGATCGGGAGACATTCGGATTCTGGATCGAAGCTAGGTCTTGAATCAGATGGTTTGGCAGACCCATCCGCCTGCACACCCGGCAAGTCGTATTTCGTTTGAGATCACTTGCCGTTGCCTGATTAGGTGCCGTCGGTGGCTACGTGACCGACGTTAAACATCCGCTTTGCCTCGCTGTTTGAGGGGGCCGCGGCGCCCGCCAGGTCGTCGTGGACTGCGGATACACACTCACCGTTAATGACACGTAGGCAGCAGATCCGCCGGATACGGCGGGGAAATTGAACGAATGAATGGAGCAAACGGGATGCGCGTTTTGCTTTGGAAAATCGGGAGCATAGCGGTACTAAGCTATAAATCGATAGCAGGACCTATCAATGCCGGCTCCCACCGCTATGCACCCCCTTACAGGTCGTTAGAACGCACAAAACGGACCGAGTCCAGAACCGAATCACGTCGATAAAACGGATGGAAAACGACCGGACAATGATGGTCCAGATCTTGCCGCGCTTGCTCCGGCTGCGCGATGCGCCGGGTTATCTCGGCATGGACCGGAACCGGTTCAATAAGGAAGTTAGGTCGTTAGTCACGGAAATACGTATCGGCAGTCAGGGGATCGCCTTTGACCGCCTTGAACTGGACGCTTGGGTGGATCAGTATAAGGCCCGCAACGGGCGTCCCCGTTCAGATACAGGAGATGAACTATGGGACGTAAATACTCGCCGGGTCTCCGCAAGAGGCGGGGCATCTGGCATATCGAGAAGCAGATCAAGGGCTATGGCCGACTTTACGAGAGCACTGGCACGGGTCAGCTCCAAGAAGCGGAGCGTTATCTAGCCAAGCGGGTCGAGGAAATCCGTGAAAGCCTGATCTATGGCAAAAGACCTGAACGCAGTTTTCGCGAAGCGGCCACCAAGTATCTGCTGGACAACCAGGATAAGGCATCAATCGGAAAAGATGCCTGCCATTTAAAGCAGCTGGATCCCTTTATCGGGGACTTACCGATGCATCAGGTTCACATGGGCACGTTGGCGCCGTTTATTGCCGCACGCCGGCAACAAGGCGCTAAGACGAAGACCATCAACCTGGCGTTGAGCACGGTCAGACGGATCCTGAATCTTGCGGCCAGATTGTGGCGGGATGAGCAAGGACTGACCTGGCTGGAGACGGCGCCGTTGATTCAAATGCTGCCGATCCACGATGCCCGGGAACCGTATCCGCTGTCATGGGACGAGCAGGCGCGGCTGTTTCAGGAATTGCCGCCGCACCTGGAGCGGATGGCCCTGTTCAAGGTCAACACCGGGACGCGGGAACAGGAGGTCTGTCGCCTGAGATGGGACTGGGAAGTTCCTGTTCAAGAGCTGGGTCGGTCGGTGTTCGTGATTCCTAAGCAGTGGGTCAAGAATCGCGAGGATCGACTGGTGGTGCTCAAC
>CAMYNX010000174.1 GCA_947259875.1 uncultured Gammaproteobacteria bacterium | reverse complement strand
TCATTATGACTACGTACTCATTGACTGTGCTCCAAGTATTTCTCTGCTATCCGAAAACGTCTTTGATGTCTCCGACGCCCTTCTGGTACCGACTATTCCCACCACGCTTTCGCTCCGGACGCTCAATACGCTGATCGACTTCCGCGTCAAGCACGGACTCACGGACGTCCAGTTATTACCCTTCTTCTCGATGGTCGATCGGCGTAAGAACCTGCATCGACTGATTCTCGAGCGTCCTCCCAAAAAGCTTTCCATCATGCTCAAGACCGTTATCCCGTTCGCCAGTGAGGTGGAAAAAATGGGTGTGCGCCGTGCGCCATTGGCCACCTATGCTGGTCACAGCCGTGCCGCGGTTGCTTTCGAACAACTGTGGACCGAGGTGAAGTCATCCCTGACCAAACACCACAAGAAACCGCTATGGGCCGCGAAGTCGAACGAAAATTTCTCGTAAACGGCGACCAATGGCGATCCCTGGTGGACACCGGTGTCGTTTTTCGTCAGGGGTATCTATCACTGGAACCAGGTCGGTCGGTAAGAGTAAGGCTTGCCGCGGACATGGGATCGCTGAACATCAAGGGAAAGATATCAATGTTGTCGCGGCACGAGTTCGAATATGCCATTTCTGCCAAGGATGCCCACGAGCTACTGGATAAACTATGCATACAGCCGCAAATTGTGAAAACTAGGTATCGTTTGACGCAGGGCGGGCTGGTTTGGGAAATCGATGAATTTGCCGGCGACAACGACGGTCTCATCATCGCGGAAGTCGAGCTTGAATCCGAGCATCAGCGCTTCGATGCCCCCGAATGGCTCGGTAAAGAAGTCAGCCACGATCCGCGTTATTTCAACATCAACTTAGTCAAAAAACCCTATTCGCACTGGCCGGACCGTCCACCGCAAAGGGTTGATCGTGCATAGGTCAGCCGGCGGGCGCGGTTAAAATCCAGCCAACTTCGTTCACGGGGTATTTGAGCATGCAAAAAACAAACGCCGGAGTCCCCGGGACCAGCACATCCACGGCCCGTTTGGCGGAGACCTTTCTCGACCACGATCCGCGCCAGTTCAATCACCTCGAATCACCGATCGAGGCCGAACAACGAGGCCGTGTTGGCGTTCTTGTCAGTCGCTACCCTGCTTTACATCGGTGTTTAGCTTAGCCCGCATATTGCACCAGTCAATGTATCGCAAAAAACTGCTGGATTTGCTGCTGCAACAGTCAATGTCGATCCGCGACATCGCGGAACTGATGGAAATGCCGATTCGTGATGTTGCGTCCGACATCGAGCATTTATCCAAGAGCCTGAAACGAACGGAATTCCTGCTCATAATTGAACCTGCCCAATGCCAAAAATGCAGTTTTACGTTCCGCAAAAATAAGATGACCAAACCCGGGAAGTGTCCACGCTGTCGCGCAACCTGGATACGTGAACCTGTATTGCGCGTTACCCATCGCTAATTCATCCGATTTCCAAGGCGGCATCGACCTCGGCCCGGAGCACGTGTTCGCGGTCCGAGTATCGCGGTGAAAAATGAATCGGGATCACCTGCTTTGCGTGCGCGGCCTTAGCAATCAAACCAGCTTGGTGGGCGGTGAGGTGATTGCGACTGGCGGCGATATCGGAGTGCTCTTGTATAAACGCGCATTCGATGAACAACAAATCGCATTCATAAAAAACCGCGATTGCTTTGTTCCGGTTGGGCTCGTTGTATGCGATATCCACGAGGTAACCGATCTTCTGCCCGGAAACCATGCGCAATATCTCTTTTTTGAGCATCCCAAGGGGCAAAAATCGCTCGCTTAAGAGCTTGTTGTCCATCCACCAGACTCGAATCAACGTATCGTCGGGCTTGGACTCGAACACCGCCTGCTTGAGGTCATGCAACCAAGGCCCCACTGGCAATCGCAATGCTTCGAGGCGGTTTTTCCACACGTTGACATGCTGCTTCTCCTCCAGGCAGTAGCCCAAACAAGGGATGTCGTGTTCGAATATCGCAGCTCGAACCCGAAACGCGGGCTCGTCAATGATCACACCGCTAATAAGATCGATGAGCCCTTCGGACTGCTGCTGAAAACCATCACGGCAACGAAAACGTGCCCGTTTGGCCTTGCTATCGGAAATCACCTCGGTCACTGCGACAACCAAATTCTCGCTGTAGTTGTGTACCAAATTCCAGCTATAAGCGCTCAGTTTATGCTCGATGCGCCGAATCAGACCGGTGGGACCAAATACCCGAAGCGTCTTGCCTCTGCCTAACATCAGTCTTAGCAGCCAGTCAAAATCTGCAAAGTGATCCATGTGGGCATGTGAAATCATTACATCACTGACGCGTAGCAGTTTACGCGTCGCAAGCTTGCGTAGATTGCCGGTATCGAACAGCAGTGCCCGCTTTTCAAACACAAAATCTACGTACAGAACGGGATCCTCGAATACCCCATTGGCCAAATGCGTTTGAAAAGACGGTCTCATAGCATTCTTGTCATCAAACAAAGAGATTCGCAATATCTTCAAGTGCGGCTGAATTGTCGTGCTTGGCTATTTACCAAGCTACGCCTCGAAAATATTACTTCTATGCCTTGGGGCTCATTTTTTGTAACGCAATCTCGCGCATACGAAACTTCTGCAGCTTACCGGTGACTGTCATCGGAAATTCGGACACGAACCAGATAAATTTTGGAATTTTGAAGTGCGCGATATGTTCCCGACAAAAGTCTTGGATCTCTTGTTCTTCGGCACTCTGGTTGGGTTGTAACTGGACCCACGCCATCACTTGTTCCCCATAAACATCGTCCGGTACGCCAAATACCGCCACTTCCATGACTTTGGGATGTGAAAAGATTACGTCCTCAATTTCACGGGGATAGATGTTCTCACCACCGCGGATAATCATCTCTTTACGCCGCCCGGTGATACGGACATAACCGTTGCGATCCATAGAACCAAGATCACCCGAGGCCAGCCAGCCGTTTTCATCCACCACCGCCCGCGTCGCCTTTGCATCCCGGTAGTAACCCTTCATGACGTGATACCCCCGAAAACAGACCTCACCCACTGTTCCAACAGTTACCGTTCGGCGTGACTCGGGATCTACGATCTTGACTTCCTGATGGGGCAAGTTCCTCCCCACTGTGTTGATGCGGCGCTTCATTGAGTCACCGCGCGATGTCAAATGCGTCAACGGTGATGCCTCTGTCTGGCCATAGCCGATGAGAATCTCTTGGCAATGCATCTTTTCCATGACGCGTTTCATCAGTGCTGAGGGACACGGCGCACCCGCCATAATTCCGGCACGCAATGTTGACAGATCAAATTCGTGAAATTGCGGATGCTCCAACTCGGCGATAAACATCGTCGGCACCCCATGTACTGCAGTACATCCTTCTGCTTCGATCGCTTGCAATACCTGTAGCGCGTCAAAGTGTTCACAAGGTATCACCACACAGGCGCCGACGGACAGACATAGAAGGTTGGACAGCACCATACCGAAACAGTGATAGAACGGCACCGGCACCGCTAATCGGTCAAGTTCGGTGAAACGCATCTCGCGGGCAGCGAATAGAGCGTTATTCAATATGTTGTGATGAGTCAACACGACCGCCTTCGGAGATCCAGTGGTACCCGATGTGTATTGGATATTGACGGGATCATCGACGTCGATAGAGGCGGTTACCGCGTCCAACTCATGCGTCGTCACCCGGTGGGCGGACTCGTGAATGTCACGCCACGTTTGGCAACCAGGAAACGGACCGGTAACGGTGTTTGGCTTCTCGGGGTGATAAATGACAATACGCCGCAGGTATGGGAAAGCAGACAACTTGCATTCTCCCGGCGCCGCATGTTTGAACTCCGGGATCAGTTCCAACAATGAACCCACATAGTCATTGTGGCGGAATCGCGGAATCATGAAAAGTCCTTGCACTTCCGAACGTGCCAATGCGTACCCCAATTCACGTGACCGGTAGGCTGGATTGATATTTACCAGCACCACACCGATACGGGCGGTCGCCATCTGCAGCAGCAACCATTCGATGTTGTTCGGAGCCCAGATGCCGATACGGTCCCCGGGCACAAATCCCATCGCCAGCAGCGCCCGCGCGAGTTCATCCACCGCTACCTTGAGCGCTGCGTAACTCAGTCGGCGCTGCTGCGGAATCGATACCACCGCATCACGTTCCGCAAAGCGGGTAACGACGTCCGCGAAACGCGTCGGGATGGTGTCGCCCAACAACGGATCGAGGGAACCACGATGGAAATAACTCTTAGTACGAACTGGCATGTGTAATCTACTTTGGAATCGTAACCACCATCTACACGAAACCCGGCGCCGATGAAAACACCGAATAGCGGCGATAACTCATCGCGCGCTTCACGCGTTTTGAGGCCAGTTTAAGCGCCGCCTGACGCGGCAGGATATTATCAGTTGCGGCGGCCTCCAGCACCCGCCGCGTGTTGCGTCGAATCTTGTCCTCGATCACCGGAAACACCATAGATTCGCCGGCACCTTGATACTCCATCGCGGCGCAGATTACGCCACCGGCATTAGCGATAAAATCCGGGACGCACAAAACACCTTTTTGATGTAAGGTCAGTTCGGCGCCGGCGGTGGCCGGAATATTCGCTCCCTGAATCATCATCTTGGCATTCAGCCGGTGCACATTTTCATCATTGATGACATCCGGGCGGGCTGCTGGAATCCAAATATCGCATTCGATATCGATCACCGCGTCGGGCGCGAGTCGGGTACCGCCGGGATAGTCGGCGACGCTCTTACCCGCCTGCTTGAGTTCCATCAGCGCCTTGATATCCAGACCTTCCGGGCTGTGGATCGTACCGCGTGAATCTGATGCTGCTACCAGCAACGCTCCCTTTTCAATTAGAAATCTAGCGGCATGTTTCCCGACTGCGCCGAATCCCTGCACGACCACACGTGCATCTTGAAGTTTTAAATCGCAAAACGACATTGCGACATCGGCGGATTGGGTCAAGCCCCAACCGGTAGCGCCGATTTCATCCAAAGGAATACCACCCACTTCTCGCGGTAACCCCACTACGCGCCCGATCTCATCTTTTACCCAGGCCATACATACCTCATCGGTACCCATATCCGGAGCAAAGATGTAGTCCTCGACATTGCGCAGTGACGACGCCAGTGCCCGTAACAATTGCTCTTTGTCTTTGCTGGGCATTTTCGGATCCCCAAACACGACTGCTTTTCCACCGCCATGAGGCAGTTCCGCAGCCGCGTTCTTCATGGTCATAGCGCGAGCAAGCCGAAAGCACTCCTCTACACTGACGTCGGGCGCCATTCGCACACCACCAATGGACGGACCGGTTGCGACGTTATCGATCACCAGGATGCCCTTTAAATTGATGGACGGTTCGTAGACATGAATAATCTTGGTGGGACCGAGTTCATCACCGAAATCGAAGATATCCGGCATCGGCTGAATCCTCCATATGTATGTACACGCAGGCTAGTAAAGCACCGCGGCAACAACAGATTAATGCTTCAGATCAAGTGCCGGATACACCACTAGGAATTCGTAACAAAGGGCCACCGCAGTAACCAAGCGCTACGGTCAATCGGATCCAAACGTCGTGACTGTTGCACCAACCTCGTCAGAACGAACCGCCGCACGCAAAGCCCTATTGAAACGCCTCAAATCGCAGGCCAGCTGGCGCGCGACCAAACGCTGGAAATGCAACGCGATCGGGGCATGCGTGTCGAACAACAATTCAAACGCACTTTGCGGTAAAGATGCTACCTGCACCGCACCGACGGCGACCGCCATCGCACCATGTTTTTCATTATTAATCAGAGACAGCAATCCGAACATCTCACCGGTACGTTTCCGGTCAATTAATGCATAACCTGCCTTATTCTTCCGCCTTCGTCTGAGTTCTATCTCACCCTCGAGAATAAGGTACATTGCATCCGCATGATCTCCCTCGTTCATGAAAACATGGCCATCCGAAAAAGCATCGACGCGAAACGCCTTCTCGAATGCCACCAATTCGGACTGACTAAAATCCGCAAATTGCGGAATCGTCTGCAAGAATTGCATCAACGTGGCCATGTTCGTCAACCCCGCGTACCGGTCAGATGTCCACCGACTTGCTTAATCCAGTCTCGCTTCTGTAAGGAAACCGGTTGTTCGTTTTCGTCTTGGCTTAGTACATCTAGTAAGAGCTCATTGGAGGCTCGCAATCGTAATGCCAATTCCTTGGAAAAAACCTGCAAAATTAGGCTTGCGATCACCGGGTGATTCTTTTCAAGCAGCGCAAACGCTTCCGCGGTAAGGGCGAGCACAACACTTTCCTGCGCTGCTACCACAGTCGCGCAAGCCAGGCCAGGGTCCATAACCGCGATCTCACCGACCCAGGCGCCGGGGCCCACAGATCCCACGATCAAGTCTTGTTGATCGAAATCAAGCACGATGGATAACCGCCCCAACCACACGAAGAACATGACATCAAACGATTCACCGCCCTGAATAAGTCGGTCATTCGCGGATATCGTACGTGGATCCAAGTGCTCGATTAGCACGAGTTGCTGGTCCCGGGACATGTGACGTGTGAGTTCCGGGAACCGATGACGCAGTTGGTCTGGGCTTATATCCATATCAAGTGTCCTGCATAACCAATTGATTACTATGACGTAACAAAACGAAAACCTCGAGGGTCTGACGCAGCAAAATAGTTTACTGGTGCCAATATGTTAATGATACAGATCAAGACTCCGGCACTGATTCATCGACTAACGGCCATCACCATGTTTTAAGTACAAAAATATACGCGACAGTTCCATGTTACCGGCGCTGAATGTTACCGTAAACTATACCTGACACAACGCACAAATATGGAGAATCGGGCGTGAAAAAACAGCATGTCACCGCCGCCGTCGTCCAAGCCGCTCCGGTCGTGTTCGATCTTAACCGTAGTCTCGAAAAGATGTGTGATCTGGCCGCCGACGCGGCCCGACGATCCGCTGACATCGTGGTGTTTCCAGAGGCCTTTTTGTCGGCATATCCCAAAGGATTAGATTTCGGGGCCCGGGTCGGCATGCGGACCAAACAGGGCCGTGAGGATTTCCAGCGTTATTTCGACAGCGCCATCGATGTGCCCGGTCCGGTTACCGACGTCATCGGTAATGCCGCCAAAACGGGCAACATGCATCTGGTAATAGGGATTATCGAACGTGACGGGGGCACATTGTATTGCACTGGATTAATGTTTGGGCGGGACGGCAGCTTGCTTGGTAAGCATCGGAAGCTCATGCCCACTGCCATGGAACGCTTGGTGTGGGGATTTGGCGACGGTTCCACCCTCACCGTTGTTGATTCTGATATCGGCCGTATTGGTACGGTTATTTGCTGGGAAAATTACATGCCCATGCTGCGCATGGCGATGTATTCGC
>CAMYNX010000173.1 GCA_947259875.1 uncultured Gammaproteobacteria bacterium | reverse complement strand
GTCCTCGTAGAGGGATCCAAGGTCCGCTTGTGCCCATGCTTTACCGGATGTCGCCGCGCTTTGTATAGCCGGCAGTGCCTTGCGAATCAACTGCTGCGCCAATTCCGAATTGCGGGTAACGCCGCGTCCCAGGTTATACATCATGCCCAAGCGGAATTGGGCTCTCGGATGCCCCGTATCAGCCAGAGGGTTCAGTGCCCGAAAGGCCTCATTATACGCGCCTTGGTAGTAGGCTTTGATACCTGATTCGAGTATTGCCCGTTCTCGTTGTTGCTGGATTCGTTGTGCCAATTCACGCTGCTTCATTTCCTGCGCATCGCGTTCTAGCTGTTGGGCTTCTTGTTCAAGCGCAGTGCGGCGCGCTTGAAGTTGTGTGCGTAATAGACTTATGGTGTCCGCATCGGCCTGGGCGGTGATCGCAGCATTCAAATACTCCTCGCCATGTTTCAAATCGCCATCGACAATCGCCTGGCCGGCCTTGCTGAGGTAGTGCCGGCCGATTTCTTTAATGCCTGCTAGTGCGGTGACATTTTGCGCATCCACCTGTAATACCCGACGATAGTGCGATAGGGCGCTATTGTCGATAGGAGTCGATAGGAGTGGTCAAGCGGTCTTCCTGCATCGCTGTTTCGGCCTGTGTTAGCAGATTCTCAATTCTCCGGTTGCGAGCCGCCACTTCACGTTGCCGTTGTAAGTCAGCCAGTTGTTTCTCTTGCTCGATGCGTCGTTTGTAATTCTGGATCTTTTGTCTGAGTTCACTCGCATCGTCACGACCGGATTGAATGTGTTCAACCTCATCTAACTGCGTTTCTGCCTGTTTTATTTTGGTTTTCTCAAATGACTCTCGAGCCTGATCTACGAGCGTGGCCATGATGTCGGTAATTCCCTCTTTCGCTTCCACTTGTCCGGGATCGATATTGAGTACCGCACGAAAATCGCTGAGCGCATTATTTTCCGGCGGGAAAACGAGTTTCCCGGTTTCGATATTTGCGCGCGCCGATTCCAATAGTGTTTCTATTTGCTGTTGATTTTGTTCCAGTTCTCGATAGGCTTCCGCGCGCATATCGTCGTCCTCGCGGCCAAAATTGACGGACTCATCCCGTGCCGGAGTCGTGCTTGATGTCTTATCCTCGTAAGGCGGTGACGCTTGATCGACTTTTGCAGTATTGGAAGCGGCATCGAACGGACGGTCAAGATCACGATTAGTTTGCCATAATGCAAATCCGATTAATCCGGCGAATACCATGCCCGCCACGGTCCAGCCGTTTGGTTTTCGGATTCGCTTGCGTAGCTGTGAGATGAACCGTGCGCTGGTGTCGGTTTGACGCAGCGACTGGTACGGCAAGTGATAAGCGGATGCTGAGTCGTGCTGAGAAGGTAAACTCAAACTCTGTTGACCCAGCGTCGGTTTGACTGTTGCAGATCGTGTACTCCGGTGGTTTTCCGACAGAACCCCCAACACGGCGCCGGCGGACTCGGGACGCTCTGCTATGACGGGTTGTAACATCCAATCAACATTGCCAAGTAAACGTGTACTGTAATCGCCGACACCGATTTCCATTGCCGGTACCAGCGGGTCTTCGTCTCCCTGTGCGATAGCTGCCACCCGCCTGGTGGCATCCACTGGAGTCACGCCGGCAATGCAGCGATACATGGTGGCACCCAATGCATATAGGTCCGTCCACGGGCCAAGATTTCCTCCGTCATGATATTGCTCAATGGGGCTGTATCCAGGCGTGACCCGGGTGTCCAAACTCACACGTTCATCAACCACGGTGCGGACCGCGCTACCGAAACCAATCAGCACTGGAGGACCGTCCTCCCGTAGAAAGATGCTGCTAGGTCTGATATCACGATGAAGCAGGCCCTCGGAATGAATGACGCGCAGACCCTTAAGCATGGGAATCAGGATTTTCTGCAGCCTCTCTTCGTTGAGCTTAGGGTGGGTTTGTAAATAACTGCGCAGCGTTTGCCCTGCTTCATGTTCGATCACCAGATACGCGGTGCCATTGGTTTCGGTGTACTCAATCACCCGCGCGATGTACGGATCATGGATCTGCGCCAGGATCCGGGCTTCCTGCAGAAACCGTGTGAGGCCATCTTCGTACGCGGTCTTCTTTTCCTCGACCGCTTCCACGCTGACACCGTCGCTATTCCGATTGGCGAATGCCGCCGGGAGATATTCCTGGATCGAAACGTCTCGTCCACGCTCCGTGTCCCGGGCACGATATGCCACACCATGGTTGCTGAGTCCCAAGGTTTCCTCGACCTCGAATAAACCAATCTTGGTGCCGGGGATGAGTACTTCCACAATTGACATTTTGTGCTGTGACGACCGAAATAGATTAGATATTCTGCAACGTTGGGGACCGAGGGTCTAGGCGATTTAGCTGTGCGACTCGACATCCAGGCGCGGCATTGCCATTTGGCGGCGTTGCCAGGATAAGGTCCGTTTGTTCAGGCTTTTATTATCAGTTCGACGATACGTTTACCGCTGCCGGGGCCCAATGTCCAACCCAATGTTCCGTGCCCGGTATTAATCCACAGGTTGCCGTACCCTGTCCCTTGGATGTACGGCATGTTTGTCGGTGTTGTGGGACGCAGACCCGACCAAAACTGTACTTCCTCGAAGCGGCCGGCGTCAGGGAATAGGCCGCGAACATTGTCAACGATTGTTCGACAGCGCTGATGATCTAAATGGATGCTGTAACCGCTCAATTCAGCAGTACCGGCAACTCTTAGGCGGTCGCCAAGGTTGCTGTATACCAGTTTATATTCATCGTCGGTCAGACTTTGCAGTGGGCACGTATGGCATGATGGGTCTGTTGGTATGGTGATTGAATAGCCCTTGGCCGGATACAGATTGAGACGGATCCCATATCGCTTCAAGAATGGCGCCGAATAGCTCCCCAGGCACACCACGACATCACGTGCACACAGGGTGATGAAACCATGCGGTGTCCGCAATTCTGCGCCTGATATGCGCTTGCCATTTTTGTTTGTGTGCAGGGCGACGGCTTCAGACCCGAACAAAAATTCAACTCCCCTGGACGCGCAGATCCGTGCTAATGCCTGGGTGAACTTGAGGGCATCACCGCTTTCATCCCGGGGGGAGTAAGTTGCGCCGATGATTTGGGATTTGCTCGCCGCAAAGGCCGGTTCCAATTCCACCACACGGTCAGGTTGAATGATGTCTATCTCGCACCCATGTTTTCGCATCACATCCACCGCATGCAGCGCGGACTCGAAGGATCGATGATCGCGGTAGAAATGCAGTATGCCTTCAGCGCGATGATCGTAATCGATGTTTTCCTGTTCACGAATTTCCTGCAGCCGATCGCGGCTTTCCATCGCCAGGCGTACGATGGATGCGGTATTGAGATCGGCTTTGTTTGCCGTACAGTTGGCGAGAAATGCCGCGATCCAGCGCCATTGGGCCCAGTCCATGCGGGGCCTGAATAGCAAAGGCGCATTACTGTCGAATAGCCATTTGAGTACTTGCAGGGGGGCTTTGGGATTGGCCCAGGGTTCGGCGTGACTGACTGCGATCTGACCACCATTGGCGAAGCTTGTCTCGAGACCTGCAGCGGGTTGTCTGTCTATCACTGCCACCGACAATCCGGCCTGCTGTGCCCAGTACGCGGTGTTGACACCCACCACGCCAGCACCCAATACGGCCAAATCGTAATCTTTGTTTTGCTTGCCCATTAGTGACAGTTTACAAAGTGTCGTTGTGCGTCTTCAAAGCTTAATATACACGAACGCCGCCGCGGACAAGGTTTATGTATCCTCGGGAACGGTCACAAGTATTCAAGGCGTAACGCTTCGTCCTTCGAGGGATTGCCATAGTACCCGTTTTTTTCTTCTCAACTCATTAGGGTTTGATATATCCGAATGAATGATAAAATGGCGGTTAATTTGGCGTCACTGAAGATGTAATGAAATTACCAATCGCCACTCATAGTTCCGGCTATCGAAGCTGGGGAGTCAGGTTAGCTTGCATTTCTCACCAGGCGCCCCGCCCTGGCTGGTTCTCGCGCATCTGCGCTTGGCCTGCACTCGACGCATAACCCGCTATGGATTTCGCTCCAGGCGCGGCGCTCCGCCGCACGAGCCCTACGTCAGCATCCGGGATCCTGGTGAGAAATTCGGACTTGCCCCAACGCATCGTCGATGTTGCGCGGGTTTCGGATTTGGCAAGCCCAACTGTATTAGCTGAGCTTTTCCTTTAATCCATGGATCACGAACTTTCTGCAACGCGCCAAGAATTAGCCGCACTCAAGAGGCAGGTGCGGACCAATGAGAAAATCTGGTCCGGTTTTCGAAACATCGAAATAGATGCTATCGGTGCTGAGACGTTTCATCAACTAGTACATAGCGTGACCGCCGGTATTAAACGTACTTTTCGAAATGTTGATGAGGCATCGATTGCATGCCTCAATCTTGATTATGAAATCGTTCGTATTATGGCGCTACGCGATGTGCCATATGAGATTGAAGAAAGTTTTGTCATGGTATCCGACAGTGAGCTATACCAATGGTTTCCCGGGCCGTTACGGCCATTGGTTGGCAGTTGCGATGAGGCTACGCAGCAACGGCTTTTCCCGCACTGCAAAAAGTCCCTTGGGTCCATGGCGGTTTCTCCACTTATCGTATCGGGAAAGTTAATTGGGTGTCTCGCCCAGGGCAGCTACGACCCGCGACATTTTTCGGCGCAAGCGGGGACTGAGCTACTGGAGCATCTGTCGGCAACCATCGCTTTGTGCATACGTAATACAGTAAACGTTGCCAGGCTCGAACGGCACGGTTTGACCGATCCGTTGACAGATATTCCCAATCGGCGGTTTCTGAAACGTCGTTTGGACGAAGAAGTTGAACGCTGTCGCCGTTATGGGCATCCGCTGACATGCGTCATGCTGGACATTGATCATTTCAAGAACATCAATGATCAATACGGCCATTCCGTGGGAGATAGCGTTTTGAAATCCGTGGCCGATGCGTTAAGCAAGGGGCTGCGCGCCAGCGACATCTTGTCGCGTTATGGTGGCGAGGAATTCGTACTACTTCTGCCCGAAACCAAGCTCGTTCATGGTACCAAGATAGCCCGGCGCCATCATCGGGAAATCAAGAAGTTGCAGCTCAACGTGCGGGACAAAACGCGGCTTCGTATCACCGTTTCGGCGGGTGTTGCAGTACTGGAAAAACCCTCATCCAGCACCGGCAGCGATCTCGGCCAATGGCTGTTGCAACGCTCCGATCAAGCCTTGTATCAGGCAAAACGGGAAGGACGGAATCGGGTCATTGTCGCCAAATAGCGGCAACGCACCGCTAGGGGCATCATTGGAGTCATGGATGGCGCCTTGAGCTGTCGGGCTTTCGGCCGGGACCCGGACGGGCATCAGTTGATGGCGGGAGACCCCCACCAATTACGGCCCGGAGACATATATTTAGCGTCTCCTAGGATTGGAGATATTCATCAACTAGCAAACCCTCTAAGTGATCAGGGATCCATCAGTATCCATGTCTATGGGGGCCAATATCGCCACCGTCAAACGCTACATCTACGACCCACAGAGCGGCCATAGGAGGAAGTTCTTGAGTGCTTATTCCAATCCAATCGTGTCGCATATTACCCAATCACGTTTGAAGGTCCTGTTGGAACGGATCTAGCCTGCATTTCTCACCAGGCGCCCCACCCCTATTCATGCGGGGAGAAATGTGGGCTAGAACGATTAGCGGGCCGTGCGGCTGTAAAGCTTGTGGTATAGACCATCCGCATTCATCAACTGCTCATGAGACCCCTGTTCGATGATGTGTCCATCCTCGAACACATAGACACGATCGGCTTGTTTTACCGCACTCAACCGGTGGGCAATGATCAAGGTGGTGCGTCCCTCTAGATATTTTCCTAGGGCACCGTGTAGATGTGCTTCGGTTTCGTTATCCAGCGCGGACGTCGCCTCGTCGAGAATGACGACCTTGGGATCCGACAAGATCATTCGTGCAATGGCCAGCCGTTGCTGCTGACCACCAGACAAGCGCACGCCGTCACGGCCGATCATCGTGTCCAATCTATCCGGCATTGACTTCACCACGCTGTTCAGCTGGGCTACGCTGAGGACATCCCATAGCTTTTCGTCATCGGCGGCACGCCCTAGGGTTAAGTTTGCGCGCACCGTATCATTCAACATTGCCGGATGTTGCAGCACGGTGGCGACGTTATCGCGCACCACATCGAGGCCGATCTCGGTGATCGATTCACCATCGAAATAAAGGTGACCGCTTTGTATCGGATACATACCGAGGATCACCTGAACCAGGGTGGATTTACCTCCTCCGGAGGCACCGACCAGGGCAACCTTCTCTCCGCGTTGGATCTTGAGATTTACGTGCTTGAGGACCGGTTCGCCTGGGACATAGGCGAAGCTCACATCCGCAATATGTATAGCTACCGTGTTCGTGCCGGAAAACGGGTTCTTCAAATGCGGGTAATGCGGTTCCTGATGCAACGCTAACAGCTCGTTGATTCTGGCAAGCGCGGCTTTGGCGCCGAAATAAGCGTATTGAATATTCAATACCTCCTGCACCGGTGCCATCATGAACCACAAGTAGGAGAATACAGCGAGCATCTGTCCGACCGTGAGATCCGAGAACACCACCATAAGCATACTGATTGCTCGAAATACATCGAAGCCGATCAAAAAAATGCCAAATGAAAATCGATTGGCTGCGTCCGATTTCCAGGAAAACGATGCCGAATGGGTTCTAATTCCCCGCGCTTTGTCCACCACGCCGCGGATATAGTGATGTTCACGATTGCTCGCACGGATTTGTTGTATGGCGTTGAGCGTCTCGGTCAGGGCCTGTTGAAACAGTTCGAAAGCGCTGTTCTCCCTTTCTTTTAGCACCTTGACCTTGTTACCCAGCGCCACTGTAAAGAAGACCACCAAGGGGTTCATGAATAGAATGAACAATGCCAGCGGCCAGTGTATCAACAGCAGGATAATGGTCACGCCAACCAAGCTCAGGACCGCTACGAGCAGCTTGCTCACGGACTGTCCGACGAATTCATCGATGGAATTGATGTCGGTAACGAAGCGAGACGACACCGCGCCACTGCCCAATGTTTCATACTCCGACATCGATACTCGCTCCAAATGCGCCAGTAAGTCGCGGCGCATCCGATATGTCACGTCCTTTGAAATCAGTGTGAATTCCCGGGTCTGCAGCACGTTGAGCCAGATCGACGTGAATCGTAGTAGTACGGTTGCCAAGAGTATGAGGCCGATATACAGCATCGGACCGTGCCAGCTGACCGGCATAATCTGGTTCATGAGATTGACCAGGAATCCGGGCTGCTCGAGTAGTACTTCGTCTACCAGCAGCGGCATTAGCAGTGGAGTTGGTACGGCCGCAACTACTGCTATGACGGCAATGATGTTGGCGACGGCCAGGTTGCGCTTACGTTTACGCGCTATGTTTACGATGTATGACCAGTCATAGCCCGAGTCAGGTGGCGCATCAGGCCTCAGAGTGGTTTTAAATCCGCTTCGTTGGTCGGCCTTTTCCATATCTACATTGTAGAACGAATCAGTTACGGATTGGGTGATTGGGATCTCGAGGGCGAGCGATGTTGCAAGAGATGCGGCTCCGCCGCATTATCGGGTGGGTGAGAATCAATTCACTAATCTAGGTCTGAATCATGATTTATGACTTCGAAGATCGAAGTGTGGAACTTCGCGGTACTGAGCACTTTATTGCCGACACTGCAACCGTGATCGGCTCGGTCATCTTGGAACATCGTAGCAGTATTTGGTTCAACGCCGTGTTGCGTGGCGATAATGACGTTATACATATAGGCGAGGGGAGCAATATTCAGGACGGTTCCGTGCTGCATGTGGATCCGGGTTTCCCGTTGACGGTCGGTACCGGCGTTACCGTTGGCCACATGGCAATGCTTCACGGATGCATGATAGGAGATAATAGCCTGATTGGTATCAAGTCGGTGGTTCTTAATAACGCAAGGATTGGCAACAACTGTTTGATCGGCGCCAACACGCTCATTACTGAAGGAAAAGAGATTCCGGATAATTCATTGGTGATAGGCAGTCCCGGGCGAGTTGTACGGGAGCTAACCCGGATAATTCATTGGTGATAGGCAGTCCCGGGCGAGTTGTACGGGAGCTAACGGCGGACGAGATCAGCCGACTCAAGTGGGCCGCGGAGTTGTATGTAAACAAGATACGCCGTTACACGCAAGCGTTTGCGCCGAAGGACCAATAGAACAGGAAGTATTTATTGATTGTTGTTTTTTGTCGAATGCGTTATGAGGTCACGTACGGTGTGTATAAAACCCTCTCAGACCGCAGACGCGTATCATCGATTATTGAGGATGTCGTACAGCTCATCTTTTAGCGTGACCCTGACTTTCTTTAGATCTTCCATATAGGTATCCGAGACCGGCTGCGCTTGTTCTTCTAGAATTCGGATCTTTGCATCCAATTCATCGTACTCGATCATGAGACGGGCGAACTTTCCATTCGTGTATCGTAGTTTTGTGATCTTGTCTTCATATTCGGGAAATTCATGGAGAAGATCGTGTGGTTCGCCTAGCATACTGTTGGACTCCTCGATTACCGTTGTGCCGACGGATATGAACAAAAAAACCAGGGTATATCCTATCACGACAATGCGCGGGGTGAGACCCCGTTTTATGTGCTCGGTTCGGCAGCGGTTTTACTCTGGACAAACGGGAAATGTAAATTAACGATTAACGCGCCACACGTGCCTGCAGACCTGCGGCTTCGACCCCGGCGAGTGCGCAGGCCTCATCGTCCTCGGATACGGCGCCCGATACGCCCACGGCGCCGCACACCTCGCCGTCGGACTCGTAGATCAGCACGCCGCCGGGCAAAGGAATGACACCTCCCCCGGTCATTGCATTCAACGCATTGATGAACCCTGCTTCACGCACGCCGCTTTCATAGCGTTTGGAAATATCCCGTGAATTCACGCCCAGGCCGATGGCGCCCCATGCCTTCGCCAAGCTGATGTTCGGGCGCATAAAAGTAGCGCCGTCATCCCGTTGCAAGGCGATGAGATAACCGCCGCGGTCGACCACGGCCACGGTGAGTTTCGGAAGGTTCAACTCACGCCCCTTTTTTAGTGTCGCTTCAATAATGAGATTTGCTTGTTTCAGTGTAATGTCTATCATATTTAGTGCTCATTCTTGACTTGCAGGTCGTATGGCGAAACGGAGTTTGATGAGATCGTGTCGGTTCGATCCAGGTTGAAATAAGGAGTGGTACTATAAAGGCTTATATCTGTGCGTCAACCAGCGGGCTAAGAAACAGATCTTAAGATCGAGCGGAATCGCGCATCGGTTTGCCGGAGCCATAAAAACGTTAGTGTTTTCAGTTTTTCGACAAGCCTATTTCTTTCGACAATGAGTTGACGGGCCTTTATATAATCTATAAAACACGACCCAACCAGGGCTTGATATATCCGGTGGCAGGTGGGGTTATATGCCGCGCAGCGCGCGATTCGATACCGCGGTGACAACCAAGGTCTACGCCCGCAAGCCTGGTTTTATGACACAAACTATATTTTGACTATCATCTGATCAATTGCTTTATGACTGGCACCACTTTCTCGCTCGAAGTACGTCCTACCATTCCCAAGGCCCTGTCGCGGTTGACCGATCTCGCCAGCAACCTGCTCTACAGCTGGGACCGCGGAATTCGCCACCTCTTTTCTACGCTGGATCCGGAGCTGTGGGAAGCGACCGGTCATAATCCCCGGTTGTTCTTGCGCAGGGTGGATCAGGATCGACTCAACCAAGCCGCCGGCGACCCTTTGTATCTGCGGCATTACGTGAGTTGTGTTTCGTCCTTTGACGCCTATCTCGAACACCGGCATTCCGCAACGGTGACTAAAAACTTGGACAAGGATCACGATCTTGTCGCCTATTTCTGCGCTGAATACGGTGTGCACGAGAGTCTACCGATCTACTCCGGGGGACTGGGTATTCTCGCCGGAGATCACTGCAAAGAGGCGAGCGATCTTGGATTGCCGTTTGTCGGTGTGGGTTTACTTTATCGTCATGGATACTTTCAGCAGCAGATCGATGGTAATGGCCGACAACATGCACAGTATGCGGATCTGAATTTTAACGAGCTACCGGTATTCCCGGTAACCGACAGATTGGGTCAAGACCTCAAGCTCACGATGCGCCTCGAAGATCGAGACGTGGCCTTTAAGGTCTGGAAAGCCAAGATCGGTATCATCTCGATTTACCTATTAGACACGGATTTGGAGCAAAACAGCGAGAACGACCGGTTCATAACCCGTCAACTTTATGGGGGCGGGACAGACACCCGCATACAGCAAGAGATCTTGCTGGGTGTAGGCGGGGTCAAGGCATTGCGTGCCCTGGGTTTGCAACCGACGGCTTGGCATATCAACGAGGGTCATGCCGCATTGCTGATTCTGGAGCGATGCCGCGAGTTGGTGTCGCAAAACGTATCGTTCGATGCCGCGTTTGAAACGGTCGCGGCGTCCACTGTTTTTACCACCCACACCCCGGTCCCGGCGGGTCACGACATCTTTCCTCGGGACCTGATCTCACGCTATTTAGGGGATTTCTTGGATGAGCTAAAGGTAGATACCGATAGGTTGTTAGAGTTGGGAGACAGCCCGGGTCACGGGGGTAGTTTCAACATGACGGCCTTGGCGCTTCGTGGATCGCGCTTCCGCAACGGCGTCAGCCGTCTTCATGGTGAAGTGTCTTCGAGGTTGAGCAGTTTCGTGTGGCCACAAATTGAGCCCATTGAGAATCCGATAGGTCACGTAACAAACGGTGTTCATGTACTGTCGTTTATTCACCACGAATGGGTGCGTATCTTTGATCAACACCTATCGGGGGAGTG
>CAMYNX010000172.1 GCA_947259875.1 uncultured Gammaproteobacteria bacterium | reverse complement strand
GGTATTTGACCGCTCGGTGGAGAACGCGGTATTGAAGGCATCGCCGCTGCCGATCCCCAGCGAGCGGGGCGTTAATGAAAAATTTCGTAATATTCAATTCAACTTTGATCCCGATGAGAACTTGATTTCGTTGCGATGAGTAAGATTCTGCGTGTTTGGTTGTGCATGATGGTGGCTTGGATCTGGACCGTTGACGCCGGTGCGGTGTTGGAGATCGAGATCACTCAAGGGGTGGAGGCCGGAGTGCCGATCGCGGTAGTCCCCTTCGAGTGGCGGGGATCGGCGCCCCCGCCCCAGGTGGTGAGTGAAATCATCGAGGCGGATCTGTACCGCAGCGGGCGGTTTGACACCATTTCGCACCGGGATTTCTTGAGTCAGCCCCATGACCATACCGAGGTGAAATTCAAAGAGTGGCGCTTGATCAAGGCCGAAGCCTTGGTGGTCGGGCGCGTGCAGGCGGTGACAGCGGATCAGTTCCGCGTCGAGTTCCGCTTATTCGATGTATTCAAGGCAAAGCAGCTCAGCGGGTTCAGTTATGTGGTCAATGGTGGTCAGCTTCGTAAGCTCGCGCATCAGATTAGTGACATCATCTATTTCAAACTCACCGGCGAAAAAGGTGCCTTCGATACCCGCATCGCCTATGTGACGGTGGAACGAGCCAACCTCCAACCGCGTTATTTGTTACGCATCGCGGATTCCGACGGCTACGGCGCTAAGACGATCCTGGAATCTAAAGAGCCAATCATCTCTCCGGCATGGTCGCCGGACGGCACCAAGCTCGCTTATGTTTCGTTCGAGAACCGGCGCCCGATGGTGTTTGTCCAACGACTGCTCGACGGGGGGCGCGAAAAGGTTGCGAACTTTCCAGGCTCCAACAGTGCACCGGCGTGGTCACCGAATGGCAGCACGCTGGCGATGGTGCTGAGCCGCGACGGTAATGCCGAAATCTATGCCTTTACGTTGGGTACCCGCAAGCTGCGCCGGTTGACCAATCACCACGCCATCGATACCGAGCCGGCATGGTCGCCGGATGGCCGGCATATCGTATTCACATCGGCACGCAGCGGCCGTCCGCAGATTTATCGTATGCGCTCAGACGGCAGTAAGGTGGAACGTTTGACTTTTGAGGGCAGAGAGAATTTGCGTGCTTCGTATTCACGTGACGGGAAGCGTCTGACCTTGGTGACCCACCAGGAGAGTGGCTACCATATCGGCGTGCTGGAGTTGGACAGCAAGGGATTGTTGGTGCTCACCAATAGCACCCTGGATGAGTCGCCCTCGTTCTCGCCTAACGGAGGCATGATCCTGTATGCCACGCGCCAGGGGGGGCAAGGTGTGCTTGCCGCAGTATCGTCGGACGGTCGTGTTAAACAAATTTTAAAATTCCAGCAGGGAGACGTTCGCGAACCTGCCTGGTCACCTTATAATCGTAAACTGTAATGAGGAGATTGAGATGCGTAAGCCCTTCTTGTATCTATTAGTTGTTTTAATGAGCGTCACCATTGCCGCATGCGGTGGTAAGAAAGGCGTCAAAGATGAAGGTGCTTCGGTCGAGGATAGGGGAGTCAGCGCCGCCGGTACCGGCACCGGCGTCGATGCCTATGGTCGTCCGATAGGCACCGGGGAAGCCGGGGACCTGCTCGGTCGCCGCAAGGTATATTTTGAGTTCGACAGCGCGACATTGGACGACGAGTCCCGCGCATTGGTGGAGGCCCACGCCAATTACCTGGTGAACAATCCCAACACGACATTGGTGCTGGAAGGCCATGCGGACGAGCGCGGTACGCGGGAATACAACCTGGCACTGGGGGAACGGCGCGCGCAAACGGTTTCGGATTTCATGGGTGCTCTCGGTGTTGCCGGAAACAGGATCCAAAACGTATCCTATGGCGAAGAGCGCCCCGAGTCGGTCGGTCATGACGAGTCCGCGTGGCGGCTGAATCGCCGGGTTGAAATTCTCTACGGAAACTGATTCGTGAAGCGAAGCAATATCGTCATCGCGGTTACCGCGTTTACCCTGCTGGGGGCGGTCTCGGGTTGCCAGACCACCCGTTCCGCGGCGTCGACCAGCCCGGCGAAGAGCGCCACGCCGCCGGCAGAGAAACCACAGCCGGATTTCGTGAGGGCGCTGGTTGAGTTGGAAGCAATGGGTGTGGAGCTTGCGCGATTGCGCAATGAAATCGAATTGCAGCGAAACGACATGGACAACATGAAACGCCGGCAGCGCGAACTCTACGATGATCTCGATTACCGGCTCCGGGCCCGGGAGCGAAGCACGCTGCCTGCGGGACACACCGGTGTGCCACCAGTCGCGGATCAAACAACCTATCCATCCATCGACGCGCCGCAACATTCAACGGGTGCCGGTCCATCAATGGCGGGCGTAACCCAGGATTCCATAGCAGGGCCGGATACCGGCGCCGCACCGCCAACGGGTCCGGCGTCTGCCGATGCTGCGGTGCAGCGGCCGTCAACAGTGATCGTGGAGCCATGGCGGTCGCGACAACCAGGCGCGGGTGCACCGGCGACGCCCTCAACCCCAGTGAGGCCAGCCGTACCAGCGCCGGTTGCCGCTACCAGCCCGGCACTGGCAAGCCCGAGGCTGGCGGACGCGGATGAGCAGTTGGCGTACGACGAGGCCTTCGACAAGTTGAAGCAAAGTCGCTACGCCGAGGCGATCCAGGCGTTTCAGGATTTGCTGAGCCGCTATCCGAACGGGGCGTTGGTGGATGATGCCAGTTACTGGATTGCCGAAGCTCAGTATGTGACCCGCGACTTTCAATCGGCGCTCAATGGCTTTCGCAACGTGGTCGTTCGTTATCCGGACAGTCCACGGGCGCCGGAAGCGTTGCTGAAGGTCGGGTACATTCAATACGAGGTCGGTGCCAAAGAGCAGGCCCGCGTCACGCTCAACCAGGTGGTAACCCGCTATCCGGGCAGCCGGGTGGCGATCTCCGCGCAGACTCGTTTGAAACGTATAGAGCGCGACGGCAGCTAGCCTTAATCGTCCGCCCGTGCGCGGCGTTCGTTAATTCTTCTTTTTACCGCCTTGGTGCAATATACGGGTTAGGTATGTCGACCGTTAATCAATTGACACACGGGATCTCGGAGCGTCTCCGCATCACGGAGATATTTTTCTCGCTCCAAGGTGAGTCGCGCACCGTCGGCTGGCCCACGGCTTTCGTACGTCTGACCGGGTGCCCTTTGCGTTGCGGTTACTGCGACACACCTTATGCGTTTGAAGGCGGTCGCTGGATGGCCCTAGCCGATATTATTGACGAGGTGGCCGCCATGCGTCCTCGTTTTGTTACCGTCACCGGCGGTGAACCGTTGGCGCAGAAACCGTGCCAACGCTTAATGTCGTCATTGTGCGATGCGGGTTACGAAGTGTCTTTGGAGACCAGTGGTGCCATGGATGTGGCCGATGTCGATCCGCGTGTATCGATCGTGCTAGATGTTAAAACGCCCGGCTCGGGCGAGGAGTCGAACAACCGGTATCAAAATCTCGCCCGGCTCGCGGCTAAGGACCAGGTGAAGTTCGTGATTTGTGACCACACCGACTACGAGTGGGCGCGCGAGAAACTCGACACGCATCTGCGCGACGCTCCCTGTGAAGTTCTGTTCTCCCCGGAACACGAGGGCATGAACGCCACCGAGCTGGCGGACTGGATTCTCGCTGACCGGCTGTCGGTGCGCATGCAGATTCAACTTCACAAATATCTGTGGGGCAATGAACGGGGCCGGTGACCCGTTGCCGGCGGTGGTGCTGGTTTCCGGTGGCCTGGATTCGGCAACGGTGCTAGCCCTTGCCCGCGAACGTGGGTTCGACTGCTACGCCTTGACCTTGGACTATGGACAGCGGCACCGACTGGAGCTTGAGGCGGCGCAGCGGGTTGCGCGTGCGCAGGCCGTTGTCGAGCATCGAACGGTTACGCTGGATCTTGGCCAGTTCGGTGGTTCTGCGTTGACCGATCCAAGGGTACCGGTGCCCGACCGGCCGACAGCGGGTATTCCCGCCACCTATGTGCCCGCGCGCAACACTGTGTTTCTTGCCATCGCGCTGTCCTGGGCCGAGGTGCTGGGAGCCATGGACATCTTTATCGGCGCCAACGCGGTGGATTATTCCGGGTACCCCGACTGTCGCCCGGAATATATCGCGGCCTTTGAACGGCTTGCCAATGTCGCCACGCGAGCCGGCGTGGAACAGGGCGGCATTCATATTCATGCGCCATTGATTCGCATGACCAAGGCGCAGATCATTCAGTGCGGGATAAAGCTCGGCGTAGATTACGCACTGACCCTGTCTTGTTATCAACCCGGTGTAGACGGCGCGCCGTGCGGCATGTGTGACGCCTGCCGTCTGCGCGCCAAGGGCTTCCAAGAAGCCGGGCTGCGTGACCCGATATCGACCAGTGCGGCGGGATGAAATGATCTATTAATTATTATGAGCCCATACAAGGGTTTAATTAGTAAACCAGACTGAACTCACTATCATAACGACCCTGCTAAGTCTGAGGTTATTACCCCGGCCATTGCCGGTCTTGTCTGTAACTATTTGATTGTTGGATATTTCGCTAATGGAACTCGATACCGTTCACACCGTTGCCTTGCTCGGATTTCTCGGCGCGATGGTGTTTGGCGCGGTCGCCAACAAGACCCATTTTTGCATCATGGGGTCGATCAGCGACTGGATAAACATGGGATCCAAGACACGATTCCGCGCGTGGATGCTGGCCTTGGGCATCGCATTGGTCGGCACCCAGATGATGAGCGCCATGGGCTGGTTCGACCTGCGGCAGTCGATTTATCTGAGCACCAACTTCGGTTGGCTGGGTTATCTGCTCGGTGGTTTTATGTTTGGTGTCGGCATGACCCTGGGCGCTGGGTGCGGTCAGCGCACCTTGGTGCGGGTCGGCGGCGGCAACCTGAAGTCGTTGATCGTGTTGTTTGTGCTGGCGCTTACCGCCTACATGACCCTGCGCGGCTTGTTTGCCGTGTTCCGCATCGAGGTGATCCAGGCCAGCAACATCGATCTCAGTGAGCGCGGTTTCGCCGACCAAAGCATCGCTACGTTTTTATCGGCCTTCACCGGCTTGTCTCCGCGCTGGGCGCTGTATATCACCGCGGGGGTTTTCGGCCTGGGCACCATCGTCTACGCCTTGAAAGACAAGACCTTCCGGCGCAGTTTCGATGACTTATTTGTCGGTGTCGTGATCGGATCGCTGATCGCCGCCGCGTGGTACGTCACCGGGGTGATCGGCAATGACGAATTCGAACCGGTGCCGCTGGAGGCGGTGAGCTTCATCGCGCCTGCGGGCAACACCTTGAACTATCTCATGACCTATACCGGCTCGTTGATCAATTTCGGTGTCGCCGTCGTGCTGGGCATGATCGCCGGCTCGTTTGTGTACGCAATCTTGAGTGGCAACTTCCGAATCGAGACCTTTGCCTCCAGGAGCGACATGATCAACCATCTGTATGCCGGCGCATTAATGGGTATTGGCGGTGTGCTGTCGCTCGGGTGCACCATCGGCCAGGGTGTGTCGGGCCTGTCCACCCTGGCGCTGGGGTCGTTGATCACCTTGGTCTCGATCATCCTGGGGTCTGCGACCACGCTGAAGATGCAGTACTATATGCTCGACGAGGGTTTTTTGCCGTCTCTACGCCACACCCTGACGGACTTCAAACTACTGCCGTCGCCGCAGAAATCCACATAATCCCGCCTACATTTTGCCGACGCCGACCACACTTTCGGGTTCAACGCAGGTCGCGGCGGTTCAATCCGGCGGACATCATCGCGACATGACCCGGGCACCCGACATCCTTTTGGATTTAATAGATGTGCGTTACGGCGCTGCGGGCGCGTGGTTGTTGGACGGCATTGATCTGCAAGTGCTGGCCGGCGAGTGCGTCGCCATCGTCGGCGCCAGCGGTATGGGTAAGTCGACGTTACTCGATGTCGTCATCGATCCGCGGGGGCATCCGTCGCAAGGCGCTATCGAGCTCGATCGCGAGCACACTGCGCTGCTCACCCAGGACGGCTCGCTGCTCGACCATTTGAGCGTTATCGAGAACCTGCGCCTGGTGCAGCGTTTCGGTGGTAAGGAGGGATCGCCCGATCCCGCTGTATTGTTGCAATCCCTCAACATTGATATGCCGCTGCACGGGCAGCCGGTCAACAGTTTGAGCGGCGGAGAGCGCCGCCGGGTGGCCATCGCCCGCGCGTTGATGCGCCGGCCGCGCTTGTTGTTATTCGACGAGCCCGACACCGGCCTCGACCCCGGCAACATTCGCGAACTGGCACGTGCCATCCATGAACTGCAACAACAGCAGGCATGCGGCGTGGTGGTTGTCACCCATAACCCCTGGTTTGCGGCCCTGGTCGCACAACGTGTATACGAGCTGTTTGCCGGCAAGCTCATCACCGTCAGCGAGTGGCCGGAACGGGTGGACATCGACGATCTGAGCGCCGTTGACGTGCGCCGCGGCGAACTGGAAGCGCATCTGCATCAGGACCTCGAGCGGCCGGTGGCGCCGGTGCGTCGCCGACCGCGACGCAGCTTCGCACCGGTGGAATTGGCGCGGGCGGTGATCCCCTATCTCACCAGCGTGCTGCCAATCACCCGTTCCTACGGCGACTATCTGCGGGTGTTCAGCCGCACCTTCTACATCGCTTTCATCACCGGTGCACTGTTCTTTCTGCTGGTCGGCGGTATGCTGGGCGCGACCACCATCGCGGTGGTCAAGGTACTCACCGACAACGCCCTCGGCGGTTTCCTGAAATACGTGCTCACGCCGAAGGTCATTCTAAAAATTATCAACGGCTCCTATATCGTTTACCTGGTGCCGGCGATCGGCGCGGTGCTGTACGTAGCCCGTTCCGGCAGTATTATCACCAGTTGGCTCGGGGTGCTGGTGCTCGGCAAGCAGACCAAGGCCCTCAAGAGTCTGGGCGTGAGCCCGGATCGTTATCTGCGTGCCCCGTTGATCCTGTCGCTGTGGCTTGCCTATCTCGGTGCCGCGCTGGTGTTTGGCGTCGGCATGTGGTTTGGCAGCGTCACCACCGCCGAGTACTTGTTCGATGTCGGCAACGCCGCGGATCTGTTGCGCTTCCCGCAGGCCCTGATCTGGGAGAGCCGGTTGCACTATAAGATCGCGATCTACAGCGTATTTTTGACCTTTTTCATTACCGGCTTTGGCTTGGCGCCAAAGACGAGCACCGAAAATGTAGCCATGCACACCACCAAGGCCATCATCTACACCACCGTCGCGATCTCGATCACCGAACTGCTGTTCGCCCTCGATGTGTTGCTCATTTGACACTCCCCGGTGCGGCCTTGGATAATCCCGCCTCCCTCGATTCGTTAAACTCGTTCGCCGGAAATCGGACTCCCAGCCGCGAATACGGGCCGTTAGCTCAGTTGGTAGAGCATCTGACTTTTAATCAGGTGGTCGCAGGTTCGATTCCTGCACGGCCCACCACATAACAAATTGATTCCGTTCTCATTTCGCGCGAACGTGCGTCATCCCTCTTGCTTGCAAAACCACCAGTGCCGGAGTTTTGCCGGACTTTTTTCGACACACCTTGTTGGCGGCAACA
>CAMYNX010000171.1 GCA_947259875.1 uncultured Gammaproteobacteria bacterium | reverse complement strand
ACCGGTTCGGCCCGTCAGGTGGGTGTCGTCCACGTCATCGAACGGTTGTCGTACTATCAAGGCCACCTGCCTTTTCGTAATGCCGTCATGCAGTTTGTCGGCGCCGCCGTGAGTATTGTCAGCGGCCACTCGGTAGGTCGGGAGGGACCCAGTATTCACTTGGGCGCGTGGGCCGGCAGTAGCCTCGGCCAGCGACTGGGATTACCAAACAACAGCGTGCGCATCCTGGTTGGTTGTGGAGTGGCGGCCGCGATCGCCGCTGGATTCAATACGCCGTTGGCCGGCGTTATTTTTGCGATGGAAGTGGTATTGATGGAGTACACCATCCTCGGATTTACCCCTATCATTCTGGCTGCGGTGAGTGCTACCACCCTGACCCGCGCGGTATGTGGCGCCGAACCGGCCTTCTTTGTGCCGCCCTTGGAGTGGTCTTCCATCGCCGAGCTCCCGTACGTATTAGTAATGGGAGTGATCATTGGCAGCCTGGCCGCGTTATTCATTCAATTATTACTGTGGACCACACGGGTATTTGCACGCCATCCAGTGTGGATACGCACTGGCCTCGCCGGGTTGCTGATCGGCCTACTCGCGGTGCCGGTACCCGAGATCATGGGCATCGGATACGACACGGTCAATGATGCGTTATTGGGAGAAATCGCGCTTGCCACGTTAGTCCTGATCGTCGGCGCCAAGCTGTTGGCCACCACAGTAGGGCTTGGACTGGGGTTACCGGGGGGGCTAATCGCCCCAACACTGGTCATCGGCGCCACCGCCGGTGGAGCCATGGGCGCACTGGCACTAATTTGGATTGGCGATGTCAGTACACCCGGCTTGTACGCCATGCTCGGGATGGCCGCGATGATGGGCGCAACCTTGCAGGCGCCGTTAGCCGCGTTGATTGCGATGTTGGAGCTCACTGCTAATCCCAATATCATCTTACCGGGAATGATTGCGGTGGTTTCCGCAGGCCTGATGGCTCGGGTTGTGTTTGGTAAGACCTCTGTATACCGAATGTTGATGCTGGCGCGGGGCCTGGATTACCGCAACGATCCCATAGCCCAAGCGTTGCGACGCGTCGGCGTCGCCAGCGTCATGGACCGCAACATCATACGCGAGCCGCGTCAAATCAGACGCACCACCGCAGAAACCATGCTAAAAAAAGAACCTAATTGGATTGTTATTCGTCAAGAGGGGGAGGCTGTCGCGCTGCTGCCCGCAGCAGACCTTGCGCGCCATCTTAAAGACAATAACGATGACATCATCGACCTATTGGAGATACCAGCACTTCGAAAAGACCTGTCCAGGACTAATGTCTTGGCGACGCTTCAGGAAGCACAAGATATTCTGCAAAAAACTGGTACCGAGGCGTTATATGTTACCGGAGCCCGTGGCGTGGGTAAGCAAAAAATCTATGGAGTATTGACCAGGACCGAAATAGAAAAAGCCTATCGCACGTAAACGGACTTAATGAGAACTTATGACCCGCGCCTCGGGTACGCGATGCTGGATCGATGCCACGACCGTGGAGATAATACCCGGCTTTGCCTTCACGGATATCCACAACAGATTCAAGGGTACGTTGAGGTCTGCGAACACGACCTCATTGAAGCCACCCAGCACCGCTTGGATGCCCGCTACGCGATCATTGAAACGTGCCTTCGGCCATTCTCTCAAACCTGGTATCAACATCATAAAGTCGCTGAGGAGTCGCCCCTCTTCATCACGAGTCGGGACGCGTTTGTGTAACGGTTCGTTGGCCGTGAACGAAACGGTCTGCGTACTCCGCAATTTGAGTTGGGACATCAATTTGCCCTTTTACTTTGATGATTAAATGTCAACCATGACCCGTGACACAAGTTATTATAGTAGTACATCAATAGTGGGAAAACAGACCGGGAACTTAAGGTTCCCAATAATTCACTAACCAGTAGAACACAGGTAAAGTGAGTGCTTCTATGTGTCGTCAACGGCAATGTTTATGGGTTATTGTGGCGGTAAGCTTAGGGGCTTGTGCCACCGCCCCAAAAACCATTCGAACACCGGTCGAAGGGCCACCCGTGCTCGCCGCGGCGCAGAACGTCGATCGGTACGCGGGTGAACGAGTACGCTGGGGGGGCACCATTGTCGAAGTCGAGAATCGACGCGCCGATACCTGGATACAGGTTGTTGCCAGACGTCTGCAACGAGGCGGTCGCCCCATCGACTCCAGCACCACCACGGGACGCTTTTTGGCGCAAGTACCGGGGTTCCTGGAGCCGGAGGAATATCAGCGCGGACGTGAAATTACTGTAGTCGGCACACTCACCAAAGTGGTCACCCGGGACATCGGCAAATATGCATACCAATTTCCAGTAGTGCAGGTCGATGATCTGTATCTTTGGGAGCCACTTCCAGAGTTTGACCCCTATTTTCACTCTCCCTATTTTTGGGGCCCGTTCTACGACCCGTGGTGGCCGCACCGACCGTTTTATCGTTACCCCCGTCACCGCCATCCGCACCGCCGTCACCGCTGATTGCGGTGTGTCCTTAGTCACATAAGTGTAGCGATAGAGCGAGTCATCGATACAACCAGCCACGATACAACGAGCCACTTTTTGGCCGCATCGCGCATGAATACACAGCCGTATATTCACGACATCAATCCAGAAAACTTCAACACTATGGTGTTGGATAACTCCAGACGCGGACCGGTCATGGTGTTTTACTGGTCGCCTAACGCCGGTCCATGCATGCGCTTGTTGCCCCGTTTAGTGAAACTTTGCGATGACTTTGGCGGACGATTCTTCCTCACTTTGATGAATACTGATACCTATCAAGACTTCGCGAAACAACAAGGTGTCATCAGCATCCCCACGGTACGCATCTACCACCGAGAGGAACTGGCGGAAACCGTGCACGGTGCTTACTCCGAACAGTTTTTCAGGAACATAATCGAAAAGTATCTGCCACACGCAGCGCAAGGAGGCCGATTGGAGGTAGCGAAGGCGTATCAACAGGGAGCATTGGAAAAATCAGTTGCGCTCATGGAAATCTCAGCCAAGACTGCGCCAGATGATCATCGTATCCGACTTGATCAGGCGAAAGTCTTGGTCCAACAGGGAAATCATGCACAGGCGTTGGCGGTGTTGGAAACGCTCCCGAACTCCGCATTTAATGATCCTGAGATCGATCTATTAGTCACTCATCTACGATTTATCCAAATAGCCCAGCAGGCCCCCTCGATAGACGCATTGAAACAAGCTCTAGAGGTAAACCCAAACGACATGCATTTGCGTTACCAATTAAGCGCAGGATTACTGATGCAGGACGACTACTCTGGAGCATTGCAGCAACTTTCTGAGATTGTGGACAATGAATCTCCGCTCAAGGAACAGGCTCGTCGTGGCATGTTGGCCATCTTCGCCCTACTCGGTCCTGACCACGAGTTGTGTAAACGCTTTGCCAGGGGGCAACGCCCGTCACCATAGCCTATATGTTATCCAATCACCGACTACCCTTTGGTATGTCGCTGCCGGCGTTGCTGTTAGCGATAACGGTTCTCAGCGCCTGCGAGGGCTCCAAACCCACAGAACTCAACACTGATGTGTCTCGCACTTCTGCGTCGACCGACAAACCACCGACACAGCTACCCGGGACCGCCTCCTACACAGCTTTCACAAAAATTACCGAAGAGCGGCTCGGCATCCGCATATACCCCCGAGCCAAACCTCGAGATGGCGGCAGTTGGCAAATGACAGATAAGTTAGCCGAAGGAGCGCAGTCCCTGATGATGGCAACTTTGCACAGCGACGATGCAGTCGGCAAGGTGGCCGACTTCTACACCCGCGAATTAGGAGTACCGCCGGCCCAAGTGCTTCGAGTGCCAACGCGGAATGGGCCCAAGATCAGTATCACCGTTGAAAACAGTGAGCAGGGGGCGACCAATGTGATGCTGCAGCAGGCTGGCGACGAATCGGGGACATTAATCAAGATCACCCGTATGACCGGTCGAACCGTCTCCTCACCCTGAAGGTCAAACAAATCACGAATGTTCTTAAATTTAACTACCAATTCATTGATCTATCTGAATTTTCTAGGCTATATTACTAAAAGGTGTATGGGGGCATTTGACCAAAAGGTAATGACAAGGAACTATAAAAGATTGCTTAAGCCACGTTCATGGATATTGGTTGCGTTGTGTCTGTATGTCGGTATTCCGGGCTTGAGCCGCGCGGTATCGGTCGGCGATGCCAACATTCAATCGTATCTGGACCAGCCGCTCAAGATCGAAATCCCGCTTGCCAATACGTCCCCAAGGGAACTCAAAGCACTTAATATTGGACTCGCCCCCGAGTCCGCCTTTGGCGACTTCGGATATGAGGTGTCGCCGGTATTGTCCGACTTCCGGTTTGAAATTGTCCCCGGACCTGGATCGACCGCCATGCTGCGCATCACCACAAGAGAGCCCGTCAGCGAACCGCTTTTGGCATTCATGTTGAGCATCAAAACGGATAGAACGGCGTTTGTACGCGGATACACCGTGTTACTTGATCCGGCCGAGTACCCGGCCCGCGTGGCGCGCACGCGCCCGGCGCCGCGCGCGCCGTTACCGGTCCCGGCTCCACCGCCGATAAGAGAGACACCCGTTGCCCAAGAGATGGCAACTGAAGGGGGAGATCTTTATGGCCCGGTGCGAAGCGGGCAAACGCTGTCGCAGATCGCGATGGACCTGCGCCAAGGATTCGGCGTCACCAACGCGCAGATGACTTGGGGTCTTTTCCAGACCAATCCGAGTGCCTTTATCGACAACAACGCGAATGCGCTCAAGACCGGTGTATATCTGGAAATGCCTGCTGCGGAAACATTGGCTCAGGCCTCGCAGCGGGAGGCCGTTCAAGCATTGGCCATACAGAACGACGTGTGGCGAAAACGCGTATCGCTGCCAACCGGTGAGGTGTCGCTGATCGAAGCGGAGATGGCAGCCGCACCGGAAGTGGATCGCGACCTGGCCGCGCAGACCGCCACGCCGGAAATCGGATTCGACCTTGCCCCGCGGTTCAAAATCGAGCAAACCACGTCCACGATACCCCCGACATTGCCGGCGGATACCCGCTTGAGCCAACTGTTGGATCCAACAGCAAAGGTCGCGGTAGCGACCGACACCGCCGGTCCGGACGAGCGGAACCTGGGGAAACCGGAGGCACCCACAACAGAAACGCCCGCCGACTCGGTACAACCCGGTGTTATGGCACCACCAGCCGCGCTGCAACCGCTGGCGACGGATGTCGACCGCTTGGAAAAACTGGTGAATTCGCTACAAGATCAGCTCTCGACTCGCGAGCAGCAGATCACCGGGCTGGAACAGCGGTTGGAAGACATGACTGCGACGATCGATCGCACCCTCACGTCATCGCGCTCCAGCCTCAACTTTTTAACGCCCCTAAATATTGTGTTAGGACTGCTGGTGTTGGCCGTGGGCACATTATTGGGATGGCTTATTTCCCGTCGCGATAAGCCAGGTGGTGTTCGCGATTCCGGCGACACCGGCATTTTGTATGAGCGCGCAACCACACCACGACAGGAAGAACCTGAGCCGCACTTTACGGCGCCCGAGGAAACGAAACCCGCCGCCCCAATCTTTACCTCGCTGTCGACCGGCGTTGACGAAACTGAGGAGATAAAGGAGGCATTGGGTATAGGAACCGAGTTCTTGACCGGGGAGTTACGAGATTCAGAGCTGGCAATGAAAGTCAGTGAGACCGATGTCTTGGACGAATTGGAACTTTACATCAATGGCGGTTATTACAACGACGCCAAAAATCTCTTGATCCGGTTGGTGGATAAAGAACCCAGTAACACGGATTTTCGCCTCCAGCTGCTGCGCGTGCTGCGTATCTTGGGTGAAGGCGACGAATTCATCCGGCAAGCCAAATTAACCCGTGCCGCGCTTGATGATCCGGATGGAACGATTTGGGAGGACATACGCCGTATGGGCGTAGAGATTCGACCGAGCGAACCCTTATTCGCAGATGACTATTTCGTAATCTCAGAAGAAATCGAAGAAACGCAGGGCGAAGATAGCGAAGACGATGATGACCATCTCGTTGAATTCAAGACCTAGCTCGTATATTGCATTCCAGGATCCCGGATGATGGCGACGGGACTTGTGCTGCGCGGAGTCGCAGTGCTTGTGCTGCGCGGCCCCTGCTGCGCGGGGACAAGCGCCGCGCTGGAGCAAAATGCATCGCCGTAGCTATGCGTTGAGTGAAGCGCAAGCGCAGGCATTCGAGACCTGACCAACGCCGGGATAGTCTCGCGACTATTCATGGTGCCCAGCTAAGAGCTCCGCCGTGTTAATTCCATGAAATGGCAACATACGAGTCTCCAGGTTATGTAGGGAGAATAGTCACGAGACGCCTTGGTGCAATATGTGGGCGAACCTCCAAGAATCCTTCGCAGCCGCATATCGCGGATTACACAACCTCTATTTCTCGCACCTGCTGGAAGCCTCGGGGTAGTTTGCGTCCACGCAGACCGCGATCGTTGACATAATGCTCTAAATCGGCTGACTTTAGCCGCAGAAATCGCTTTCCTGCGTGTATTATCAAATTTTGATCAGGAACATACGTTACGTATGTAAACACGCGTTCCTCCCCGCCTTTGAGTCGTTTCCTCGGAATGTTGATCATTTTCACCCCTTTTCCTTTTGCCAATCGCGGTAACTCCACTATGGGGTAACTCAATAAATAACCCGCGGTGGTCACGACCGCGATATGACCGGCTTCGATATCGGACACCGGTTGTGGTGTCAACACCCGGGCGCCGGATGGAACGCGCAGCGTCGCCTTACCCTTCTTGTTTTTCGTGTACAGATCACCCAACCTGGCGATAAAGGCATATCCAAAATCCGTCCCCAATACATACAATACATCCTCATCGCCCAACATCACGCCGGCAAAGCTCGCACCCGCAGGCGGGCTCAAGTGACTGCTCAATGGCTCCCCTTGGCTACGCGCCGACGGCAAGTTGTGAGTCGGCATCGCGTAGGTACGACCCGTCGAATCCAGGGCAACCAGCAGTTGGTTGGACTTACCTTTGGCGGCATGTAAATAGCCGTCACCTGATTTGTAACTGAGGGTAGGCGGATCGACATCATGCCCCTTGGCCACTCGCGCCCAGCCCTTCTTGGACAACACCACGGTGACCGATTCGGTTGGAATGAGTTCGCTAGCATCCATCGCTTTTGCCGCCGCGCGCGTCTTGATTGGTGACCGACGAGGATCACCGAATTCATCCGCATCGGCAATCAACTCATCGCGTACCCTACGTTTCAATCGCGCGTTGGATTTCAAGATCGTCTCGAGCATGTCGCGCTCGATGGTCAGTTCTTTTTGTTCACCCTTTATCTTAATCTCCTCGAGCTTGGCCAACTGGCGCAGTTTGAGTTCCAGAACCGCCTCGGTCTGTGCTTCGCTGAGCTTGAACCGCTTCATCAAAACCGGCTTAGGATCATCCTGTTTACGGATTATGCGAATGACCTCGTCAATATTCAGAAAAGCAATGAGCAATCCGTCAAGTATATGCAGCCTTCGGGTGATTCGATCGAGCCGGAACTGCAGCCGCCGACGTACCGTCTCGATGCGAAATTTGAGCCACTCGCCAAGGAGGTCTCGCAGGTTGTAGACCTCGGGACGGCCGTTGAGGCCGATCATGTTCAGATTGACTCGGTAGCTGCG
>CAMYNX010000170.1 GCA_947259875.1 uncultured Gammaproteobacteria bacterium | reverse complement strand
CATCACCCGCGAGGTGTGGGATCGCGACCATGCGATAGACTATTTCCGTGATCAAGGTGAGGAATACAAAGCGCAGATCATCGCCGACATTGACCCTGACCAAGAGATTACGGTTTATCGGCAAGGCATGTTTCTCGACTTATGCCGGGGCCCGCATCTGCCGTCTACCGGCCGCTTGGGTAAGGCATTCAGGCTCACCAAGGTCGCCGGCGCCTATTGGCGAGGCGATTCCCGTAATCCGATGCTGCAGCGTATCTACGGTACCGCCTGGGCCAGCGACAAACAGCTCAAGGATCACTTGCTACGCTTGGAAGAAGCGGAGCGCCGTGATCATCGTAAGCTGGGTAAGCAAATGGGTCTGTTTCATTTTCAGGAAGAGGCCCCCGGCGCGGTTTTTTGGCACCCCAAGGGTTGGACTTTGTTTCAGACGCTTACGGACTATATGCGGGCTCGGCAACAACAGGCGGGTTACGTGGAAGTCAACACGCCTGATCTGATGCAGCGCAGTCTGTGGGAAGAATCCGGTCATTGGGAGACTTTCGGGGAGAACATGTTTACTACCGATACCGATGTTGACCGTACGCTGGCGATCAAACCGATGAACTGTCCTGGTTGTGTGCAGATATTCAACCATAGTCTGCGCAGCTACCGTGAATTGCCATTGCGTATAGCTGAGTTTGGTAAAGTGCACCGTTTCGAACCGTCGGGTGCATTGCACGGTTTAATGAGAGTTCGTTCGTTCACCCAGGACGATGCGCACATATTTTGCGCTACAGATCAGATCACTGAAGAGAGTAAGCGGGTCTGCGACTTAGTGCTCGACATCTACCGTGATTTTGGTTTTGACAATATCCACATAAAGTATGCTGACCGACCGGATAAACGTGTGGGTTCGGATGACATATGGGATGCCGCCGAAGAGGCACTGCTGACGGCGGCGGAGGCTACCGGATTGGAGTACACGCTCAACCCCGGCGAAGGCGCGTTCTACGGACCTAAACTGGAATTTGTCCTGCGTGACGCTATTGGGCGTGACTGGCAGTGTGGAACGTTACAAGTAGACCTCAATCTACCCGAACGTTTAGGGGCCAAGTATGTAGGTGAAGATGGACAAAAACACACGCCGGTGATGTTACATCGCGCGCTGTTCGGATCGCTGGAGCGGTTCATCGGTATCTTGTTAGAACACTATGCAGGGGCGCTTCCATTCTGGCTGACACCGTTGCAGGTGGTAGTGGCGACAGTGGTTTCGGATGCAGATGACTACGCCGTGGAGTTCGTTCAGGCATTACGGGAAGCAGGGATTCGCACGGAGGTCGACATACGCAATGAGAAGATATCCTACAAAGTGCGCGAGCACAGCGTACAAAAGATTCCGGTAATAGCCGTAGTCGGTCGTCGAGAGGCCGAGCAACGCACCGTGGCACTGCGGCGATTTGGTGTGAAGCAGCAGGATACTGTTGGTTGGGACGAAGCCATCAAGCGTGTCGTTGCGATGAATAGTCCTCCCAGCCAGACCCACCGGTTCAATTAAGGTGGAGTAGTCGCGCAAAGTGCTTGAACACGATTTTCAAATGCGTGCCCGCCTGGCGGTTGTGGTGGTCGGTCTGTGGGCGTCGTTAGACGCCGCAGTGGGCGGGGAGTCGATCATTAGCGGTGAACCCATGCAGGGAGGATTGGTACACGGCCGCGTGTCTCCAGGTGCGCAAGTATGGTATGAGGGTAGAAAACTCAGAGTCTCCCAACGCGGACAGTTTGTGATTGGATTCGGTCGTAATGAAGCACCTATCACCAAGTTGGACATACGCTATCCGGGCGGGTCGCGCGAACAGCGACAATTAAACGTCGCACAACGCGAGTACGACATTCAACGCATCGATGGACTGCCGCCTCGCAAGGTGGAACCTACCGCCAAGGACCTCGTGCGTATTCGGCAGGAAGCAGCGCTCATTAAGACAGCCCGGCGCCGGGATAGCGCGGATACGGATTTTTTGCTTGGATTCACGTGGCCCGTAGTAGGGCAAATTTCCGGCGTCTATGGTAGTCAGAGAGTGTTGAACGGTAAGCCCAGACGCCCCCACTATGGGGTCGACGTGGCGGCTCGCGCGGGGACCCCGGTGCGGGCGCCCGCATCCGGCGTTGTCAGCCTGGTTCATCGTGACATGTACTTTACGGGAGGCACGATCATCATAGATCATGGACACGGTCTGTCCTCGGTGTTTAGTCATCTGAGCGAGGTCCACGTTCGGGAACGCCAACGGGTTGCGCGAGCAGAAACCATTGCGAAAGTCGGTGCTACCGGACGTGCTACCGGCCCACATTTACATTGGGGTGTGAACTGGTTTGAACGCCGTTTGGACCCGCAACTCATGGCCGGACCGATGCCGACTGCCGCAAAACAGAATAGTCGTTGATATACGGGAGATTGATATGAACATTTCGGAGGGAATGATGGAACCACCAGAAATCGTGGAAATAGACCCGAGCGTGGACACGGTTGCCTGCGACGGCGGCGGTGGAGGCATGGGCCATCCAGTCGTATACCTGAACTTTGACGACAAGGAATACGTTGACTGCTACTATTGCGGACGACGGTTTGTCCGAATCTCACCTGTCAAAAAGTCAACCCACGACTAAGCTATTGTGATCTGGTAACGGCATAGATCCGCATTCGGTTGCGACTCGAAGCTGCGACCGAACTATGCGATATCGTTATTGGTGTTTACCATCGGGTTGTCGCACTGAGACTCAACCGGCGAGCCGGCGTGAGGATGTTTCTTGAGACACGTCGCCATCTATCGTTACATATAGGAGACAAGATGAAATTTATGGTATTGATGATTGGCAGTGTGCTATCACTGCAAGCCGCGTGGGGCGCAGAACCCGCATATACAACCGAGGCGGAAAAACTTGGTTATGCTATTGGTTATCAGGTCGGGACGAATCTGATACACAACCTAAAACGCGATGATATGGACATCGATGTCAAGGCACTTACACAGGCGATTCAAGATGTCTTGACGCAGAGTGAACCGAAGTTGTCAGCGGCCGACCGCCAGCAGGCGGTGCAGAGTTACCGCGCAACGATCAATAAAAAACGCGCCGAACTGGCTGATAAGAATAACCAGGCAGGAAATAAATTTCTGGCTGAGAACAAAACCAAGGAAGGGGTCAAGGAGATCGCGAGTGGTCTACAGTATCGCATCATCACTGCCGGAAACGGCAAGCAACCGCAGAGCACAGATACCGTCGTCGTTCACTACCGTGGCACATTGCTCGACGGAAATGAGTTCGACAGCTCGTACAAGCGAAACAAGCCCGCTACCCTGCCTCTCAGCGGGGTGATCAAAGGATGGCAAGAGGCGCTTCCGTTGATGAAAGAAGGTGCCAAGTGGGAACTCTACATTCCGCCTGCGCTTGCATATGGCGCCCGCGGATCCGGTGGCCGTATTGGACCTAATCAAACGTTGGTATTCGAGGTAGAATTATTAGAAATCAAGTGAATAGTTAAACGTTTCAATTTGTTAACGCCATGACTTCGTGTAAGTTCGTCGGTACATCAGATCAGTGGGCAGACGAACTTACCCAAACTTCAGATGAATAGAGTAACGTTGGCTCAGAACTTGTACTAAACCTTAAAACTAGGTCACCCTAATATTATAAGGGCCAGCGATGTTATCAATTGGAGCGACGATGCTGGCCACGGCTGGCGTAGCCGGTGCTGCGTCATTGTGGTTGGTACAGCGTAATCACAACGTCAAGAAACGTATACCGCATTTCCGGAGGACAAAGTCTTTATTGGCCTCCCAGCAGCGGGCTTTTTACGCCGCCCTCATCCGTGCTGTGGGTCCACAGCCGTTGGTGTTTGCCCGCGTAAATCTCGCGCAGGTCGTGCAACATCCTGGCGAAGATCCTAACTATCACGAGCACTGGCGCCGCGTTTGCCGTCGATGGTTAGATTTTGTGATATGCAGTCCATCCTCGGTAAGTCCAATCTTGGCGATCAAACTGGAAACGCGTTTGGAGAGAAAGCGTCGAAAGTTGGGCGGTCTCGACGTGCTGGATGACACGCTAAGTAGTGCCCGCATCCCTCTGCTCAGGATATCGTTGGCGGATCAGTATGATCCCACCGATTTAATGGAAAAGATAAAATGGGTGTTGATCGGCGAAAAACAGAAGACCGATAGCGAGCTTTTCGAGACCAAAGAGATCCCAAACGAAACACAAGATGTACCCTCCATCATTAAGTTCGCTCGAAAGCGGTTGCCAACTTTGAGTCGTTGGACCTCTGAGCTAAGAACGGCTACTACCATTTTTGCCCGCTCAGTCACGCGCCATTAAACCCTTCTCAGTAATTGGATTGTGAGATGTCTCGATTCACGGATAGCTCCAATCGTAACGGTGGTTTGGCCGGTGAGAGCCTCCATCAGCACTGCGTGAAGTACAATCCCCCACGCGTCTGCATCTGCCTGGGTGTCCGTTTAGAGGCGTACAGACGTGAATATCTGTTAAACAAATATGACCGGCGTATCTAGCCATGCGAGCACTGGCACTCGAGTTCGCGTAAATAAATCAATAACGTAAGAGACTTGTTTTAAGTTGATTCCTAAACATGAGGGTATTTTTTCGTCTAAACTCGTTAATGCTACCGGCTAGCCCTGTAGCCTAGGAACAGTTTTTGGTTTAAAACAACACCACAGCCAATTGAAAACGCCCCGATGTCGTTTCCCGAGTCGATAATTTATATATTAATCGCCGCAACGGTGAGCATGTTGTTAGTGCTGTTCTGGCGTAATTACCGGCGCCGGCGGGGGTTCCTCGAATTTGAACGGCAACGCTCGCTGCTAAGCCCACAGCAGCGCGCCCTGTACCAGGAACTGATTAAACTGGTGGGGGCATATTCAGTGGTCTTGCCGAGAGTCAACTTGTCAACACTCGTAAAGTCTCCCGGAGATCATCCTAGTTATGAAAACCACTGGAAACGCGTGCTACGCGAATGGGTCGATTTTGTAGTCTGTAGCCCTACGAGTGTCAGTCCGGTACTCGCGATCAAGTTAGAGACGCGGGTGGAGAGAAAGCGCCGCAAGTTGGGTGGTCTTGATGTCTTGGAAGATACGTTGACAAGTGCAAAGATACCTTTATTGCGGCTCAAAAGTGCCGACAATTATGATGCGAGTGAGATCATGTCGAGCGTAAGATTTGCCCTGGTAAATCAAAAACGTAAAAAAGATGAAGAGCTGTTTGTTACAGAGGAATTCTCGAACTTATCCGCGGGCAAGCAATTGGAGCCAGATTCGATGTCCAAGTTCAAGCGACGAACGTTTGATTTTGTGTCCAACCTCAAGAGATTTGGACGCGCCACCTGACCGGATTTTGTACCATTAGGCTGGTTGATCGGATTTCTTTTTCTCGATCTCTGCTCGCACCTGATCCATATCCAGTTCCCGCGCTTTGCTGATCAATTCATCCAATGCTGAGGCGGGTATGGCCCCTGGCTGTGAAAAGATTACGATTTGTTCTTTAAAGATCATTAGCGTCGGTATGGAGCGGATCTGAAAACCCTGTGCCAAGGCCTGTTCGGATTCGGTATCGATCTTGCCAAATACGATGTCGGGGTGATTTTCCGAAGCTTGCTCATAAACTGGCGCGAAGGATTTACAAGGTCCACACCAGGAGGCCCAGAAATCCAAAAGTACCAGGTCGTTGTCTTCGATAGTTTTGTTAAAGTTTGTTTCAGTTAGTGCTTGGGTGCTCATAGGACTTTGTCTTAACTCAATGCATTGAACATACGGTCTTGAATCTCTTCAACGGTACCGATTCCATCGATGCGCACGTATCTCGGGGCGGCAGGATCGCCTCCCTGGCTCCAATCAGAGTAGTAGCCGACCAGTGGCTCAGTCTGTGAGTGGTAGACCTCCAGACGTTTGCGCACCGTCTGTTCCTTATCATCATCACGCTGAATCAATGGTTCGCCGGTGACATCGTCCTGTCCCTCGATCTTGGGTGGGTTGAAGATAACATGATAAGTTCGGCCCGACGCCAAATGTGCGCGGCGACCGCTCATACGTTTTATGATCTCATCGTCCGGTACCGCGATTTCGACGACATAGTCAACGGGTATCTGCTCTGTTTGTAGTGCCTCCGCTTGGGCGATGGTCCTGGGGAAACCGTCAAACAGGTAGCCGTTCGCGCAGTCTGGTTCCCGTATTCGGTCTTTGATCAGACCGATGATGATTTCGTCGGAGACGAGATCGCCGGCTGCCATGACTGCTTTGGCTTGTTGCCCGAGCGGTGTACCTGCTTTTACTGCCGCGCGGAGCATGTCACCGGTGGATATCTGTGGGATTTTGTATTTTTCTTTTAATCTGTGGGATTTTGTATTTTTCTTTTATCAGGTTGGCTTGTGTTCCCTTGCCGGCGCCGGGGCCACCTAAGAGAATCAGTCGCATGCAGACCTCCAAAATTGATGTATGCTCGGAAAGTTGAATCGAATGGGGGCGAAGAACTGTAACATATTGGTTACCTACTGTTCCCAAAAAATCACGATACCCCCATATAAGATATGGGCTTAAAGTGAATGTATTTAGATTTATACGTATGCATGACTTTCGCGCTTACCATAACTCATCCACATGACATCCGAACCCGGTAACACGCGCCGGCTTGGACGGTTCATGGTGTTTGCTGCATGGGTGTTGCTGGCGGGACTGCTGACGATGGTATTTGCAAAGGTCCTTGAGCGTCAGCACAATCCCAACCAGCAAGTTCAGATCAATTCTCGCAGCGATGGTTTCAAGGAAATTGTGCTGCGAAGGAACCGTCTTGGTCATTATGTAGCGACAGGAAAGATCAACGGAACCAAAGTGGAGTTCTTGTTGGATACCGGTGCTACCAACGTCGCGATTCCACTGCAGGTGGCTACCAATCTGAGACTCAAGCGTGGTGTACCGCTGACGACCTACACGGCCAATGGAATTGTGCAGACATATGCCACGACGTTAGATCATGTAGCGTTGGGCAGTATTTCTGCGACCGGAGTCTCCGCCAATATAAATCCCCATATGACTGGGAATCAGATCTTGCTTGGCATGAGTTTTCTAAAACAATTCGAACTGCTGCAGCGAGGTGATCAGCTTACCGTTCGATCAGGAACAATGAGTGACGGGGGCTAATCTCAGCGTCATTCAGCTTATATTCAGCTTAAATTCAGGCCTGGTTCAGTGATGCTTACGTAAGCTATGGCGCACTGGAAAAGATTGACATTCACAGGGTGTGCCGTAAATCTCAATTCGAAGGAGCCTGAAAATGAATCGCATGGTTTTGTTCGTTGTCTCAGCGGCGATCGCTTTAGTGGCCGCCCCTCCCACGCTTGCTGGAAACCAATACGATCCAGCCTTCCATGACTACGCAGATGTGATAGAAGTTAAACCCATTATCGAACTCGTACGCGTGGATTCTCCCCGTCAAGAATGTTGGACCGAGACCCGCACGCGTTATGGGTATCGCGGTGGGCATAATAGCTATACGCCTGAAATCTTCGGCGCCATCGTCGGGGCGGCTGTTGGTAACCGTTTTGGACGTGGCCGCGGACGAGATCTTGCAACCGCTGCTGGCGCGGTTTTGGGCGGCTCGATTGGTCACGACGTGAAGCGACGCAATCATCGCTACGCGTATAATGAGCCGGTCGAACGTTGTGAGACCCGCCATGAATTCCATGAGGAAGAACATGTTGTCGGTTATCGAGTGAAGTATCGTTATGGTGATAGGATTTATCATTCGCGTACTAGCCATGATCCGGGTGACCGCATACGTGTGCGCGTTCACGTCGAGCCCACAGAGTAAGTTGATAGTTGCATCCGACGTGTATAATGCAGCCAGCGCCAAGCGTCCCGCCCCGCGGCTGGCTTTTGTTATGAGACTAATCGGATCCATTTTGTTGCTTATTACGTTTTCGTGGCCGATGCCGGCATATCCGATATCCCCTGAACAACAGGAACCGATGAGCCTCGACCAAGCCGCCTCTATTGCGAGAAGCCGCACTGGTGGAAGGGTGTTAGCGGCCGAAAAACGTGAGGTGGATGGCCAGTTGATGTATCGGATCAAGATTCTCACTCCGAAAGGACGGGTTCGGAGCATATATATCGACCCGCGGAAAAAGCAGTAATCATCCTATTAGAGTTAACCCATGCGCGTGCTTGTAGTGGAGGATGAGGCCGGAATCCGGGAGCAACTTGCGGCGCGTCTGCGCGAGGAAGGATTTGCCGTGGATACGGCGTCAGACGGCGAGGAGGGATTGTACTACGGTAGGGAATATCCTGTGGATCTCGCCATCGTGGATGTCGGTTTACCAAAACTGAACGGAATAGACCTGATCCAACAATTGCGCGCCGAACGGCAGAGTTTCCCTATATTGATCCTAACTGCTCGGTCGCGTTGGCAAGAGAAGGTAGACGGGTTGGAAGCCGGTGCTGATGATTATCTTGTCAAGCCATTCCATGTAGAGGAGTTGTTGGCCCGGGTTCGTGCGTTACTGCGACGTGCCGCGGGATCAGCACAATCCGCAATTGAATGTGGACCGGTGACCTTAAATACCTCTACGCAGGAAGTGTCTGTTGATGGTTCACCATTGACTCTAACAGCTTATGAATACCGCTTGTTGCAGTACTTGATGTTGAATCCAGGCAAGGTGGTTTCCAAGGCCGAACTGACCGACCACATATACGAAGAAGATAGTGACCGCGATAGTAACGTCATAGAAGTCTTTATCGGCCGCCTGCGCAAAAAACTCGATCCGGACAATGTGACCAAGCCCATAGAGACTCTTCGTGGCCGAGGCTATCGTTTCAAACTCAAGCGCACATCGTGACACTCTCCCTTAACAGCCGGTTATTGCTGGCTGCCAGTGTGGCATCAGTTGCCTTCCTGGGCATCACGGGGTGGGTGCTAGATAAGGCGTTTCAAAATAGCGCTGAGACCGCGGTTCGCAACCATTTGCAAGGTCAACTTTACGGGTTACTGGCCGCGTTTGATGTCGACAGCCGTGGGCGCCTGATCGTGCCGACGAATCTGCCGGAGGCGCGATTCTCGCGGATTAATTCCGGATTATACGCCCGCGTGGTGGACCGAGAGTCGAACGTGGTCTGGCGTTCCGATTCTTTGTTGAGCAGAAGTCTTCCTGCACGTGCAAGGTTGGCGTCCGGCGACTCTTTGTTCGAACGAATCACTACTCGATCCGGTATCGAGTTGTTTTGGTTGAGATTCGGGGTTGCATGGGAAATTAACGATCCAGTATCGGTTAACTATGAATTTACCGTTGCTGAAGATCTGGCAAACTATAATGCTCAAGTGGATAGTTTTCGCCGCAGTCTGTGGATTTGGCTCGGGGGTGCGGTAGTGGTGTTATTGTTGGTGCAGACTGCCGTACTGAGGTGGAGTCTGACGCCATTACGAGACGTGGCGGAGGAAGTGGCAGCGGTGGAACAGGGTGAGTTGTCCCAGTTGGCAGGTGAGTACCCCCGGGAGTTGTCTGGCTTGACGCGCAATATCAATGCCTTCATCATCAATGAGCGCCGTCAGATAGAACGTTACCGCAATACGTTGGGCGACCTCGCCCATAGTCTCAAAACACCGCTGGCAGTGATTCGGGGTGCGATGGAAGCCAAACAGCCGGTCAATCCGGCTGAGGTTGCGGTCCAAGTGGACCGGATGTCGGAAATTGTCGATTATCATCTTCGGCGTGCCGCGGCGGCGGGTAAGCGTACCTTGACGGCCCCGGTATCGGTATCAGTGAGCGTCAATAAAGTAGTCAACTCGATGCGTAAGGTTTACGCCAATCGGGATATCCAAGTAAACCAAGACATTCGCCCGGGGTTGAAATTCTACGGCGATCAGGGCGATCTCTTCGAAGTGCTAGGGAACCTCATCGATAACGCTTTCAAATGGAGTCGTGGCCAGGTCATTGTTCGCGCCGAGCCGATCACGGAGCAGAAGCACCGCTCCGGTGTGCGATTGTTTATTGTCGATGATGGGCCCGGTATCGACGAGTCTTTGCGCGAGCAAGTATTGAAGCGGGGTGTACGGTCGGATGGCCGAGCCGCGGGACAAGGTCTCGGCTTGGCGTCGGTGCAAGACATTGTTAAGGCATATGGAGGTATGTTGCATTTCGCCTCGCACAATAGCCGCGGTACGGAAGTCGTCGTCGAGTTCCCTGCGGGCTAATCTGGAAATTGAGCCAAGGCGGTTACGGAGGAAAATAACGGGTTGTTCAGACAAGGCTATCCGATTAATGCGTGGTTTTACGCCTTGTGCTCGGGGTGGGACCCACACCTGACATCGCTTGGTGTCGGGCCGCTGAGCTTGTGCTCTGCCCGAAAGGCAGGAGGATGGTGTCAGACTCCTGGCAATAGATTGTTAATGTACATCCCGCTAAGGTTTCCGGCTCTCGGATCCTCGCCCCCAGTCTTTAACAACCGGCGTCAAACCGCCCAATCGCCACATCGTCGTCCAGTGTCCCTGGCGCAACTGGCGGAGTTGTGACATGGCTTGGTGGGGAAAATTAGCCGGCGGCACATTTGGCTTCATGTTGGGGGGGCCGCTAGGCGCCGCTTTGGGCGCCGTGTTGGGCCATCAATTCGATAGAGGCGTGGCAGATCTGAGTGGTAGGGGTCGGATCCTTAACAGCGAAAAAACACAAACCGTTTTTTTTACCGCTGTTTTTACGATAATGGGATATATTGCCAAGGTCGACGGTCGCGTAAGTCCCAATGAAATCGCGATGGCCGAGGAAGTGATGAGGCAGATGCGGCTTAATGCACAGCAGCGGGACGCCGCGATCGGATTGTTTCGGCAAGGCAAACGGACCGACTTCCCGGTAGATGACGTGTTGGACCAGTTACGTCACGAGTGCGGGCGGCGTACGACTTTGCTACAGATGTTCTTGGAGATTCAGGTCCAGGCGGCATTTGCCGACGGTGGTCTGGATCAAGTGGAGAGGCAAGCACTACTCGATATTGCTGAACAACTGGGATTCTCCAAGCGTCGGTTCCAACAGATACTGGGCTTCATTGAAGGCGCATCGGCGTATGAGCGAAGCGCCGCAACTGGAATACAGCCCTCGTTAGAGGATGCCTATAAAACCTTGGGAGTAACATCCGCTACCAGCGATGCGGAGGTGAAAAAGGCATACCGCAGGTTGATGAACCAACATCATCCCGACAAACTCGTTGCCAAAGGGTTGCCCGAAGAAATGATCAAGCTGGCTACTGAAAAAACCCAAGAGATTCGAAGTGCCTATGAGCAGGTGCGCGGCGTCCGGCAAACCCAATGAGTGGCCCCAGGGGCTACAATAGTGCAGTATTCGGCTTGCCTTCAGATATTCGATATAAGAGGGGAACGACATCATGAATATGGCGATTCGCGTTCACGAAACCGGTGGGGCCGATAAACTATGCTGGGAAGAAGTTGGCATCGAACAACCCGGCGTGGGTGACGCATTGATTCGACACACCGCGATCGGGCTAAACTTCATCGATATCTATTTTCGGGAAGGTGCGTATCCCCCGCCACAGCTCCCTTTTATCCTGGGTATGGAGGCAGCTGGTGTGGTTGAAGCGGTGGGCCGGGGGGTCACCGAAGTGTCGGTGGGTGACCGGGTTGCTTATGCCGGCGGGCCGATCGGTGCCTATTGTGAACAGCGATTGTATCCCGCCGAGCGCCTAGTGAAGCTACCCGATACGATAGATGACGTGACCGCGGCTGCAATGATGTTAAAGGGGTTGACTGCCCAGTATTTGTTGCGCCGTACTTACAGCGTAAAACCAGGTGATGTGATCTTGTTTCATGCTGCGGCGGGGGGCGTTGGGTCGATCGCCTGCCAATGGGCCACGCATCTCGGGGCGACCGTAATCGGTACGGTCAGCTCCAAGGAGAAAGCCGATTACATTGCCGGTTTGGGCTGTGATCATCCGATAATCTACACCCAAGAGGATTTTGTGGGGCGTGTTAAAGAAATTACCGCCGGTACCGGGGTACCGGTCGTGTACGATTCTGTGGGTAAAGATACGTTTATGAAGTCCCTGGATTGTTTGCGCAAATTGGGGCTGATGGTCAGTTTCGGCCAGTCTTCCGGACCTATTACACCTATCGAACCCGCCATCCTTAGCAAAAAAGGTTCACTGTACCTGACCCGTCCTACATTATTTGACTATATCGACAAGCGTTCGGATTTGGTCGCCTCCGCGAGCGAACTGTTTGACGTGGTGGCTAGTGGCGCGGTGAAGATCGATGTGCAGCAGACCTACGCGCTGCAGGACGTGGCCCGGGCTCAGGAGGAATTGACGGCGCGAAGAACCACCGGCGCGACCCTATTGATTCCTGGACTAGCACGACGTGAGGGTGATCTCGTGGGTAACCCAAACTGATAACTAGGCGCGGGGCTAGCCGCGATCGAGACGCTTAATCGTATCGAGAGTGGTGATGATCTCGATGATCAGCATCAGCGCCGCGACGATGATTATCCCCAATCCGGCGACATCGATAAGTGTGACGCCTTGATCAAAACCCAGCGAGCTTGTCAGCCAGCCCTGATCGCCGGTGGCGTCCGGATACCAGGATAGCGGTTGTCCAAAATCGATGAACGGTTGGGCGACCAATAGGGCGATGGTGAGTATATGCAACTCGGTGGGTCCAAACGTGGGCAGCTCCATGACCCGCGTTAACTCGGCCTTGATCAGTCCATTAATGATTAACAAGAGATACAGGGTAATAACCATGAGACCTATGGTGAAATGCGATCCTTTGATCAGGAACATGCCCAAGCCGATGAATACGACGCTCAGCGAATCTCCAAAGTGGTCGAGATAAAAACCCAGTTTTGTCGTCTGGCGGGCACGGGCGACGACGCCATCCAGGGTATCGGCAAACCAATGTACGAACACCAATACTGCCCCGACGATGCACATCCAGCGCGACCAGGCGGTTAGATACAGGCACACACAGGTGAGCATCGCGGTGATGATGCCGATTACGGAAATCGCATTGGCGCTAAGCCCGGCGGGAACATAGGGAAGCAGCTTGGGAAACAACCACTTTACGAACGGGTCTAATGGGCTGTTTTCTATTTTTTGCACTTTTCGCGCCCCTGCCGATCACGCATAAAGTTAAGTAAAAACCTAAGGTTTTTCAGGGAACTATTTGTTTATATGAAAGAATTGAAGTTTTCGCGACACTCAAGATAAACGCGCCGGTGCCGGAGCGACCCAATCCGGGGCGCGGTGCTCGGCGACGACAGTGGTGTACAATCCGCCGCGGACACTGAATCTGGCGGTCAGGCGCATGAAACGTGGACCGACGGCCGCGACCAGATGGTTGAGAATCTGATTAGTCACCTCCTCGTGGAAGGTGCCCTGGTCGCGATACGACCAGATATACAATTTGAGCGATTTGAGTTCGACACACTTTTCGTCGGGCACGTATTCGAGGTAGAGGGTCGCAAAATCGGGCTGACCGGTCTTTGGGCACAGACAGGTGAACTCCGGAATCCGAATTCGCACAGTATAATCACGCTCTGGATTCGGGTTTTCGAATGTTTCCAGCGCTTGACTAGTTTGTGTAGGCATATCTGTGATTGTTGTGTTACGTTTATTCGCCAGATTGTAGCGTATTACATTTGACCGCTTATAATTCGCTCCGCTTGTTCAAAATATCGCACTTTAAAATGGAATCTCTCCTGTTGTCGGTGTTACCGGAATAGTCGATGCGTCTAAAGCATATCAAACTATCCGGCTTTAAATCCTTCGTTGATCCCACTTCTGTATCGTTTCCCGCCAACCTAGTGGGCGTAGTCGGCCCAAATGGTTGTGGAAAGTCAATGGGTTATGGGCGAGTCGTCTGCGAAAACCTTGCGTGGTGACAGCATGGCCGACGTCATATTCAACGGATCCACAGCGCGCAAACCAGTGGGTAAGGCAGCGGTGGAACTGGTATTCGATAATAGTCAGGGTAAAGCGCCAGGCGCCTACGCGGCTTACAGTGAGATTGCGATTCGCCGTGAATTATCCCGTGACGGTCAATCCTTGTATTACATAAACAAGACCCGCTGCCGGCGGCGTGACATCACCGATATTTTCTTAGGTACCGGCCTGGGGCCGCGATCTTACTCGATCATCGAGCAAGGTATGGTGAGCCGGATCATTGAAGCAAAACCGGAAGAGCTGCGAGTCCTCGTGGAGGAGGCAGCCGGCATTTCCAAGTACAAGGAGCGGCGACGCGAGACCGAGACCCGGATTCGCCATACCAGGGAAAATCTGGAAAGGGTTGGCGATATCCGTCGCGAGTTGGAATCTCAGCTACGGCGTCTCAAGCGGCAATCCAGCGCTGCAGCCCGGTACAAGACCTTCAAGCAGGAAGAGCGGGCATTGCGCGTCCAATTAATGAGTCTCCGCTGGCGTGGTCTCGATCAGCAGCTCAACGAACAGGATAGTAACCTGTCGCGGCGACAAACCGAGTTGGAATCTAAAATTGCCGATCAGCGTGGCACCGAAAAAGGAATTGAGCAACTGCGGCAAGAATTGACCGGCGCAAATGAGCAATTGAATCAAACGCAAGGTGAGTTCTATCAGGTTGGTGCGGAAATTGCGAGTAAAGAACAAAGTATTGAACACTCGCGACAGACCCAGCAGCAACGCAAACAGGAGCTGCAGCGATTGACTGAGGCACATGAAGAAGCCCAGGTACACAGGGATGCAGATCGCGATCGCCGATCTGATCTGCAACACAAGTTGGAGGACTGCCGGCCACGTTTGACGCAGGTGAACGAGGAATTTGATCGGACCATAGGGTCGTTGAAGTCTGCCGAGCAGGCATTCCAACATTGGCAAGCCGAATGGGATGAGTTCGGACGCGACGCAGCACGGCCAGAACATGAGCGCGAAGTCCAAAGGGCACGTATCGAGGAACATCATCGCCAGATAGAGCATATTGCTGGTCGACAAGCGCGCCTGGGTGAGACCCTGAACGAAATCGAATTAGCTTTGGAGCGGACCGATACGCCGGGTTTGCGCGCACAAGTCGAAGAATTGGACCAGCTTTATGCGGATCTCGAACAGGATGTTCATGCACTCGATAGGCGAATCCAGGAACAACGCGAACTCGTTGATAACGCGGAGGAGGAACTGTACGAGGCACGTCACCGCTATCAGGAAACTGCGGCGCGATTGAACTCCCTTAGAGAAATGCAGGCTTCGGCGTTGGGTGCACAGGATGAGGATGCGGTTGCATGGTTGCAAGAACAACGGTTGTCCGACGTGCCGCGCTTAGCGGGTGAACTTGAGGTGGAACCTGGGTGGGAAACGGCTGTTGATTGTGTGCTGGGTCGGCGTTTAGGTGCGCTATGTGTTGAATCTTTAGACCAAGTTGCGGCGGTTACGCCTAGCTTTCCCGGATCAGGTTTGTGTATGGTCGAGAACAGGGGCGGACGATCTTTCGATACACCGTCGTCTACTTCAACTTTGTTGACGAAGGTCACTTGTCACCGAGCAGACCTCAAACACTGGCTTGGTTATGTTTATATCAGCCAAGATGTCGAAGCCGCAATCGTGCGGCGCGGACAACTTGCGGCGCATGAATCAATTGTTACCCAAGATGGCGTGTGGATGGGGAAGAACTGGGTGGTCGTGGCCAAGGGTGAGGGTGCCAAGGCCGGTTTACTCGTGCGCGAGAAAGAAATCGAGCATTTGTCTCGAGTTGAACAACAACTCGCTCTCGAGATCGAGAACCTCGACGGCGGTATCGAGGATCACCGGCAGCGCTTGGTCGAGTTAGAAGAAGAACAAGCCGCGAAACGCCGGACGCTGAGCGATAAAACAAGACAACGTACCGAGCTACACAAAAAATTGGGTCATGCCGAGGCGCGTGCTGGTGAGTTATACGCACGCCGGGACCAGATCCGGGCGGATTTGAACGAATTGGACCAATTCCTTGAGCAAGCGGAGTCCGAGTTGATGAAGGCCCGTTCAAAAATCGATAATGCCCAACGGCTGTCGGAAGACTTTCAAGCCCGCCATGTAAACCTGTCGGCCGAGGGCCCCCGCTTGCGCAAGGAACTGGAACAGGCTAACGCAGCGGCGAACTCGGCCCGTGAGGCCAAGCACCGCGAGCAATTTGAACAAAAACGGCTATTGGTGGCGCTGGAAACATTACAAGAAAGTATTCACCGGATGGATCATCAGCAATCAACCATGACCCAACGTCAGCAGGCGTTGCGCGAATTGCTAGATGACGGCGATCCGCCGGAGATTAAACTACAAGAAGAGTTGAATTCATTGCTTGACAAGAGAGTAAAGGCTGAATCGCGATTGGCGCAAGCGAGGAAAGAAGTGGAACATCTGGATTCTGCAATTCGCGACAAAGAGCAAGATCGCGTCGAGCACGAAAACGCCTCGCAAGAGCTGCGGGAACAAGTCGAGCAGTTACGGTTGGCGAGACAAGAATTGGTGGTGCGTCGCGATACCGTCGCCGATCAGATCAAAGAAAACGGCCTGCAGCCGCAAACGGTGCTGCGGGAACTGCCCGAAGACGCACAGGAAGAGACTTGGCAGGAGCAGTTGGATCGCATTGCCGCGCGTATAGAACGTATTGGTCCGGTTAATTTGGTGGCGATCGAAGAATACGAGGAGCAATCCGAGCGAAAGTCTTACCTTGACAAGCAGCACGAGGATTTATCCGAGGCGCTTGCGATGTTGGAGGATGTGATCCACAAGATAGACCGTGAAACGCGGGCGCGATTCAAGGAGACTTTCGAGGCTCTTAACGCTCAGTTCCAGGAATTCTTTCCGCGATTGTTCGGTGGCGGTAATGCCTACCTTGAACTTACCGGAACCGACTTACTGGACACCGGCGTGAGCGTGATGGCGCGACCACCGGGGAAACGGAACAGCACCATTCACCTATTATCCGGCGGTGAGAAGGCGCTTACTGCGGTCGCATTGTTATTTGGGTTCTTTGATCTCAATCCGGCTCCTTTTTGCATGCTGGACGAGGTCGACGCGCCTCTGGATGATGCTAATGTCGAGCGCTACTGTAAGATCCTCAAGACGTTGGCGGATCGCACCCAGTTGATTGTGATTACGCATAATAAGATCACCATGGAAGGCGCCAGCATTTTGATCGGGATAACCATGGCGGAGCCCGGCGTATCGAGGTTAGTTTCCGTGGATGTTGACACGGCAATGGAAATGGCAGTCCAATGATTGAATTACGTACAGCATTGATCATTGCCGGATTGGTTTTGTTCGTTGTTATCGCAATGATTTCCTACGATCGCTATCGCCTCGCCCGGATACGAGAGCAGGAGTCAAGACTGCGTGAAACGGACCCGGATTGGCAGGAACCGACGCTGGTGCGAAGGGAAGAAATAGACATTAATACCGCGTTACCGGCGGAGTCCGGACACACTATATTGTCTCCCGAAGAAGACTTGGATGAACCCAGCTTACCGTTGGATGTTGACGAATTCGATAATGAGTTACGCGACGCGCAGGAAGTAGCTCATACCCCAATCCACGGTATCAATATCCGAGCTATTCAAGAATCCAGCCTGCCTAATGGGGATATTGAAATAGATTTTGTGGCGCGTATTCCCGGAAAGAATGTCATAAAGCGCGACACAGCATTGGGTCTATACCGACAGTATGAATACAAGCTGCAAAAGCGGCATCGAGTGTTTGGATGTAGTTATCCCTCTAAAGTGTGGGGCGATTTGGAAAACGAGTCCAAGTCTGCCCGCTTTACGCACTTTGGTATGACATTACAGCTGGCAGATCGAGATGGTGCCGTCACCGAATCTGAGCTGAACCAGTTTTCCCAGATGGTTTTAAGATTTGCAGAGGTATTTGGGCGTAGATTCAGCTTCTCGATGAGCTTTGAAGCCGCCCTCGAGCACGGGAAGACCATCGATGAGCTTTATAAGAAATACGATGCATTGGCGATCCTAAATATCCTGGCACGCCAGGGCCGTGGATTTTGCGGCGTCGACATCGATCGGCATGCGAAGGAACTGGGGATGGACTTGAACCAGCGTAACTTTTATCAGAAAAGAAGAGCTTCAGGTGTGGGGTCTCCGATGTTATATGGGTTGGCGAATTTGTTTGGTAACGGCGAGTTCGAACCCGACAACATGGATGAGTTTCGTACCGATGGGCTTACGCTGTTCATGAATATCCCGGCGACCTCGAAGCCGGCTGACGCATTCCGTGAGATGGTGGTGGGTGCGACGACTTTGTGCGAGCGCTTGGAGGGCAAGTTGGTCGATCAGAACCGTAAGGCGATGACGGACCAGGGTCTGGAGAAGATCAGTCAGCAGATTCACAAACTCGAGCTGGAGATGGAGAGCGAGCATATACCGCCGGGTGGGGAACTCGCGATACGCTTGTTTTAACGCGGTATGACAGTACCGACAAGAGCCCGGCAACGAGCCGCAGATCTACGTGCACAACTAAATCAACACAATTACCGCTATTACGTATTGGATGATCCGATCATTTCGGATCCGGAGTATGATCGCCTGCTTCGTGAACTTCAGGACCTGGAAGCAAGTTATAACGAATTAGTCACTGCAGATTCCCCTACCCAACGCGTCGGTGCCGAACCTCTTTCGTCTTTCGAGGAGGTAAAGCACGAGGTTCCGATGCTGTCGCTGAGCAATGCCTTTGATGAGAACGAGGTGATCGCATTCGATCGGCGGATTCGCGAACGTATCGATGTCGATTTAGTGGAATACGTTGCGGAACCCAAGGTAGATGGTCTTGCAATTAGTCTGTCATATGAACGCGGAGTCCTGGTGCGAGGCGCGACTCGAGGTGATGGCATGACGGGTGAAGACGTTACTCAGAATGTCAAGACTATTCGCTCCATACCGTTGCGCTTGTTGGGTAAGAAACACCCAAGGTTGATCGAGGTGCGCGGTGAGGTGTTCATGACTCACCAAGGCTTTCTGACGCTAAACCAACGTCAAAGTAGCGCCGGTCTAAAAGAATTCGTGAATCCACGCAATGCCGCTGCTGGCAGCTTACGGCAACTAGATCCCAAACTCACCGCCGAGCGGCCGCTGCAAATGTTTTGCTACGCCCTGGGCGAGGTTGATGATGGACATATGCCGGAGAGCCAATTTGAATTATTACAACAACTGTGTGACTGGGGCCTTGCGGTGTCGCCGCTGGCAGAGCTAGTGGAGGGTGTGGAACAATGTCTTGCCTATTACCACAGGATGGTTGATCAAAGGGAGTCGCTTGCGTATCCCATCGACGGCATCGTGTATAAGGTCAACAACCTCTCCCTCCAGCAATCCCTTGGTTCGGTCTCGCGAGCGCCTCGCTGGGCGCTGGCGCATAAGTTTCCTGCTCAAGAAGAGACTACTGTGGTCAAGGCAATCGAGGTGCAGGTCGGACGCACCGGTGCAATTACTCCGGTAGCGCGTCTTGAACCGGTATTTGTGGGCGGGGTAACGGTTTCCAATGCAACCCTGCATAATCGTGCGGAGATCGAACGGCTGGATCTCAGGATTGGCGATACCGTGGTCGTGCGGCGTGCGGGCGATGTCATCCCAGAAGTGGTCAACGTAGTCAAAAAGCGCCGGCCGCGAGCTGCCAAGCGGTTTCAGTTTCCGATCCGGTGTCCGGTCTGTCACTCCGAAATTGTCTATGAGGGGGGCGAGGGTATTATTGCGCGCTGCAGCGGCGGTTTATATTGTTCCGCACAGCGCAAGGAGCATCTCAAGCATTTTGTATCGCGAAGGGCGATGGATATCGACGGGCTGGGCGACAAGATCATCGACCAGTTGGTGGAAGCCGGGATGGTGCAAAATATTGCCGATCTCTACGCACTGACGGTGGAGCAATTGGCAGGACTCGACAGACTCGCCGACAAATCGGCACAGAATCTGGTTGACGCATTGGAGCACAGCAAGCAGACGACATTGCAGCGATTTTTGTTTGCCCTGGGTATTAGTCAGGTCGGAGAAACGACTGCTCGGCAACTGGCTGATCATTACGGTAGTCTGGAATCCATCATGAACGCAACGGAAAATGATTTGCAATCGCTGACGGACATCGGCCCCATTGTGGCGACCAATATCTACACGTTTTTTCGCCAATCCCATAACAAACAAGTAATCGGCAAGTTGCGGCGATGGGGAGTGATGTGGCCGGAAACGGGAACTATCCACAGGGAATCCGCAAAACTTCCCTTGTCCGGCAAAACAATTGTGTTGACCGGGACCTTGAGCGCGATGGCGCGAAACGAAGCCAAGGCAAGGCTGCAAGACCTGGGGGCCAAGGTAGCCGGGACTGTGTCGAGCAAGACCGATTACGTGATCGTGGGTGCTGAGCCAGGTTCCAAGGCAACAAAGGCGGAGCAATTGGGTGTGGAAATTCTCGATGAAAAACAGTTTATAAAGTTGTTGACCAAGCTTGGGTCACAGTGAAACGCTGCTCGAGGTAGAACGGGTGGGTGGTTACTTTTTGCTGTTGTTGTGAACGACCATGTGCATATCCGGCGGTTTATCGGCGATCCATCGTGCGAAAATTTTACTTTTGGATGGCATCTCATTACACGTTTAGCGCAAGTATAGGCATTCGAGACCAAGCCAGCGCCGGGATAGCCCCGCGACTATTTATGGTGCCCAGCTAAGAGCCCTGCAGCGTCACGTCGATGACATGACAACATACGAGTCTCGAGGTTATTTAGGGAGAATAGTCGCGGGGCGCCTCGGTGCAATACTCACGCTACCATTGATATGCGTCACAATACCTTAGATCGCTTCACGTCATTGCCAAATTTTAAACAAGAAAGTGAAAGACAATACAATGTGCATGTGTTTACTTTTACAGAATCCGCTTGTGCGGCGTCTTCGCGTGATGGGCCATGGGCGGTATACTCAACTGACAGTTGCGAGAGGATTCCAATAAACGACAGCTAATAGAGGGGACTATGTCGGCAACACAACGAAACGCAGAAGAAAATAGCGAACCTGTAGCGAGTTTCGACATCCGTTTTACCCGTTATATCGACGACGACGGAAAGGCAGTGAGGGAACTTCCGGAAATTGCAAAAGATCCTGATGCATTAATTCCATTGTATCGCGCCATGGTCTTGAATAGGGTCTTCGACAAGCAGGCGATCGCGCTCCAACGAACCGGCAAACTTGGCACCTATGCATCTTCTCTTGGCCAGGAGGCGGTATTTATCGCTGTCGGTGCGGTGATGAAAAAACAAGATGTCCTGGTGCCCTACTACCGTGAGTGTGGTGCTCAATTTTTACGCGGCGTCACTATGACCGAGTTGTTGTTGTATTGGGCGGGTGACGAACGTGGGATGGACTATGCCGGTCCGCGCGAGGATCTGCCGATCTGTGTGCCGATTGCCAGCCAAATCCCTCAAGCCGCAGGGGTTGCGTTGGCAATGAAATACCGCCGTGAACCCAGAGTAGCGGTAACCATGTTTGGTGATGGTGCAACCTCGAAAGGCGATTTTTACGAAGCAGCGAATGCAGCGGGCGTTTGGAATTTGCCGTTAGTATTTGTCGTGATCAACAATCAATGG
>CAMYNX010000169.1 GCA_947259875.1 uncultured Gammaproteobacteria bacterium | reverse complement strand
TAGTCGCCTGACGCCGAGATTACGTTTGGTCGGCAAGCCGATCAGACCGAGCCAAGATGAAGTGTCGCGCAATCCGCGAGCGCGAAGCGCAGTGATGCGCGTGGCCGAGCGAACAGAGGTGGCATATGCGTAACGCAATACTGATGTTGCTCGCGGTGGTTGTGATCAGCGGGATCGCGGTTGTATACATTCGCCACCAGCATCGATTGACATTTATTGCCCTCAAGGACGCACAACTGCAACGCGATCATTTGAATATTGAATGGCGGCAGTTGTTGTTGGAAGAAAGCACGTGGTCGGTGCATCACCTGGTCGAAAAAAACGCTCGCGAGAAACTGGGCATGATAACTCCGAGCCCCAATGACATGATGATACTGTCAGGACGGCATCAATGAGCGCACGGCATCAACCCATCACGTATGCCGGCCGCCATTGGCTGGTGTTAGTGATATTGTTCTTGAGCCTAGGATTACTGGCCGCACGTGCAGGGTTCCTTCAAGTCGTCGATACCGATTATCTCAAAGCTCAAGGCGATGCCCGTTATTTGCGCGTCGTGCACACACCTCCTACGCGGGGAATGATCATCGACCGCAACGGTCAACCGCTTGCAGTGAGCACGCCTGTCGATTCGGTGTGGGCGCATCCGGGAACATTGCTCGAGCAAGGCCATTCGTGGCGCAAGCTCGCGCGCACACTGAAGATGTCGCCGGCGCAGATAAAAAAGCTGTGCCGGAAGAATCGCAAGCGGGAGTTTACCTACCTGAAACGCCATCTTCCACCCGAAACCAGCAAGCGTGTAATGAGTTTGAAAATACCTGGCGTGGATTTGGTAAGGGAGTATCGGCGTTACTATCCCGCGGGGCCCTATACAGGTCATGTGCTCGGTTTCACCAATATCGATGACGAAGGTCAGGAGGGCATCGAACTGGCATACAACGCGCATTTGAGTGGAGTCGCTGGTAAGACCCGGGTGCTCAAGGATCGCCTGGGGCACATTGTGGAACGCGTCGAGCGTATCCAGCCGGTGATAAACGGCGGCGATCTCAGTATCAGCCTCGACGCGCGTATACAGTTCCTTGCCCACCGTTATTTGAAAGCCGCAGTGCACCGCCACCAGGCTAAAAGCGCGTCGGTTGTGGTATTGGATGCCAAGACTGGAGAAGTATTGGCGATGGTCAACGAACCGAGTTTCAATCCCAATAACCGCGACGACATTCGTGGCAGTCGGTTTCGCAATCGCGCAGTGACCGACGTGTTCGAACCCGGTTCCACCATCAAGCCGTTTACCATCGCGATGGCGCTCGAAAGTGGTCGTTTCGGTCCAGACACCCGTGTCGATACGACACCCGGTCATCTCATGATCGGCCGTCATCGGGTACGTGATGTGAAGGACTATGGGTTGTTGACGGTGTCGCGGGTGATCGTGAAGTCCAGTAATGTCGGTGCCGCCAAGATCGCCTTGGAATTCGAGCCGCAGCGCTTGTTCGTAGCGTTGAAGCTACTCGGTTTTGGTGATGCCACCGGGCTGGGTCTGCCGGGCGAGGTTGCCGGTAGTCTTCCTGAGCGCCGCCGTTGGCGGCCTATCGAGCAAGCAACCTTGGCATTTGGATACGGGTTGTCGGCCACCCCATTACAACTTGCGCGTGCCTACGCGGTGTTGGCCAATGACGGCATTCTGCTGCCTCTTAGCATAACACCGGTGCGCGGGCCGGTGGTCGGCGAGCGGGTAATGGGGCGCACGATCGCACGGCAAATGCGGCAAATGTTGGAGAAGTCGGTGAGTGATCATGGCACCGGGCGCGCCGCCCGCGTCGACCGCTACCGAGTCGCGGGCAAGACCGGCACGGTGCACAAGGTCACCGAGTCAGGTTATGCCGAAGATCGGTATATGTCGGTGTTCGCCGGTATGGCACCGGTAAGTGATCCACGTTTGGTTATGGTCGTTGTGGTGAATGATCCGCAGGGCGAAAACTATTATGGGGGCGAGGTCGCGGCTCCGGTTTTTTCAAAGGTCATGGCAGGCGCACTTCGGTTTTTGAATCTGCCCCCGGATCATCACCCGGAACCCATGCAACAGGCCAATGCCAGTGGTGCGGGAGCATGAACGAGATTCGGCAAAAACTCCGCTTGGGCGAACTGCTGAAAGACCTCGCCAACGTCAATCCCGCTGAAGACATTATGATTACCGGTATCACATTGGATAGTCGTGAGATCAGGGCGGGGGATATGTTCTTCGCCTATCCCGGAACTCGCCATGATGGTCGCGATTACATGCAGCAGGCCGTTGATCAAGGGGCAGCCGCGGTGATCTACGAATCTGACGGCATCACTGTCCCACAAACCAGTGTACCGTGTTATCCGGTATCGCATCTGCAACGCAAAATCGGTGTCATCGCCGATCGGTTTTACGGAAACCCGTCCGGGGAACTATTCGTCACGGGAGTGACTGGCACGAACGGTAAAACCACCTGCACCCATCTTTTGACTCAAGCCTTTGAAGCTCTCGGTGGACGGTGCGGCTTAATCGGAACGCTGGGCATAGGTTTTATGGATGACATTACCCCGGGTTTGCAGACAACACCGGACCCGATTCGACTACATCGTGAATTGCGCCGCTTTCGGGACAACGGCGCCAGCCACGTGTGCATAGAGGTATCTTCTCATGCCTTGGATCAAGGACGTATCGCGGGCGTCGCGTTCGATGCCGCGGTGTTCACCAATCTCAGCCATGATCACTTGGACTATCACGACGACATGGCCGCCTATGGAAGCAGCAAGGCGCTGTTGTTCGATTGCGCCTCTTTGCAAATTGCGGTGCTCAACCACGATGACCCATTCAGTTATACCTTGCGCGCCCGGACCAGCGCGGAAAAGACCTGGACCTTTGGGATGGAAGCCGGAGACGTGTGCGCCGAATCTGTAATGCCGGATAACGAGGGCCTTACTATGGAGATGAAGACCAGTGAGCAGGCATTCGCCGTACGTTCCTCTTTGATTGGGCGTGTCAACGCGGCGAACCTGCTGGCGGTAGCGGCTGTGTTGCTAGCGTCCTGTCATGATGCTGGTCATGTTGTCGCGGTCATGGAGCGCCTCCGGCCGGTGCCCGGTCGTATGGAATTATTCCGGGCCGTCAACGATGTGCCCACGGTCGTTGTCGATTATGCACACACACCGGACGCCCTGTCCCACGCACTCCGATCAATCCGTGAACACTGTGCCCAACGTCTGTGGTGTGTGTTTGGTTGTGGTGGTGATCGAGACCGTGCCAAACGGCCGATGATGGGTCAAATGGCAGAGACGCTTGCCGACGTTGTAATTCTCACCGACGACAATCCACGTTTGGAGCGGCCAAAGGCCATCGTTTCCGAGATTATTTCCGGTATGGAGACAGCACCCAAAGTGATTCACGATCGATCCCAGGCGATTCGATGGGCGATTCACAATGCGGATCCCCAGGATTGGGTTCTGGTGGCGGGCAAGGGTCATGAGATGGTGCAGCAGATCGGTGATCGAAAGATACCGCTTAGCGATCGTGACATCGTGAGTCAGACACTGGGAATGGCGGCGTGATGCGCTTACACGAGGTGGCCAAGGCAGTGGATGGTAGCTTGGTGGGTAGCGACATCATGATCGAAGGTGTAGCCACGGATACGAGAGCGATGCATTCCGGCGATCTTTTTGTTGCCCTGCGTGGTCCGCACTTCAACGGACATCGCTTCATTGGAGAAGCAGGGCGGAACCAGGCCGCGGGCGCATTGATCGACGAGCCCACTGAGACCGATCTCAACACGATTCGGGTTGCGGATACCAAAGCCGCGCTGGGTGAACTGGCAGCACACTGGCGCGCCAAATTTGATATTCCGGTAATCGGCGTTACCGGAAGCAATGGTAAGACTACCGTAAAGCAAATGATCGGCGCCATTCTCAATACAAAAGGTGACGCACTGATCACCGCGGGAAATCTAAACAACGAAATCGGGGTGCCGTTGACTTTGTTGCGCCTGCGTGACACGCATCGATATGCGGTCGTCGAGATGGGCACCAACCACGTTGGCGAGATCGACTATCTCAGCCGCATGACGCGGCCCGCGATCGCGGTAATCACCAATGCAGCCGCCGCACACTTGGAAGGTCTGGGTGATATCGAGACCGTGGCTGAAGCCAAGGGAGAAATTTTCAATGGCCTGGATGATGCCGGTATCGCCGTGATCAATGCGGATGATCCGTATGCGCCGTTATGGCGACGGCAGGCTGCTGCGCGGCGTTGTCTGCACTTTGCGGTGCATCACAAGGCCGATGTTACCGCCGAGTATGAGTTGGGCGCCGAGGCGTCTCGGCTGCGCATGCGGACCTTTGCGGGCGATATCGACGTAATATTGCCATTACCCGGATTACACAACGTGGCCAACGCCCTGGCCGCGACCTGCGCCGTACTCGCGGTGGGTATCGGACTTGCACGGGTCAAGGACGGTCTAGCCACGATGGCACCGGTTGCCGGCCGCCTGCAACGGCGCAAGGGGATACGTGGCGCAATTATCTATGATGACACCTACAACGCTAATCCTGCTTCTGCGCGTGTCGCCATCGACTTCTTATCGCAGACCATTGGCAAAAAATTGCTGGTGTTGGGCGACATGGCGGAGTTGGGGGAGCAACAGGCGGCGCTACATCGCGACGTCGGTGATTACGCCCGTGAACACGATATTGACAGGCTGTTTGCGTTGGGTCCCTTGAGCGAGGAAACGGTCCGGGCCTTCGGTAGTCGCGGTACCCATTTCGATGACCAGGAAGCTTTGATTGATGCGTTACGCGATGAACTTGGCGAAGGCACTACGGTGTTGGTAAAGGGATCTCGGTGTATGCACATGGAAACAGTCATTTTACAAATCATGCAACAAGACGGCACCGTGTCGAACGAGGAGTTCCATTAATGCTGCTCTACTTGTTCGATGCCCTGGCTCACGAGTTCAGCGTGTTTAATGTGTTCCGCTATCTCACCTTTCGCGGCATCTGCGGGGTCATCACCGCGCTTATTGTGTGTTTTGTGCTCGGTCCGATGATGATCCGCAAGTTGAGTCATTACCAGATCGGGCAGACCGTTCGCCAAGATGGTCCACCGACCCATTTCGAGAAGGTTGGCACGCCCACCATGGGAGGCACGTTGATATTGGTGTCTGTTATCGCCACCACACTGTTGTGGGCGGACCTGACGAATCGTTTCGTGTGGGTTGTGCTGTTCACATGTTTATCGTTTGGATTAATCGGGTGGGTCGACGATTACCGTAAGCTGATCGAGAAGAATCCGCGCGGCATTGGCGCCCGCGCCAAATTCTTCTGGCAGAGCTTGGCGGGTATCGCGAGCGCTTTGTTTCTGTACTTCAGCGCACAATCACCGTTGGAGACCACATTGATCGTACCGTTCTTCAAGGAGGTGGCGATCGACCTGGGTCCCTGGTTTATCGTGCTAACTTACTTGGTCATCGTTGGTTCGAGCAATGCCGTCAATCTCACCGACGGCTTGGACGGACTGGCGATCATGCCTACAGTCCTAGTTGCCGGGGGCTTGGGGATATTCGCCTATGTTACCGGCCACAGTATCTTCGCGAACTATCTGGCGATCCCGTATATCCCCGGAACCGGTGAAGTGTTGGTGTTTTGCTCGGCCCTGGTGGGGGCCGGGTTGGGATTCTTGTGGTTCAACACCTATCCCGCCCAGGTTTTCATGGGCGACATCGGGGCGTTGGCACTGGGCGCCTCGTTGGGGGCGGTGGCGGTGGTGGTCCGTCAGGAGATCGTGTTGGGCATCATGGGCGGAATCTTTGTTGTGGAAACCATCTCTGTCATCTTGCAGGTGGCATCATTCAAATTGGTGGGGAAGCGCATATTTCGCATGGCGCCACTGCACCATCATTTTGAACTGAAGGGTTGGCCCGAACCTCGGGTCAGCGTTCGGTTTTGGATCATTAGCTTAATTCTAGTGTTGGTCGGTCTGGCAACGTTGAAGATTCGGTGATGAATTCGATGCAATTTACATTACGGCCTAGGGCGGATGTATGACCGCTGCGCTTCAATTCTGCGACGAGGCGATTGACGTGGTGCGCGCCCAGTCATCGGCGGTCGTGGTGGGGCTCGGTACAACGGGTCTGAGTTGCGTGCGCTTCCTAGTGGACCATGGATATGATGTCAAAGTGGCGGATTCCCGCGCGACACCGCCAATGAAGACGCAATTCATGGCGCAATATCCGGATGTTCCGTTTCATCTCGGAATTGATCCCGAATATTTGACGGACGTCGATATCGTCGTAGTCAGCCCTGGCGTGTCAATCCATGAACCGGGCATTCAACAAGTGCGCCAACACGGTGTGGAATTAGCCGGCGACGTGGAGTTGTTCGCACGCCATGTTCAAACCTCGGTGATCGCGGTGACCGGCTCGAATGGAAAAAGCACGGTTACGGCGCTGGTCGGAGAGATGTGCAGCGTGGCCGGATTGGATGCGCCGCTGGGTGGCAATATCGGGGTGCCGGTGCTGGATCTCCTTGCCCCCGCTCGGCGGGTGCCGGATTGGTATGTGCTGGAGTTGTCCAGTTTTCAACTGGAAACTACATCGAGTCTGCGGCCCAAGGCCGCCGCGGTTTTGAATGTCAGTCCCGACCATATGGACCGGTATCCTGATGTGGGTGGTGAATCGCGATGATCCCGCAACACTGGAGCTGGTTCCAGCGGGCCGTTCCACATTGACCTTTGGATGTTCTGCGCCGCAACGCGACGACGAGTTTGGATTAGTAGCTCACGGTGATACGCTGTGGTTGGCGCGTGGCGGAGAACGGTTAATGCCCCGCGAACAAGTGCCTCTATTCGGTAGCCACAATCTTGCGAATGTGCTGGCGGCGATGGCATTGGCAAGTGTTGCCGGTGTGTCGTCGACTGAAATGGTGAACGCAGCACGCCGGTTTGTCGGGCTCCCTCACCGCACCGAGTTAGTGTTGGATCACGACGGGATCCGGTGGGTGAACGATTCGAAGGCCACCAATGTGGGTGCGACAGTGGCGGCATTGCACGGTAGTGAGTCCCCGGTGATTCTTATCGCCGGTGGCGAAGGTAAAGCGGCGGATTTTTCTCCGCTCAGAAAAGCGGTATCCCAACACGTGCGCGCGGCAGTGCTGTTGGGCGAGGATGCGGCCACCATCGAGGGTGTTATCCACGACGTGACGCCTTGTCATCGCGTAGACACGTTGCGTGAAGCAATACGAACAGCCGGCCAGCTGGCGCAAACCGGTGATGTCGTGATGTTGTCGCCGGCCTGTGCCAGCTTCGACATGTTCGAGAATTTTGAACAGCGGGGTGATGTATTCCGCGCTCTGGTGAAGGAGCGGGCCGCATGATGTCCGGCGTGTCACAGGCCATCCGTGCCGATGATGCGGCCCCGGTGCCGCGCGTTGATCCCTGGTTAGTAGGCGTGCTCATCGCGATGTTGAGCTTCAGTTTGGTGATGGTGTATTCGGCGACGATCGCAAGTGGAAACCAGTCCCTCGCGACCAGCTTTCAGCATCTGGTGCGGCATGCAATACATGTAGCCGTGGGCATAGCACTGATTATGCTCGTGTCCTTTACGCGGATTAGTTGGTGGGAACGTTTCAGTAAGCCGTTACTGATTCTATGTATGCTGACGTTAGCCGTGCTGTTGCTTCCCGGCATCGGAATCGAGGTGAATGGCAGCGTCCGTTGGCTCGAACTGGGTTCGATTCGGATTCAGCCTTCCGAGTTTACCAAAATAGCAATGGTGATCTATGCCGCAGGTTATCTCACACGCAAACGCGAAGCGTTAGGGGAATTCAGCCAAGGAGTGTTAGTAATTGGCATCGTGCTGGCGGTGCTCGCATTGTTGTTGCTGTTGGAGCCGGATTTCGGTGGTTTCGTTGTGATCACGCTCACGGTTGGCGTGATGCTATTTCTAGGCGGCATCCGGTTCTGGCATTTCTTGTTGTGTGTATTGCTGGGCGTGGCTGCAATGGTGGTGTTGACCGTCATTTCACCTTACCGCACCGAACGTGTGATGAGCTTCATGAACCCATGGTCGGATCCCTTCGATAGTGGGTTTCAGCTGGTACAAGCGTTGATCGCATTCGGACGCGGTGAATGGTATGGCGTGGGTTTGGGCGCCAGTATTCAGAAGCTCTACTACCTGCCTCATGCCGACACCGACTTCCTGCTTGCCGTGATCGCCGAGGAACTGGGTCTAATCGGTGTGTTGTTCGTGATTATGTTGTTCTCTGTCCTGTTGTGGCGGGCATTTGCAATTGCCCGCCGCGCAGAACGGTTTGGCGAGATTTACGCCACACGCCTCGCCCAGGGGATTGGATTACTGCTGGCGATTCAAGCGATCATCAATATAGGTGTGAACACGGGGGTATTACCGACCAAGGGATTGACGCTGCCGTTTCTAAGCTACGGTGGTTCGAGCCTGCTCGCCAGTTGTATTGCAGTCGGCTTGTTGCTCGCCGTGGACCGCGCATTAAAGAAAAAACCGGGAGCGCGGCGATGAGCACATTATTGATTATGGCCGGCGGAACCGGGGGACACGTGTTCCCAGCTCTCACGGTAGCGGAAGATTTACGCAACCGGGGTGTCAACATCGTGTGGTTGGGAACCAAATCCGGTATCGAGGCGCGTTCCGTACCCGCTGCGGGATTTGACATCGAATGGATCAGCATTCGTGGACTCCGCGGCAAGGGCTTGTGGGGTCTGCTGCGCATGCCGTTTTTGCTGCTCACCGCAATGCTTCAAACCACCGGTGTGATTTTGCGTCGCCGCCCAGCCGCGTTGTTGGGTATGGGCGGGTTCGTTGCCGGGCCCGGCGGTATCGTCGCATGGTTGCTTCGTCGTCCATTATTGATTCACGAAGCAAATGCCATTGCCGGTCTCACGAATCGCGTGTTGGCGCGGCTGGGATCGCGGGTGATGAGCGGTTTTCCCGACACCTTTCCCAAGGGGGTTCACGCAGAATATGTCGGCAATCCGGTACGCAGGGAAATCGCGCAACTTCCGGACCCGACATCGCGGCTCGCGAGCCATCATGGTGAACTGCGGCTACTGGTCGTGGGTGGCAGTCAAGGCGCCAAAGTATTCAATAAGTTGGTGCCCGAGGTGATCAATGGGCTGGAGCCGATGCCGGAAGTTTGGCACCAAGCCGGGGCGGGCAACGCCGAGTCCGTCAACACGGCGTATCAACGGCTCGGGCTTTCGGTACGGGTGGACGAGTTCATCGATGATATGGCGCAAGCATACGGTTGGGCGGACGTGGTGGTGTGCCGGGCCGGGGCGATGACCGTGGCGGAAGTCAGTGCGGCGGGTGTCGCGACGATCTTTGTCCCGTTTCCCTATGCGGGGGGTGATCACCAAACGGCCAACGCGCGGTACCTGGCCAAGCAGGATGCTGCCATAGTCGTTCTGCAACAGGATCTCACCGCGGAAAGGTTAATCGAGACAATACGCCGCTTGAACCGTGAGCGGACGGAGATCGTGGACCTGGCACGGCGCGCACGGCTGCTCGCCAGACCCGACGCGACGGTGCGGGTCGCGGATATCTGCATGGAGGTCCTGCGTGCGTGACAGCGTTCAGCGAATCCATTTTGTGGGTATCGGGGGCAGCGGCATGAGCGGTATCGCTGAGGTGTTGATCAACTTGGGTTATCGAGTCTCCGGATCCGATCTGATTGAGAACGCCGCCACCCAGCGGTTGCGGGAGTTCGGCGCCGACGTGCGCATTGGCCATGATGCAGCTTTGGTACAGGGTTGTGATGTGGTCGTCACCTCCACAGCGGTGAAGGAGAACAACCCCGAAGTGAACGCCGCCTTGCAGGTCAAGATACCGGTCATCCCGCGGGCAGAGATGCTCGCCGAGTTGATGCGGTTTAGAAAGGGCATCGCAGTGGCGGGTACTCACGGAAAGACCACCGCAACGAGCTTGGTAGCAAGCGTCCTCGCTCGCGGTGGTTTGGATCCAACCTTCGTCGTCGGCGGCCAGGTCAACAGCGCCAAGTCCAACGCGAAGTTGGGTAGCGGCGAATACCTGGTTGCCGAGGCAGATGAAAGCGATGCGTCATTCTTGCATCTGCAGCCATTAATAGCGGTGGTAACGAATATCGACGCCGATCATATGGACACCTATGAGGGGGACTTCGGTGTGCTCAAGCAAACCTTTGTCGACTTCCTTCAGAATCTTCCGTTCTATGGTCTTGCGGTGTTGTGCATGGATGATCCAGTAGTACGCGAGATCAGCCCACAGGTACGAAAACCAATACGAACTTACGGTACGACATCGTCGGCCGACTTCCATGCCGCCAATATTCAGCAACATGGACCGGCCATGTGTTTCGATGTAATGCGCCCAGGCCACGAGGCACCACTGGCCATCGAACTGCCGATGCCGGGCCAACACAATGTACGTAACGCGCTGGCCGCAATAGCAGTGGGGGATGAGTTGGGGGTGTCCGAGCAGGCGCTTATGGAAGGGCTGCGAGATTTCCAAGGCATCGACCGTCGATTTGACATACGTGGTGAGATCAAAGTCAAACATGGTTCAGCGTTGTTAGTGGATGATTATGCGCACCATCCGCGGGAGATCCGGGCGACGTTACGGGCTGCTGCCGACAGTTGGCCGGACCGGCGGTTGGTGGTTGTGTTTCAGCCTCATCGCTACACGCGCACGCGGGATCTTATCGATGACTTCAGCCAGGTGTTGGCTGACTATGATCCGCTTATCGTAACCGAAGTTTACGCTGCGGGTGAACCGATGCTCAGTGGTGCAGACGGGCGTGCGTTGTGCCGGGTAATTCGCGCCCGGGGCCGGACCGATCCGATTTTCATTCAATCTTTGGCGGATTTACCGCAGGTGCTGTCGTCCATTGTGCGGGATCAAGATGTGGTCTTGACATTGGGTGCTGGTGATATCGGTCAAGCGTCGAAGCAATTGGCTGTCAACGGCTGCGGAGATCAGCACCCATGATGATGGCCACAATCAATCAGCAAGTGGATGAGCCAGCGATGATCCGTGGTGAATTGAGGCATAACGAACCGATGTCGAAACACACTAGCTGGCGTGTGGGAGGTCCGGCGGATCAGTTCTATGTACCGGCGGATCGGGACGATTTGATTTCTTTTCTGCGCGATCTGTCCGCGACCATGCCGGTGACGTGGGCGGGATTGGGCAGCAATCTGTTAGTGCGCGACGGTGGTATTCGTGGCGTGATCATCGCCACCCACCGAGGCCTAAGTGACATCCATCGCCTGGGTGATGACGGGATCTATGCCGAGGCCGGTGTGCCGGGGGCAAAGATCGCGCGCTACAGTGTGCGCGCCGGCCTTACCGGGGCGGAGTTTTTCGCAGGAATCCCCGGCACTCTGGGTGGCGCGCTGGTGATGAATGCCGGCGCTTTCGGTGCCGAGACCTGGAAGGTGGTGACATCGGTGGAGACAGTGGACCGCAGCGGACGCGTGCACCGGCGATCTCCCGATGAGTTCAAAGTCGGTTACCGATCAGTCATCGCGCCGCGCTCAGACGAATGGTTTATCGCCGCTGAGTTGGGTTTGATGCCAGGCGATGTGGAAGAGGGACGGCAGCGGATCAAGTCTCTTCTGACTAAGCGCGCGCAAACGCAACCGGTTCAAATCCCAAGCGCCGGTTCGGTGTTTCGCAATCCGCCTGGAGACTATGCCGCGAGATTGATTGAGTCTTGTGGCTTGAAAGGCGTGTGTGAGGGCCAAGCCTGCGTGTCGCAACGACATGCCAATTTTATCGAGAACCGGGGTGGGGCGACTGCAGAACAAATAGAGGTTTTGGTGGGGCGATTACAACGGGAGGTGGAAACGAAATATGGCATTTTGCTCGAGCCCGAAATTCGGATTATCGGCGAACACAAGTGAATGAGAATATCGGAAAGATAGCGGTGCTTATGGGTGGATTATCGGCCGAAAGAGACGTCTCGTTAAAGAGCGGCGCAAGGATTCTGCAAGCGTTGCAGGCCCATGCTTTTGATGTGGTGGGCGTAGACGCTGATCGCGATGTCCTGCGGCGTTTACATGAACTCGCAGTCGATCGTGCATTTATTGCATTACACGGCCGATGGGGCGAGGACGGGGTCATTCAAGGGGCGTTGGAAGTTGCGGGTATTCCGTATACCGGAAGCGGCGTGCTCGGCTCGGCGTTGGCGATAGACAAACTGCGGACCAAGATTATGTGGCAAGGCGCGGGAATTCCCACTCCCGAATACAGACTGCTAACCAAAGAAACCCAGCTTGCTGACGCAGTCAGTGAACTCGGTCTGCCATTGTTTGTTAAACCATCGTTGGAGGGATCGAGCATTGGTGTGACCAAGGTAACAACCCAAGCACAGCTAAAAGATGCCTGGCGTACTGCAAGGGAGTATGGCGAATCGGTGCTTGCGGAGCGTTGTATCGAGGGGCCGGAGTTGACCGTTGGCATTCTTGGTGATGAGGCGTTACCGATAATCCGCCTGGAAACACCACGGACATTCTATGACTACACCGCAAAATACGAAGCGGATTCCACTAAGTATCACTGTCCAAGCGGACTCGATGCTGATTTCGAACTAGCGCTCCGACAGCAGTCCTTGCAAGCCTTTCAAGTGCTTGACTGTTCAGGATGGGGACGCGTGGACCTGATGTTGGATGAACACGATGCGCCGTATTTTCTCGAAGTCAATACGGTGCCTGGGATGACCGATCACAGTCTGGTGCCAATGGCGGCTCGGGCCAAGGGGATGGAATTCGATCAACTGGTGCAAAGGATCCTGGAGATCAGCCTATGATACAGCGGGCGTTGGCAATGCGGGAAAGTGAGCGAAAGATCATGCGGCGTCTTCGGTTCAGACGCTCCACGCTGTTGGTGACTGCGACTCTGTTGATGATGACCACAGTTGCGGCGGTGGTGGCGGATCGATTGTTCTTACCGAGCGCATTTCAAGTGGACCAGGTGCGTCTTGAAGGAACGTTCGAGCATGTCGATCCAACCGAACTGCGGAACAAGGTATTGACCGCCATGGAGGGGAATTTCTTTGCTGTGGACTTGGAGCACGTCGAGCGAGCTGTCCTTGCCATGGATTGGGTGTACAAAGCGACAGTAAGGCGAGTGTGGCCAGACAGTATTCACGTGCAGGTGCGCGAACAACACCCGGTGGCTCGTTGGGGCCGAGGTAACTGGTTGAATACCGACGGAGAGGTGATCACATTGACCGCGGCCTCTGATCTGAAAGATTTGGTGCACCTCGATGGACCACCGCAAGTTTCCCGGGAGATATTGGACCGTTATCGGAGTTGGCAAGCGTTTCTCGCAGACTCGGACCTTAAGATCAAAGGCGCCAAATTGACACAGCGCCACGCGTGGATATTGACGTTGTTGCCGGCAGCCACAGCGATGAGCGTTTCGTCTGCGAGTGAAGCCCCTGAATTCGAGGTGTTGCTGGGTAATCGGCACGTTGATTCCCGCTTGCAACGGTTCATCCACTCATACCAGACTTCTTTGTACGCGCAGGTTGATGCCCTGGTTCGGGTTGATTTGCGTTACCCCAACGGGCTCGCGGTCTCGCGGCGATCCGAACCGGAATCAGAGAACAATTCAGACCCGGACATAAAAACATGACTAAGAAAAATGATGATCATTTCATTGTTGGGCTCGATATTGGAACCTCAAAGGTGTTGACGATAGTAGGGGAAGTCAATCCTGCAGGAGAAGTAGAAATAATAGGGGTCGGTCATCATCCGGCGCGTGGTATGCGCAAAGGTGTGGTCGCCAACATCGAGTCCACGGTGCAGTCGATTCAACGGGCGGTGGAAGAGGCGGAACTGATGGCCGGGTGTCAAATCTACTCTGTCTATGCAGGGATCGCGGGGGCCCATATCAGCAGTTTCAATTCCCACGGTGTTGTGGCGATACGGGATAAGGAAGTGGCTGGCCAAGATGTTGAGCGCGTGATCGAAGCGGCGCGAGCGCTAGCGATTCCCAACGACCAGAAGGTTCTGCATATTGTACCGCAAGAGTTCATCATCGACGGGCAGGAAGGCATCCGCGAACCCATTGGTATGAGCGGCGTGCGTTTGGAGGCCAAGGTTCACATCATTACCGGAGCGGTGAGCGCCGCGCAGAACATTATTAAATGTATACGTCGCTGCGGCTTGGAAGTAGACGACATTATTCTCGAACAATTGGCTTCCAGTCAGGCGACGGTCACCGAGGACGAGAAAGACCTCGGTGTGTGCTTGGTCGACATTGGTGGTGGGACCACCGACATCGCAATCTTTACCGAAGGTGCGATCCGGCACACTGCGGTGATCCCTATCGCCGGCGATCAGGTCACTAATGATATCGCAGTAGCGCTGCGCACGCCGACCCAGTCTGCCGAGGAGATCAAAAAGAAGTACGGTTCGGCGTTGACTCAG
>CAMYNX010000168.1 GCA_947259875.1 uncultured Gammaproteobacteria bacterium | reverse complement strand
ATGCGTGAATCAGTGGAATCAGGTCACCGACATGATCAGGATGGGTATGGGTAATGAAGGCGCCGTCAAGGAACTTATAGCTGGTGCCGGCCCTGATCAGCTGCCGCAACGTGCCGCTACCGCAATCTATCAGATATTGGTGAGAGCGGACTGAAAGCAGATAACCGGGAGAGCTGCGTTCCAACGAGGGCACACCGGTACCGCTTCCAAGTATCGTCAGCTTCATCATAACTTCACGCACTAAACTTTTCGCAACTCGACATTTGATACATGTTTACTCGGAAAACCAATTTTACATTGCTATCAATCAGGCTGCTTTGCTTTGCTATAAGCTTTGAGGCAGTATTCGAATCATGAATATATCTGCTGGAAACAACGCGAACTTGCAGCCTCAGGGACGCCGTTTTGGTTGCCTGCACGTTGCAATATTGCTTTTGGTTGCAATGATAGCAACTGCGGGTGTGACATTTTGGATTGTACGCAGTTACGTATTCCCGTCTGAGTTTAAACCTGTCACCCTGAACGCAAAAGAAGAGCAGGCCTTGAATGTCAAGTTAGAGCGATTGGACCCGCTCAGTCAACCGGTTGAAGGACGCGCACAGGAAAAGCGGTTGGGGCGACGAGACGAGAAAAGCGATGCTTTGCAGCCCGAACGCTACAGCGAGGCTGGTGCGAGTCGCGAGATCAGCCTCAGTGAAAGAGAATTGAACGCGTTGGTGGCCAAGAACACCGATCTTGCGCGCAAGCTCGCCATCGATCTTTCCGACAACTTGATTAGCGCCAAGTTGTTGGTTCCGGTGGACGAGGATTTTCCTGTTTTGGGGTTTTGAGAGGTGTCAGCATTATGGGAGTACCGGTTCCCAATGCCTGGTTGGGCGGTATCAAGAATATCGACCTGGTGCGGGAATTTAGCGCTGAGGAGGGCTTTTGGAAGGCGTTCGCGGAGGGTGTCGAAGATGTTCGGGTTGAGGAGGGACGCCTGCAAATCAAGCTCAAGGAGTAGCTGGAAGCAACCGTGATTTTGCCTATTGCGAAGGATTAAAGATCCCGGTTTTGCAACCAGCGATGTCGAGTAAATCATGATTACAATTGCTGGTCGTTTCGTTTTATATCTTTTCCTAATTGGGATCGCAGGCTGTGCCAGTCTACCCACGGAGACCATCTCCAATCCTCCCATTGCAGCGACCCGGTCTCCCGTCTCGGTAGATGATCGGCCGGTGGTTGCCTATGTTCTGGGTAGCGGCGCAGCGCGAGGATTCGCTCATGTCGGTGTACTCAAGATCTTGGAAGAGCACGGGATACGGCCAGATATCATAGTCGGCACCAGCGCGGGGAGTTTGGTGGGCGCATTGTACGCAGGCGGTATTCGGGGTGAGGAGTTGATGCAAGCCGCGTTGGAGCTGGAGCGTAGCGATGTGGCTGACTGGGCACTGCCTAACCGTGGCGTCATTCGCGGCATGTTATTGCAACGGCTGGTCAACGAGCGCCTCAATAACCGCGCCATCGAGCAACTGGACATTGTCTTCGCCTGTGTGGCAACTGCGTTACGCACCGGTGAACGCACGGTATTTACACGAGGTAACACCGGGATGGCGGTTCGCGCTTCCAGCAGCTTTCCAGGTGTATTTCGCCCAGTAACCATCAACGGTCAGGAGTATGTTGACGGCGGGGTCGTGAGCCCGGTTCCAGTGGCGGTGGCGCGTGAACTCGGCGCCGAGTTCGTTATCGCAGTGGACGTATCTAAGTTGCCGAAAGAGGATGCGAACATCGACAGTACTCTTCAAGTATTGCACCAGTCATTCCTCATCATGTCTCAAGCGATGGTGGGTGCCGAAATTGAAGATGCGGATGTCGTGATTCGTCCTGACGTGAGCGAGATATCACTTATGGCATTTGACAAAAGAGAACATGCGATGAAGGAGGGTGAGCAAGCAGCGCAAGCGTCGATCCCTCAGATCAAACAACTTCTCCTGCAGAAGGCTCGCGACAAACGTACGCGTCGATGGAACGCCACGATTCCCGGGTATTGAACATGCGTGGATTCGTACCGCCAGATCCGGAAACCGATGTGTCTCGGGCCCACTATGCAGTGGTTTACGTGCCGCGACGGAGTAGAAACCGTTTCCCCGCTGGCTGTGTCGAATTGATGACGTCGGCACAAGACGCGTTGAACCATGCGGATCGCAGTGAAAAGCGATTCCCGGCACGGGTGGTTGGGCCATCAAAGTCATCGGAAGGACAATCGATTTACTATCTCTTGGAATGGTTAGAATAAGTTCCGATTGAATCACCCCGAGCCACAGATAGAACCGAGAAACAAGCCATGTATATCGACTTTACTGATATGGATCCTGCCCAGGTGTATTTCACGATGATTCAAACCGTGATTCCACGGCCCATAGCATGGGTGTTGTCGGAGAACGACCAAGGCCGGTACAACTTAGCGCCGTATTCTTACTTCAACGCGGTGAGTAGCGACCCACCGCTGATCATGATATCAGTGGGTAAAAAGCCTAATGGGGAATTCAAGGACACGCGCGTCAATATCGAGCAGCGCCGGGATTTTGTGGTGCATATCGCCCATCGGGAGGTGCTCGATGAGATGAATCAGAGCTCGGCAACCCTACCCGCCGAGGAATCGGAGTTGGAGGTGCTAGGCATGGATACCCTCGCATTCGAGGGCTCACGATTACCACGTTTGGCAGATTGCCGCGTTGCCTTCGGATGTGAGTGCCATGAGATCAAGGAGATCGGTGGCGTGCCCCAGTCGCTGATACTGGGCCTGGTTAAAGGCGTGTACGTCGATGATTCGATCACTACCCAAGACAAAAAGGGACGGTTGACGATCCATGCCGACCGCTTGGACCCGCTCGCGCGCTTGGGGGCAAGCGAGTTCATGACGTTCGGCGTTATAGAAACACGCGTACGCCCGAAATAACCGGCCTTCCAGGGGTATCATGCTTCTCGCACGCTGCGGATGGTGCGCGAGGCGCATCCACGAACTATTACGCGACTCTTGGTGTTCAACGTCGGCGCTTACGCGACGCTCATAATAGTGGATTTAAGCGATTGGCGACCGAGCGTATTGATTTACGTTCGATGCGTCTCGGTCCTGTGAAAAAGGGCCTTCAGCCGCCCGATTCCGGTGACATTGTCAGGATCTTTAGTGCAATAAAGTTGTTAAGGTAACGGAATGCGGATCTTTTGGCCGGGGTAGATCAAATCCGGGTCCTTGATCACCTCCCGATTGGCCTCGAATATTTCGGGATATTTGCTACCGTTCCCCAGGAACCGCTTGGCGATCGCCCACAGCGTGTCACCTTTTTGGATCTCGTAATACTCGACTTTTTGTTCTTCTGGCGGCGCGCTGAGCTCGTCCGCATTTACTGCTTCGATACCGAGTACGTTGCCCGCCATCAGAACTGCTTTTTCCATGGCCGTGCGGTCCCTCGCTTTACCCTTTACCTTGGCGATACCATCCGAGACCACTATATCGAGGCCATCAATGCCCGGATTGTCGGCTTCGATATGTTGCTTGATCTTCTCGCCGCCTTCCTCCTCGTCATCGAAAAGCTTCTTTCCTATCGCCTTCGCAAAATCAAACAGTCCCATAAGGTCCTCCTCGAATTGGTATATTTGTGGTATTGCCGGAGTATAAAGTATTTCTTTTGGCGCTGTCCCCGTGTACACGCGCCGGGAAAACCCGAGCACCTTATCACCAAGGTGGTGACGCACCTGCAAGCGTGATTAACGCACTGAACGAGTTCGTGGGGAAGACATTGGTGTGGCCAAGCCCCAGGTGGTGTTTGCAACTCAAGCAGCGCCGGAGGTAACCTTGTCTAATCAATAGCTTCGAACGGATACACAACCAAGCCTGACAATTTTGCGTGTGAAGCACGTGTAAAACACTGAGAAATTGAGACATCTATCACTGATTATTGCGGGCTTGGTGGCGATATTATCGGCATGCACCACGCTGCCCAAGGATTACGAGCGCGCACCTTCCAATGTGTTTTCGGACACTGATCATACAAGACTCGGCCGGAGTCTTTCGTCACACGTGAGTCGCCACCCGGGTGAATCGGGTCTCGAACCACTGGTCAAGGGCACCGACGCATTTGCCGCCCGTTGGATACTCGCCGACGTAGCGGAGCGCAGTCTAGATGTGCAGTATTACATCTGGCACGACGATGACACGGGGAAACTACTGCTTGGTCAATTGATGCGTGCCGCCGACCGGGGTGTGAGGATTCGATTGCTGCTCGATGATGTCTATACGTCAACCTATGACTTGAAGCTATCCACGTTACATCGGCATCCCAACATTGAGGTGCGTGTATTCAACCCGTTTCTCGCGCGAAAACGTCGGTTCCTGGAAGGGATCACCAGTTTCCGCCGCATCAACCGCCGCATGCACAATAAGTCGTTCACCGCCGACAATCAGGTAACGATAGTAGGCGGGCGAAACATAGGGGACATCTATTTCGAAGCCCGCACCGACGTCAATTACGCCGATTTCGATGTAATGGCGGTCGGTCCTGTGGTGCGCAGCGTTTCCGAAGCCTTTGACACATATTGGAACAGCGACTTCGCCGTGCCGATTAACGTACTTGAATCACCAGGGTCCCCTGAGCGGCTCGGCCAGATTCGCGCTTTCTTGGAGCGACATGCCGAGTCGATGCGGGATTCGGAGTATATCGATGCCGTCCGGACATCGGAGTTCGCGGCACGGCTGAAGCGCGGAGATCTTATCCATTATTGGGGCGGAGCCTGGGCGGTCTACGACGACCCAAGCAAGGCCGCGGGAGATGCTGCGGATCCCTCGGGGTATATCAAAACGCAAATGCGGCCAGTGGTGCTGGATACGAATTCGGAGTTGTTCGCCATCTCGGCATATTTCGTGCCCGGCAAGGAAGGCATGCGTCTGTTCAAGCAGTTGCGTGAGCGCGGGGTTCGCGTTCGCGTGTTGACCAACTCGCTGGCCTCCAACGATGTGCCGGTGGTACACGCGGGTTATGCGCGATACCGAAAGCCGATGTTGCGCGCCGGTGTGGAGTTGTACGAGATCAAGCGCACAGCCATGGCGCCCGGCCGTAAATCCAGGATAGGTCTGGGTGGCTCGTCGCGAGCGGGCCTTCATTCCAAAGCATATATCTTCGACCGGCGCAGGATCTTCATCGGGTCGTATAACCTGGACCCGCGGTCGAGACGAATCAATACCGAGTTGGGTATCCTAGTCGAGGATGCGAAGTTCACCGAATTCGTCGCGAGACGGTTGGACGACGTCTTGGGCCAAGTTGCTTTCAGGTTGGAGCTCAAAGAGATTCCGGCAGGGGATGGAGTCGGCGGTACACGTTCGGTGATCGAATGGGTCACCGAGAAAGATGGTGAAGAGGTGCGTTTCGATACCGAGCCGGATACCAGCGTATGGCAGCGCGTTCGGACGTGGTTCTTGTCGTTGCTGCCGATTGAGGGGCAGTTGTGAATTTGCGGTGCGAAACGCACTATCGGCCAGCAACTTGAAAGAAGTCCGAGGGAAGTCAAGCAGGCCCAGGGATGTGCTGCGTATTACGATGACATTCGTCTATCGGCGCACCGGCAAGGTCCGTCACGCATCGGAGTTCATCGCCTCGCCGGGGGTATCTAACTATACCTTCTCGCTGTCTTCCTCCTCGTCATCGATAAGCTGCTTTGCTGTCGCCTTTGCAAAATCAAACAGGAGCATAAGATCTTTCTCGAGTTGGTTTATTTGTATAGTTAGGCGAATGTATAAAACTTGATTTGGCGGCGTCGATGTGTCAAATGCCGAATCCAACCTCCGTCAAGACCGTCATGGGCCCGTGTTTTTCCATGAGTGAGGCTTGTTGCTGATTTTTCACGAACAGGGATCCCGCATAACCCAAGCCATTGATCGAAACCGCATCAAAAAATTCTTTGGAACGCGGTATCAATAACATCCACTCACCGGTGACCAATAAATTGTAGGGGCCGGATTGGTAAACGCCATCTCGCCGCTTGACAGGATCTAGACCAACGGTCTCCAGCATCGCCGAGTAAAGGCCGAGCAGCATGTCTGACTTGGGGGCTTGCGGCCCGAGTCGCACGAAGGCGTGACGAAACGGCAATTGATCGCACACACCGACCCGCCCGATCGGCGCTGCCGACCGCAACAAGGGTTCCATGGGAATATGCGGTCCGGTAGCGGCGAACGGCAGAGGCACCAGCTGCAGATGTTTGTGTGCCTGACTGGCGCCGGCCACCGTACCGCCATTATAAAAACCCAGGCTGGGGAATTCTCCTAGACAGCGCCATAGCGCGGCGAAATCAGACTCGTTGAGCAGCATCTCCTGATGTTCGAATTTCCGCGTGACAATCAGCAGATGATGTTCAATGACATTGAATTTATTGAGCACGGCAAGATGAGTACTTGAGACGTCGCTGACGAATAGCGCCGGTTCCGGCGGCAGAAAGGGATTTATGTGCCGCCCACTATGTTTCACTTGTTGTATTCGTTGGTTTTGTTCCTTGCGAGCCAGGCTGGATACCACGCGGATCACGAAAGCAACGCCGTTGTCCTCCAGGAATCTTTGCTCGGTTTCGATGGTACGCAGCACACCGTGTTCAATGGCGAGCCGCGACTGACCAATGATTAGCGGCCAAAGCGTGCCCGGTTGGAATGTCTGTGTGCCGGGACGGTGGGCGAGTTTTGAAGACGGATCTTTCATGACGTTATATATTAAAGGAATCGTTCAACCGGTGAGGAGGCCGCGATGCATATTTATCTGGTGCGACATGGTGATGCGGTGTCGACCCATCCGAGCGGCGACCGGCCGCTGAGTGACGAGGGCCGGCGTGAGGCGGGGCGTATGGCGGGTTTTCTGGCCCACGCCGGCGTGCGGGTTGGCACCATCGTGCATAGCGGTAAAGCTCGCGCAGCGCAGACCGCAGAGATCTTGAATGGTGGCCTGGATGGCAATGCCGAACTCGGCGTTTGGCCGGGTCTACATCCAAACGATCCGGTGGCACCGGTCGGCGAGCGGTTGAGCCGCACGGGTTCGGACCTCATGGTTGTTGGACACCTGCCCTTTATGGCCAAGCTCGCGGGACATCTGGTCTATGGTGAGGATGATGCAATCTTGGAGCTTCACACCACTGCAGTGACGTGTTTGCTTAAGAGTGATGCTGGCATGTGGCTGATTGAGTGGTTGATGTATCCGGCATTGCTCGGTTTCGATTGACAGCAGAAAAGGGGCTTGTTCGTGGTTGGTTCAGCAGCATTAGTAGTGCACGGCGGCGCCGGTCCGATTGCCGAAGACACGGTACCGGCTCGCCTGTTGGGGTGCCGAGAGGCGGTGCAGGCAGGTTGGACGGTGCTGACGCATGGTGGGTCTGCGGTGGACGCAGTGGTGGCGGCGGTGGTGACCCTCGAGGACAATCCCCTGTTCAACGCCGGTGTCGGATCACCGACAAACAGCGATGGTCAAGTTGAACTCGATGCATCAATCATGGACGGTGCACAAGGCTGTGCGGGGGCGGTGGCGGCGGTTAAGCGGATCAAGAACCCCATACGCTTGGCGCGCCGGATTATGCAAGACCAACGTCATATATTATTGGCCGGAGAGGGTGCTGAGCGGTTTGCCCACGCACACGGTATAACGCTGTGTGATCCGCAAGACTTGATTAACGCGCATCCGGGGCGTCCGGAGCAACAGCACGGGACCGTAGGCTGTGTCGCACTGGATCACGCGGGTCGACTCGCAGCCGCTACATCGACTGGAGGAATCGCCAACAAGTATCCGGGTCGTGTGGGTGATGCGGCACTGATCGGTTGTGGCACCTACGCCAATCACGGCAGCGGCGTGTCGTGTACCGGTATCGGTGAGGCGATTATCCGAGTGGTGTTGGCAAAAACGGTGGTCGATCTGATGCATCCCGGCGTGCCCATACAGGTTACCGCCAAACAGGCAATTGGCATACTTGCCGAACAAACCGGTGACGAGGGCGGCGTGATCGTGGTCAACGAACGCGGCGATGTCGGCTATGCACGTAATACGACGCATATGCCGGTGTGTTGGGTGCGTGATGGTGGCGATTTGGTGACGGATATCTAAGTAGACAGGTTTCAAGCTGTAGGCGATGGGCGGCATGTGGTCTCATCCCGAGGTCTTCCGGCTCGCCGTCTCCAGCCTTTGATCTAATGCACACAACCCAAAAACAGGGGCCGGACTTTGTGACTCCGATGCCTGTTTTTAGTTCGTCATCAGCCGGAGTCTCCGGACCCGCAAGTCGATCCCGATCGTGGTCCGTAACGGGCTAAGATTTCCATCACTTCGTCCTCCTCGATGTCGCTCCAGCGTTGGTAGGCATCTGCCACCGCAAAACTCAGCCCACTGCGGATGTTTGCGCAATATACCTTTGTCGCGAGACCGGCGATCAGATGAACCGATTGGTCATGACCTGTGGGTACCGCCACGATTACTTGCTCTGCGGCGAGACGGCGCAGGGCGGTAATCGCCACCCGCATCGTCGAACCGGCAGCTAATCCATCGTCGACGATAATGACCATGCGGCCCGTTAGCTCGGGAAACGGCCGGCTGCCGCGGAATTGCTCAACACGGCGGGATACCTTGTCTATTGCGTTTTGGGTACTTTGCCCGACCTGGGCGCTACTCAGGCCGTAGCGGGCAACTTGTTGC
>CAMYNX010000167.1 GCA_947259875.1 uncultured Gammaproteobacteria bacterium | reverse complement strand
CCGCACCTACTTCTTAAGGTCTCGCGAAACAATAATTTACGATTTTCGCATCCCATCTTCAGGCCATCTTTAGAACGATCCTTAATCGTAAAATCCTTGAATTAGCTGGGCTCGTCCTGCGGTTTTGCTAAATCGGTTTGTTCAAAGCCGACCCAAATCTGGGCGTGAAAAATACGAAGTTATTTTTTCTCGAGTCCCAAGCGACTTTGAGTCGCTCGCCACCCAGATAATTGGCGATTTTTGTTCTTGTTTGTATCCTGTTTGGTGCGAAGATTTCAGCCTGTTATTCATTCGTTGTCAACGCTTCTCCTGAGAAGGAGCGGCCGGCGCTGATTTTTTTGTTTACGATCTGCGTATCATCGATGCGATGCACGGTTGGCCCTTGCGCCCAAGTGATTTCCCCCGTGTGTTTATTTACCTGTACCGGTGGTGCGTTCGCTTGAACAGGGCTGACGCCAAACCCTGTGTACACTATACCTAACCAGACATTATCGCCATCGGTGATATTGACATAGGGCGCAGGACCAATATGGTTGCCGTGAATATACAGGTAGGCGTCAGCGACAATTTTGCCTTCGGTGATGGAAATTCCATTGTCATAGGTGACGGTGGCTAAGTTCTTCTTGATGGTATCACCGATATGGTCGAACGGCCCGTCGCAGCCGGTTAGGAAAATGACGAGCGTAGTCGTAATTAGCCATCTTGACATTTAGACCTCCTGCCGGGATAGAAACCGTTTCAATACTTTCCTAAGGAATATCCGCATGGCTTCACGAAATTTATCCTTTCTTGTTACGAGCCGCACTTGCTAAGTCAACGCAATCTTTACGTGGTTCGATGCCTCATATTTGACGTGATTATCGCAACGTGTTGGCCCCGCTTTGGGGGATTTTTGCCCGCGTAAAGCTGAATAGATTTTCGATTACCAGTCGTGCGGGTCCATCGGTAGAGTCGACCCCGAAACCACTTTAAATTTAGGGGATCTGCATTGCGAGCTTTTGTTCAATTAATCCACCATTTAGCGTGGGTTGAAAATATATGACCCAGTCAATGGGCGAACCGTTCCGCGGCTTGCATAAGACCTAAACACACCCCCTGTACGACGTCAAGTCGCGATTCGCGGAGTACCCCTGGGGAGAAGCAAAAGGGCGCCTCTACGAGGCGAGACAAACGGTATCTTTGCCGAAATTCGAGTATATCGCAAGTCGCGTCGCATGCCACAATCACGTCGATAAATGGTCCGAATAATCTGTGGGAGTGACATATTCGGGAAATTTCGGTGGCAAGGGGATAGGCCTGGTACGGAAACCCTCTTCGTCGGTGGGGAACTCATCGTCCCGATCTCGCCCGGTTCACCCATGGCGCAAATTGCGCTTGATGTGCTGGTCAGATCAATGCCACAGTAGTTCATGTCAACCTCCTGCTTATTCGGGACACCCTCAGGGGATAAGCTCGTGTTACGCAGATGGTTACATTTCAGGATGCTGGCGCCTCCGCGAATGTTGTCCACGGCTGAAGACCGCTTTATTGCGTCTATACTTTTGCAGTCCGCCGCGATTGATTCGCCTCACGCAACACGACTAAGGGAGAGGGATATTGAACAGAGAAGGGTGGGTAACCTCCATTGCGAGGTATTTGCGGTTAGCTCGACTCCGCTCCTGTAATATCGATCGGGTGTTAGTGCAATTGATCGTGGCAATTGGCCTTACAGCTGCGGCCGAGGCGTCAGATGTAGAGCGCTGGGATTCGTTGCAGTTGCTGGGTCGGGAAGTTCCTCCTGGAACGAGCACAAAATTTCCGTTCATACCGGACAGGTCGTTCGAGGCTTCTTATCTCAATATGCCCGTATTTGTTGCAAGGGGCGTTACTCCAGGCCCAACGCTGTGCCTCGCTGCAGGCGTGCATGGGGACGAGTTAAACGGCGTGGAGGTGGTGAGGCGTGCGTTCGCACAGATCGATGCGCAGGAACTGCGTGGTACGTTGATCGCGCTGCCCGCCATTAATGCAGAAGGTGTTCGCACCGGCAATCGGTACCTGTCCGACCGACGCGACCTGAATCGAGCATTTCCTGGTAGCGCCGGTGGCAGCGTCGCGCGGTTGATCGCGCATGAGGTCTTCACACATGTAGTGATCCGCTGCGATGCGCTACTCGACCTGCACACGGCGTCGAACAAGCGGGCGAATCTCCCACAAATTCGTGCGGACTTATCCGATCCGGCAATTCGGGAACTCGCTATTCATTTCGGTCTGGGCATCGTTGTTGGGGGTTCAGGTCCCGACGGAAGCCTGCGCCGCGAGGCCGCGAAAGCGGGTATCCCGGCAATTATCTACGAAGCCGGCGAGCCGTTCCGCTTCCAGGAGGACGAAATTGAACGCGGCGCAGAGGGCGTTGAGAACGTCATGGCCTATCTTGACATGACAGAGCAGCCTGAGCGAGAAATTCCCGATGCTCGTGTGTACGAGCGGTCGAGATGGGTTCGAACCGCTGTTGGAAACGGGGGATTTTTCTTCCCGACGGCCAATCTGGGTGACCTGGTTCAGGCCGGCGATTCACTCGGTAAAATCGTTGATCCGTTGACCGACGAGACTTTCGAGGTGCTCTCTCCGATTCCAGGAGAAATTATCGGCATGGCCGTGCCGCAACCGGTGCTGTCAGGTTACGCGCTTTTTCACCTGGCCTGGCATGAGTCAAACTAAGGGCTCGCGAAAGAACAACTTCGCATTTTCGGGAGCCCTATATTGGCCTCTAGGGCGATGGATCGGGGCCTGCTCTTCGGCATAGACGCCCTTGATCATCGAGTGCAGCTTCGAATTCATGTTCGACAAATGTATTGTTTACGGCGCCGAATCCATCTGCCTGGTGATCGTCAACGAGCAGACACCGCTCGCGAATAATTTTCCCTGACGGTTTTAGCGTTTCTTGGTAATGCACCTTACCCGTAACGTTCAGGCTGCCGCTTAGATTGAGGAAGTTAGTCCATAAGGGAACAGTCAGTTCGATGTACGAACCTGTGCTGCTGGGAACCATGTTGCAGTAGATGTATCTTTTGCAATACCACCCATCCTGATATTCCAATAGACATTGGGCATAGCTCATGTCGCAGGTGTTACAGGCCAATTCTTCTATGGTTGCCGGCTCGGCATTAATGTCGATATCGGTATCCAGAGAATCAAGATGATTGGCAAGTTTCTGATCAATCCATGTCGATATTTCGTTAACAAGTTCATCTCGGATGAATGGATTCTGGATTTCTTCGCCAACGGAAAGTTGCGAATCGGTCGCGATCCATTCATTCAGCGGGCTCTGACACATGTCTTGATTGACAATTACGGTGTCAGCCGCTTCATCGTCATTAGCTCCAGGATCGACCCATTGGTAAGTGCCGTCCGCGATAAAGTCTTCAAGCACTTCGTTGTTTTCCAATACCCAGTCGGGAGGCGTCTCAAGTTCCCCTTCTTCATTGATCTCTGGCTTCCAACCTTCGCCGGTATCCTCATTGATCAAAAGCGCGAAGGCTGCGCCGGGTAGTATGAGTCCGATAAACAGAACTGCAAAAGCGATATCGTTTATAGGTCTTGATCGTCTGACGGCGGTTACAAATGATGTTGTCTTCATGGCAGTAATCTTCTATAGAATGAACATTCAGCGGCGTTTGGTGAACGCCGCAGGCCTGGCAGAATAAGTGACCATCTCTGCTGGAATTTAGCATAGATGGTTGTATTTCTTCGGGTAGGAGATTTATCACCGGCATTATGTGAATATTCACAAATGACCGATCTGGCGCGTTATAGATTGAGTATAGGGGACATTGAACATCGATTCGCCCAAGGTATTGCAGCCACGTTGGCTCCTCATCACGCTCACCTCCGTGGACCGTCGCCTGGGGAAAAGAGCGTGAAAACAACGGCGCCAGGCGTGGATCGCACTGCACAACGCAACGCTCAGCACGCTCGATCACATCCGCAAGGCAGGAGGCAAACAGTACCTCGTCCCCCACACCCTGCTCCGCATATACCAAAATCGTTTTGCCGCTCAGGTCGCTGCCATCCCAAATGAGAAAGGAATAGCGCTGTGACAGCGCCCGCTCCTTGGTATGCAAACCCCAATCATACTCTTCCCAACCTTGATCTAAGTCCCCCATTGCCAGAAGCCGCAAACCCCGGTTCCAATGTGCCAGCGCGTTGTCGGGGGCAATTTCGATGGCTTTGCCATAACAATGCAAGGACTCCTCACCGCTGCGTATTCCGACCCATCATGAACACCCATTCCGAACGAAGATGAACACCTATTCCGATTCAAGATGAACACCCATTCCGGTCTGAAGGTGAACACTTTTGACTGATTTCCGGAATCAGTGTTCATCTTCCCGGAATAGTCAGCTGGCAACACCCGAAAACCTCTCTTAGGCATTGATTTTGTTTAGTTTTGATATTGTGTCCCTTTCCATTTTAGGGAGCACAGTAGCGATGCCAACACGGAGAACGCCAATGCGAACAATCAAAGCGGTTTTACGACTTAAATTCGAGGCCAAATTAAGCTTAAGGCAAATCGCGCGCAGCTTAAAAATAGCCCTCGGCACAGTAACACTTCACTTAAACAGAGCCTCGGCAGCTGGATTATCTTGGCCACTTCCAGCGGACATGGATGATCAAGCACTTGAGGCCGCGTTATTCCCAAATCAATCTTCTTCGCTACGCGCACGTGTAGAACCTGACTACGCGGCCATGCACAAAGAACTCAAACGCAAGGGCATCACCAAACAGTTACTCTGGGATGAGTATAAACAACTTCACGGCGACAAAGGCTATCAGTATTCGCAGTATTGCCAACATTATCGTGACTGGATCGGCACGCTCAAACGTTCCATGCGTCAAGTTCACAAAGCCGGTGAAAAACTTTTTATCGACTACTGTGGGCCAACGTTACCCATCGTTAATCCTGAGACCGGGGAGTGCCATGAAGCACAGATCTTTGTGACGTGCTGGGGCGCCAGCTCATATACCTATGCCGAAGCCAGCTGGTCTCAAAAAAAAGGCGATTGGATTCAAGCTCACGTTAATGCTTTCGAATACTTTGGCGGCGTCCCTGAAATATTGGTACCTGACAACCTGAAAAGTGCCACTACAAAAGCATGTCGTTATGAACCAGTGATCAATGCCAGCTATCAGCACATGGCCAAGCATTACAAGACAGTGATTATTCCTGCTCGTCCTTACAAGCCTAAAGACAAAGCAAAAGCAGAAAACGCGGTGTTAGTGGTAGAGCGCTGGATTATGGCGCGCTTGCGTCACATGACTTTTTTTACCTTAGCAGCATTAAATCAACAGATTCGATTATTACTCAAGGATCTTAATCAACGCCCCTTTCAAAAATTACCCGGTTCTCGTCTCAGTCAATTCGAATTACTGGATAAACCAGCGATGCGCGCATTGCCGGCAACCCGTTATGAATACATCGAGTTTAAATTAGCTCGCGTCAATATCGATTATCACATTGAGTATGAAAAACACTTCTACTCGGTGCCCCATCATCTGGTTAAGCATCAAGTCGAACTACAAGCAACGCGGGATGGCGTTGCCGTATTCTGAACTACAAGCAACGCGGGATGGCGTTGCCGTGTTCTTTAAGGGAAAACAGGTCTCACGTCATGCACGTAGTTACCGTCAAGGCGCTTTTAGCACCGATGCCAACCACATGCCAGAAGCCCATCGCAAACAGCAGCAGTGGACGCCTGGTCGGCTATTAAACTGGGCGAAAGCCCTGGGGCCCAACGTCGTTGTTGTGGTTCAACAAATGATAGCGCGTAAAGCACATCCTGAACAAGCTTATCGTAGTTGCTTGGGCTTATTGAATCTTTCAAGACAATACGATGCACAGCGTCTTGAACGAGCTTGCCAACGCGCAGTGGCGATTGGCTCGCCTAAGGTTAAAAGCATTAAGTCCATTTTACAAAAGAACATCGATCAACTCGATTTACTACGTGATGAAAAAGACAACTCAACAGAAGAACCCACCTCTGATGATCACGAAAATATTCGTGGTTCAGAGTATTACTACTAACCGTTAAGGAGAAATAGCGTGTTACAAAAACAAACGTTAACACAACTGCGAACACATAAACTCAGCGGTATGGCAGACGCATTGGAATTACAATGGAGTCAGCCTCAAACCTATGATGATATCTGTTTCGATGAACGTATTGCTTTGATAATTAATCAAGAAATCACTTCGCGAGAGAATAAGCGCTTGCAACGACTATTGAAGTCTGCACGTTTTAAAATAATTGCTCGGCTTGAAGATGTGGATTACACCCATCCGAGAGGATTAAAAAAAACCCAAATCGCCGCCTTGCAGACAGGGGATTGGATCACCAAGAAACGCAACCTGCTGATCACTGGCCCGACTGGATGTGGTAAAACATATCTGGCATGTGCAATGGGTCATTATGCTTGCCATCAAGGAAGTAGTGTTCGTTATTACCGCGCAACAAGATTATTTGAAATGCTGACCATCGCTCATGGTGATGGCAGTTACTTAAAAATAGTTAATCAGCTTGCCAAAGTCGATGTGCTTATCATTGACGATTGGGGGTTGGAGAAATTGACATTGAGTCAGCGTAACGATCTATTGGAAATAATGGAGGATCGTCATGCCACCAAATCAACCATTGTGACCAGTCAATTACCAACGAAAAAATGGCATGACTATATCGGCGATGCAACATTGGCCGATGCGATACTTGATCGAGTGTTGCACAATGCCCATAAGCTGGAATTGAAAGGAGAATCCATGAGAAAAGTAAGGTCATCATTGACGCAAGATGAACACTTAGGGTAAAAAGAACCTCAGCCAATGTTTAAGGGCGGTAGAGTGTTCATCTTCCGCCGGAATAGGTGTTCATCTTCAGCGGAATACGCACTTGTCTCCCTTTGCGACCACATCGATCCCCGAGTGAGTGTCGTAGTCCACAACCTCGAACGGAAAAAGATCCGGCATCAGCATGTCCAACTTCAGAAACAATGCGAAGACGCCGATTTCCCGCTGGGGTTCGACGAGTATTGTGTCCTTGTACTCGCACACATTTGCCTTGTTTGCTTTGGACGCCCTCCACTGGAAGTCCGTCCGTTCACGTTCCGCAGTCAGGTACCCTTCGGCCTCACTTTCGAGCCATTCAATCTCTCGCCATGCATCGCCCTGCACAATCTCGCTGTAGATGCCTAGAACGGCTTCCTTCACGTCTGCCATGATCTCTGATGGAGTGTTGTCAACGGAGCCCCGGTTCGCCGTCAGCCGGAAGTCCTGGCAATTCAGGAATGCGTGGAATTTCGTGTATTCAGACCCTTTGAACGTCAGCCATTCGTTCTTTCTTTGAATCGGAATGAAGTCCTTACACAGCCAAAGTCCATACCGCTCCTGAACCGTGTATGCTCCCTCCGGTGCCTTGTAGCCTTGCCGCCTGAGCATCCTGTTGTATTCCTGCTTTGTTTTATTGCCCTCGATACAAAACACGGCGTGGTACTTGATCTCAGGAAAATTCTTGAGTTGGCCTTCCTTTACAAGTCTCTTGCAGTAGAAGTCGGGAGCCTTAACGAGATGCTCGTCGAACAATTTCTGTATGCTCTTGCTATCGGGTGGGAAAAAATGGCCAAACGTCAACTGCTCGGATGTCGAATGGTCAAGCCCTGCAAGATGGAGTGTCACATTGTTGTTTGCTTCAATGCCGAACGACGTTTCAATCGAACCGAATTTTGTAAACCACTGGATGTAGTCCTTGACTCGCTCGTGTGTGAATAGTTCTCGACGATTGTTGTTGTACCCCCGAATCTTGATTTGCGTGCCACTCGTTGCGTTAGGTGGTGTGATCTCAATTACATTAACGGTCGGTATT
>CAMYNX010000166.1 GCA_947259875.1 uncultured Gammaproteobacteria bacterium | reverse complement strand
TGCCGTCACTCACCCAAGGTAGGAGCCCAGTGCGTGAATTGCGCTCGCTGGGATCTGTGCGGGGGGTATCGGGTAACCGGTATCCCTACCGCGATCCTGGGCACGTTACGGAATTACAGACCACTAAGGTTGTAATCCGATCCGAAAAAATTATTAACGATGGTAATGAAATGCACACCGGCCGCTGAAAACAATCAATTCTGATCGACTACAGCAACCGCTCATGGCCGCTATCTTCCCTTGAGTCGTAACTGTTGGAGGTCTTTCTTGATTTCGCGAGCCGCATTGTGTCCCGGTACGCCGGTCACTCCGCCCCCTGGATGGGTGCCCGCCCCGCACATGTAGAGCCCCTTCACCGGCCCTCGGTAATCCGCATGTCCCAACACCGGTCGAGCGCTGAACAACTGATCGAGGCGCAGCGCACCATGAAAGATATCGCCACCAATGAGACCGAATTTACGTTCCATTTCCAAGGGTGAGAGGATCATGCGAGCGATCACACTGTTCTTGAAGTTGGGCGCGTAGCGATCGATCGTATCAATGATGAGATCCGCGGCCTGTTCCTGAGCCTCATCCCAACTTCGCCCGTCCGGCAGGGCGAAACGGAAGTGCTGACAAAACAGACTGGCCACGTGGGCGCCGCTCGGCGCGAGGCTGTCGTCCAGGGTGCTCGGAATCACCATCTCGATGATGGGCTCGCGCGACCAGCCAAACGCGCGCGCATCGGTATACGCCTGGTCCATGTACGCGAGCGAGGGAAGGAAGTAGATACCAGACATGTGGTGTTCTTGGCGTTCGCTGCTCGGCAGGCAACGGAAATCCGGGAGCGCGGACAGCGCGACGTTCATGCGAAACGTCGCGGATTCACATTTCCAGTTTTGTATGCGCGCGAGGAAGTCGGCATCCAGATCGCCCGCCTCCATCAATTGCAGATATAGAAGCTTCGGGTTGACGTTGGCGGCGACGCACCGGGCATGGATTTCGGTGCCGTCCACGAGCGTCACACCCCGCACGGCGCCTTTGCTGACGTGCACCTTGGCCACGGGCGCACCGGTGCTGATCTCGACGCCGCGGCGCCGCGCCTCCTTCGCCATCGCTTCGGTGATCGCACCCATGCCGCCAACCGCGTGGCCCCAGGCGCCTTTAGCGCCGTTCACTTCCCCAAGCATGTGGTGCAACAGAACATACGCCGTGCCGGGCGTGTATGGGCTCGCGAAGGTGCCGACGACGGCATCGAAGGCGAAGACGGCCTTGACGGGGGCGGCCTCGAACCAGGCGTCGAGCACTTCGCCGGCGCTTCGCGTCAGGAGCTCGAGCATGTCCCGCCGGCCTTTCATCGAGAGACGGCGCAAGCGGCGGCCCAGCTTCAAAGCGCGCAGCATGTTGGCCACGCCGCCGCCGACGTTGGGCGGCGTCTCCAGCATGAGATTTCTTAGCACATCGGCCACGCGCTCCAGCATTTGGTAATAAGCGGGTAAGCGTTCGGCATCGCGCGGCGAGAAGCGCGCAAACTCCTTTTGCGTGATCTGAAGCTCGCTGCTGAGCTTCAGATAGTCATTCTCAGGAAGCGGGAGAAAGTTGGCGAGCGGCCGAGCCACGAACCTGAGCCCGTGTTCAGTGAGGTTCAGGTCACGGATGATCTTGGGATTTAACAGGCTGACCGCATAGCTGGCCACCGAATTGCGAAATCCTGGGTGAAACTCGTCGGTAACAGCGGTGCCACCCACCACTTCGCTGCGTTCGAGTACGCGAACCTTGAACCCGGACGCGGCAAGATAGCAAGCGCATACCAGGCCATTGTGTCCAGCGCCGATGATGACGACATCGTAAACGCCCTTCTTAGCCATGCCAGGTGCCAATCAAACGAGTCGTGATAACTAAGGAAGATACGCTAGTTGGGGGTGGTGGCCCAACCGCCGATTTTCTTCCGTAGCGGCCACGGCTAATGAAAAACATACAGATTTATCCAGATTCCGCGAAGCTCCGCGGTATGCAACGGTCATTCAAGGGTCATAGCTTCGTCTGGCCGAATACCTCCAATTGGCCGCGAAGCGCCCTTGACAACTAAATCATCTGGAGTCGACCCACGGCTGCCGGTCGCGACCTGATCGTGGTAGGTCAGCAACGTGCCCGTTGCTGCTGTTCCCGTAGGCAGTACCTGGGAAGTGTCGACCCTTAGGCCGGCGGGATACCGGTCTACAGTGCCGGCCTCAGCCCGGCTGGGCCTTTCCGGCTTCCCTGCCGGGCCGGTTCTTGTACCGATAATGTTCGACGATGGCATCGTGGATCGGCCCCATGTTCAACTGGTAAAAACCCAGGCCGCCCCGGCGGAGTTCGAAGTCTTGGTGCTCGCCAACGCCGAACTCGCGCCAGTATTCCGGGTAATCGTCGAAGTGCAGTTCGGGCAGCGACTCGTCCAGCGGTGTGAACCGCCCCTCGCCCTGCGATTGATAAGTATGAACCTGGAGGCCCGAGCTGTCCGTCCACTGGTTAAGGCGCAGCACCCCGGGATAGAGGGCGCAGCCAATGGCCGCTCCCAGGAGAACACCCAACACTGCGCTTTCCAGGTTGGGAACACCCCGTGCGCGCAGCAGACGGGCCGCGACAATGGCCGCCGCCAGCCCGCCGGTAGCAAAGACCTCGTAGGCGGGACGGGTGACATAGGTCTCCCCGATCAGCACGAAACCGTCGATCACGGTATAGGCGACGAGCAGGAAGAACAGCACCACCACACCCAGGGCCCAGGGGTTCTTTTCCAACGCGAACCCGGTGGATGTTATTGGTGCGGGCTCGATCTCGACACCGCGTACATGTTCTGCGATGAACCTGACCACGGCGCTCTCCGCGGTTAATACCTTGTACTCGGGTCCCTGCTGCTTTTGCAGGGCATCGATGTAGGCCTTTTCCTTGCGCAGCGTGCGGGGGCGGTAGTGGCGCGGGTCCACCCAGGGATAGAGGAGTATCCGCCGCCGCTTGTTGCCGGTTTCGAAGAACAGAGACGTAAATTGCCCGCCGGCAAACTTGAACATCGGCCCGATCCATGCCCTGCGGACCTCGAGCCATTGCAGCGACCAATCCCGATGCAGGAAATTGAGCGGCCCGGACAGTGGGGATCGGAACTCTATTCCCGTTTCTGTGAGTATGAGACGTTCGCGATTGCGCGATCCAAAAGCAAGTATGAGGAAGAACACCAGCAGTACCGGTGTTGCCACCAGAGCAAAGACCATCCCCTTTTCCTTCAAAAGTCTCCCCCAGGCGGAGGCGGCTATCTCGCCCGGACTGCAAGTGGGGCAAACGTCGTAGAGAATAAAGTACAGCAGGGTACCGGCCGCAATGAGCAGGCACAATAGCAGTATGCCCAGCCAGATCATCGCCCGTTGTTGGGGAGAGCCGGGCAGAAAACTTCGGTTGTGCAGGATCAGCAATCCTTTCTCCAGATGGTGTTTGCGTTCGCCGACCGTTTGCGAAAGTTGCGTTGAATAGGCCCGCACCTCCGCCTTCTAGTAAGTGTAGACAAGGGTAAAGGTGCGTTCTATTTCACACCGACGGGACACTTGATGCGACCTGGAAAGGGAAGACGGAAAGTTCTACTTGGACCGCCAACGACAACACCGAGTTCTGTTATGAGCTAAAGACATTTGCAGGACGCGAGTGTATCCAGCCAAAGAAGAGAAGGGGCAATAAGATCGTCCACATCTACTCCGGCAAGGAACGGGTGCTTAAAAGTTCACAGGTCGTCGGGTGCAATACAAGACCTGACCTTGTGTGCGTTGGTCGCCTGATGCGGTCTTGGAAAAGGCCGAATATCGTGTATGCTTGATTTTCGCAAGCTGAAAGTTAGTCACCTCATTGCACAACTTCGTAAAGCACAGCACTGTCGCCGCCGTCTCATCTCTGTTGTTTTCCGTGTGCAATGCGCAGTCCGATTTAGAACAGCCAGGCCGGGGCTACAATTCGCTGAAGGATCTCGCCGTCGAACTGAATGCCACGGTGCAAGCGAAGGTCGAATTTACGCGGGAAGGCAGCGCTGCCAGCATCGCCCGCGGCGCAAAACTGTATAAGGAAAATTGCGTCCAGTGCCACCGCGATAATGCACAGGGCACCCCCGACTGGCACAAAAGGGACGCGTCTGGAAACTACCCGCCTCCCCCGCTCAACGGCACGGCGCATACTTGGCACCATCCTAAATCACTGCTGGTGGAACTCATACGGGACGGAAGCAAGATCATGCCGGCGTTTGGCGCAAAGCTTGGCGACGAGGAAATTACGGACATCATTTACTGGTTTCAATCGCTCTGGCCCGATGAGGTCTACTCCTCCTGGGCTCAGATTAACCAAGCTTATAAAGAAGCTTCCAATTAGCCGCGGCGCCCCGGTATCCTCGCGGCCGCGAGTTTGGTTGACAGTTTACTTAATTCGATTCGCCGTGGATTAAGGCAACACAACAAATAAATCCGATGGGGTCTCGGGTGCGGGGAAATAGGGGACAGACCACCATTAATGAACCTGCCTGCGGTTTGCGATCGCGCTCTGTTTGGGATTATTCCCGGAAATCGTGATCTGTCCCCTAATTAGTTATCCCAGCAGCGTCCGAATCATGGCGAGATCTACAAGATGATGGCCTCGGGCATCCCCCTGCAGGACCATGAAGGGCTTATCGGGCTCACCCAGTTGGTCAAGCACAATGGCCGCGTCAGTAAAATCATGTTCCCGTGTATAGTCGTTGACAGTCACGATTGTAGTCAGCCGGGCTTCGCGAGAAGAGAGGATGCCGTTGCGGGAGTCCTCAAACGCCACGCACTCCTCGGGTGCGAGGTTCATGGCCTCCAAGACGTAATGATAGATATCGGGTGCGGGTTTTTTCGCCGGTACTACATCACCTGCGCCTATCACCTCAAACCATTCCAAAGCCGACTCGCCCAACGTATAGGTCAAAAGGGCCGAGACGTTTTCCGGTGTCGTAGTCGTAGCAATGGCCAGACGCATTCCCTGTTCCCGAGCTTCACGTAGCAGCCGTTCCACGCCTGGTCGCAAGGGAATCTCGCCACGCGATAACAGCCGCGTATAAAAGGTGGTCTTGGCGGCATGGAGTCCAGCAACGAACTCATCAAAGTTACCAGGGCGTTGAAACTCGGTGTTGTACTTATCCAGATAAAAACGGATGCGCTCCTTGCCTCCCGTGACCGCTAATAGTTCACCGTATAACTCCACACTCCATTCCCAATCCAGACCTGCTTCGGCGAAGGCCTTGTTAAAGGCGACTCGATGCCCATCGCGCTCTGTATCAGCCAAGGTCCCGTCCACGTCGAAAATCAGCGCGTTTACTCGACCCATTGCTATATCTGATCCCCCATTCTTGTAGGTGAGAAATATCTACGGAAATACTAACGGAAATAGGGGGCAGACCACCATTAATGAACCTACCTGCGGTTTGCGATCGCGCTCTGTTTGGGATTATTCCCGGACATCGTGGTCTGTCCTCTGAGTAGTTGGGCTCCGCGCAAGCGGTGCCTATTCCGTCCGAAGTGAGCCTTTCAACTCCCGAATCTCGGCACGCAAGGCACGAACCTCTTCGAGCAGATTGACGCGCTCGGCGTGGGCGGCCTCGGCTTGTTCGGCTTCCATCTCGTGATACCGGCTCTGCATCGCATTCACAACGACGGCGATGAACAGGTTGAGCATCGTGAATGTCGCGATCAAGATGAAGGGCACGAAGAACGCCCATGCATACGGATAGACGTCCATCACCGGGCGTACGATACCCATGGACCAACTTTCGAGCGTCATGATTTGAAACAACGAATAGATGCTGCGGGGCAGCGTTCCGAACCAGTCGGGGAATGCGTCGCCGAAGAGCTGGGTCGCCATGACCCCAGCCACGTAGAAGATCAGGGCCAGGATAGCGACCACCGAGCCGAGTCCGGGCAGGGCGGCGAGAAGCGCCGCGACGACGCGGCGCATCCGGGGTACGGCGGACGCGAGCCTCAGCACGCGCAATACGCGCAGTGCGCGCAGCACAGAAAATTTTTCGGTGGCCGGTACGAGTGCAACACCAACGACGACGAAGTCAAAGATGCTCCACGGGTCACGAAAGAATCGGCTTCCATGCGCAGTGATTCTCAGAATCAGTTCGATTACGAAGACCCCGAGGATGATGCGATCCAGGGCGGTCAGCAGGACGCCGGCGCTCGCCATGGCCCGATCCGAAGTCTCGAGACCGAGCGTGACGGCATTGATAACGATGAGCAGGGTGATCGATCGCTGAAAACGTTGGCTCTCAACGAAACCGACGAGTTTCTGACGAAAGTCTGTGAAACCGGCATCGATCATCGTGACTGACCGATCAGGCGATTCAGGTGATAACACGAGGACGACACATGTCGCCGTCTACGCTCAGCAATGGGCTGCCGGCCATCATTCTCGGATGAAGTTGCAATGAGCATCTTGTCTGTTCGAACAGGATATTGAAATGATTGACGCAGGCACACGGAAGATAACACGGGTCGGACCGTCGTAGTTTGTTGAATCCTTTGGTTTTAGCGTCGGAACTAGCACTGTTTTTGAGCTTAGAAGCAGCTTTTGACGGGTGAAATGCGGGTATTAAGTCTGGCCGACCATGAACAGCCAGTAAAATTATTAACGTTGTGCGTGTTAAGAAGAGCATTTCGAGCGAAGAATGGCCGCTCTAAGAGATGTGTAGCCCATGATTGAAGAGGCGACCCTCGCATATTCAATGCGTTGTTATGGTCCGACCCGCTATTCCTTATCCGCTATTCCTTATCCGCTATTCCTTATGTAATTAACAATGCTTATCTGTATTGATTTACATTTGAACGGGCAGGTAGTGCCTGATGCGGTTGATTCATAAGGGCGGAAACCGGCCATTGCAGTCGATCAGGAAATGTTGCTTTGAGCGTCCGGTATACACCTCGTGGTACTGTCAAATTAAGTCCCCCTGGGCGACAATTGCCGGATGAATAGATCAACAAACTTATACAAACGCTACCGGTTTCCCTCTGAAATCATTCAGTATGCCGTTTGGCTCTATCATAGATACAACCTCAGCCATCGCGCCATCGAAGATTTATTGGCTGAGCGCGGAATTACCGTAAGCTATGAATCGATTCGTCTGTGGTGCAACAAGTTCGGCCCCCAATATACCAAAAGGTTGAAATATCAGCATCAGGGGTTCGGCGATACATTCTACATAGACGAAGTATTTGTGAAGATAGATGGCAAACAGCAGTACTTGTGGCGGGCTGTTGACCAGGATGGCGAAGTAGTCGATGTGTTTCTTCAGACACGTCGTGACGGCGAGGCTGCTAAGCGTTTCTTCAAGCGGCTGCTGAAAAATCATCATGGCGAACCGAGAAAGATTGTGACGGACAAGCTGAGAAGCTATGGCGTTGCGCATAGAGAACTTATGCCAGAGACAATTCACGATACAACCCAGTATGCCAATAACAGGGCAGAGCTTTCTCATCAACCGACGCGAGTCCGGGAGCGAGGCATGCGACGCTTTAAATCCTCCCGACAAGCGCAACGATTTTTAGGTGTACACGTGGCTGTTTACAATCTATTCAATCTTGGTCGCCACTTAGTATCAGCAAAGAATTATCGGATACTACGAATGCGAGCCTTTGTGTCTTGGAAACGTGCTGCGGCGTTATAGAAGGAAAATAACCGAGGATATACAGCTACGCGTTATTTAACTTGTCAATACCGACATGGGGTTTATAGTTACTATCCGTTTGTATTGCGCTGTCAAATCACAATGGGGAATCTCCCGGCAACCTCGGTTACACCGGTTGGCGCCGGCTGTGCCGCCATGACAAACTGGCACATTGGAACGGTGCCGTCTCGGCGCCCGAGGGCCGCTGTGGTAAACGACAAGAATTCACAATGGCTGGAACGGCGCGGCTTGGAGCGCCTGAGGGACGTCCTTCACGAGCACGGCTTCCAG
>CAMYNX010000165.1 GCA_947259875.1 uncultured Gammaproteobacteria bacterium | reverse complement strand
CGGTGATTGGTATGCCTGATGAGACATGGGTAAGCCAGCGCGACCACGTGCTGTTCCTTCTGCTTTACAACACGGGGGCGCGTGTGTCGGAAATCACGGGCATGAAGGTCGGCGAGGTGGTGCTCGATGATGGCGCTGCCTGCGTCCATCTGCATGGCAAGGGCCGCAAGCAACGCAGCGTTCCGCTGTGGCGATCAACCGTCAAGGCAATCCGCGCTTGGTTGAAGCTGAATACCCTGTTCGAGGCGACATCACCACTGCTGCCTAATCGCGATGGATATGTAATGACGCGCAGCAACGTCATCCAGCGATTGGCGTTGGCTGTGCAAACTGCGACCGTGACTAACCCGGACTTGGCAAAGCGGCGTATTTCTCCACATACGATCCGCCACACCACGGCGATGCACCTCTTGCAGGCGGGTGTTGACATCAGCGTGATCGCGCTTTGGCTAGGGCATGAGAGTCCAACAACGACCCACCAGTACATAGAAGCCGATCTGGCCTTGAAGGAACGCGCACTGGCCAGGCTTCATCAACCGGAGGCAAAACTCCAGCGTTATAGTGCGCCTGACTCACTGATCGACTTCCTGAAAACGCTTTAATTATGTGAAGGACGGAATCCGAGTTTACCCCTGTAGACAGGGGTAAACGCGTGTTCCGACTTGCAACTTCACATAATCAACAACTTCACATAAGTGCCCTTATGTAAAGCTTTACATAAGGGCACGGTGCGGGCATCTGTCGCTGATTCCGTGTGATGCAACAATGTTGAAAGGCGATAGGCTGCAAAATACTCGTTGCGGTCACGTCCAAGAACGAGAATACAGGGGTAAATTGCTGCACCGCGTCAGACAGCAACCGGCCATGACCCGACCTTCGGTACACGAGAAAACTTGCTTTTTGAAGGTCCGCTCTCGCGATTATCTGTAATACCACTCCGTCACATTGCTTGTAGTTTCGATATCGATCTTGCTTACATACGAGGAAGAGGGGATCGATGCCTCACGCCTCAGTTGAGGTCTTTGTCCTTGTAATACTTGGTGCCCTTGCCGGTCAATTCGAGCGCCAGACCCTCGTCGGTGAGCTGATACATCCACACGCCCGGCGAGACAGACAACGCGCCGGCGAACGCTTCGCCTTCTCCGCTCGCCTTGGCCGCGGCGGTGGCCTGACCGCCCACTTGCCAACCGGACTCAATAAATTGGTTCAGGGTGGCACGATCCTCGAACGCAAACACGACGCGGAATTTCTTGATTCCCATCCCGAGTCCAGCCTGAACCTCGATCATGCGCATGAAGGTCTCCTTGCCGGTGGCATTATCCACCGCCACGCCCTTGCCCTTACCGCCACCGGCGACGAATATCTTCATCCCGAATATGCTGAACACCGCGTAGCCGGCAGCTCCCTCGATGGCCGACTTGGCGCTCGGATGTGCGGCGTAGAGTCTAGCCAGCGTCTCGGCGGTGGTCTTACGAATGTCATCCTGCTGTTCTTGCTTGGAAGGCTCTTTGGCGGCGACCGTGCCGGCGGCAATAACCACACAGACCAGCACCGAAACAGCTCTTAGGATTGGTTGCATTTGCATAACTCCTCTGGAACGTTTACATAACGAGTTGTCTATCAAATCGTAACGGTTGGCGACAGTAGTTGTTTGTACGCAACACCTCACGCTCACTGTCTACGCACATCTACTTTCGCTTACTGTCTCACCCAACGGCGGCGCCCTTTATCCTTACCTGCTCCCCGTTCAGAGACAAAAAATAAAAAAAAGGTGGATTTCATCTTCTACCTCAGGCTCAAAACTTGTAACCCACCCCGATCATCAGGCCCTCCAGGAACATATCGAACACCAGCTCGTCGCTCTCGAAGTCAATATCCAGGAACCGATAGGCACCTTTGACAGACCAGCTCTCGGAGAATTGATAACTCGCACCGAACACCGCGCCCCATGCGAAATCCGCGTCGACACCGCCGCCGATGTCACCCTGTAACAGAAACTCCCACTTGCCGCGTCGGGGCCGCCACTCTAGTCCAATGAAGGGATCGGCAAAACTGTCGCTGACGTTTAAATTCGGCGGTAACCCCACAAAATCGAAGGTCGAGTCTACGTCCGTATAACGTACACCACCCATCACTCGCAGATTGCGCCATGCCTCCGGTCGATAACCGACCCAACCCTCGAACAACAATTGTTCGACCTCGGCATCGATAGTCGCCGCCGGCAGGCCCAGATCCTCCTGCAACTTGACCCACATCAGGTCGACTCCATAGGACCACTTGTCGCTTCTCGCTTCAAAGACAAACGCCAAAGCAGCATCGACAAACTCGATGTAGTCACTGAACGAGACGTCAACGCTTGTCGTCCTACCAGGGGGGCCGATATCTCCATCCATACCCGCTGTCCAAAGATAGGGGGTGATTTCGTACTGCCACTTGGCTGCACTGGCGGCCTGTGAAAACAGCATGGCCAGCAACAGAGGAGCAACGACTCGACAGGTTCTGGTCATCGAAGTACTCGATTTCATTGATTTACTGGTATCCAATCAGGATCCTTTAAACTTTTGCGCGGTGGTTTTACAGCGTTCACTGGCAATAAGTCTGATTGGAAGACGCACAATCAGAGCTCACTTTTCTCAATCGCGCCTGAGGCCATCGACTTATGCCAAGGGCGACCCAAGCGTTAGGGCCTACACCCACAACTCTAGGGCGCATCCACTACGACATAAACCACCTTCGTACCCTCATAGTACGGCCGATAGTAGACGCCACCACAATGGTGATACGTGGTGCCATAGGTCACGACCGTGGTACAACTGCGCGGCAGCGTCGCCACCCGGGTTCCCACCGCAATCGCCGCGGCGACCGCGCCGACGCGAGGACCGCGGTCAACGTCGATGTCCACGCTGCGATGGCGACCGTGGCGATCGACATCGACGTCGACATCACGGACACGGCCGCGGCCGTCGACATCCACATCGACATTGGTATGCCCGCGGGCGGGTCGTGACGTCCGATGCGCACTGCGGTGCACCGCGGGACGCGCAGCGTGCGCGGCATCCATGAGAGACAACTCCAACAACGGCACCCCGGGAAGTCCGACGAGGATCGTCCCAAGCAAGTACACAGAAATTACGATGGCAACGGTTTTCATGGGTTTCATCATTGGGTTCCTCCTGTACCGGATACGGAGCGGCCGCGCAGCGGGATAAATCCGATCTGCTCGGCCTTCGGCGTCGGTGAAAAAGTGAACAGCGCGTCGTCCAGCTGCGCCGATGTGTTCCAGTCTGAGAAGACCGCCGTGAACTGGGGCGCCCCCGTTACCCACTTCGAGGTGATCAGATATTTTCTGGGCAGCGGCTTGTCGCCCTTCTCGACCCAGATCTGCCAGTCCACATCACTGCCGCGAAACGCCAGATGGTGAACGTCCACCCCGTCGACGGTACTGGTGCCGACCACCGTCCCGGACTCCACATCTTCCATTAGTGCCTGGTAGGCGTTCTGATAGACCAGGTCGGACGCCGGTACGAAGACCCCGACTTCCTCTTTGGCCAATTCGAGCGCGGTGTTGATGTCAACCATTTCCGACACGTTCATGTTGGCGTAATAGTTCACGCCCTTTCCGTACAACGTCAGCGTCTTACCGTTAAAATAGAACTCTTGATCGACAATATCCCCCTTACGGTTGACGCGGAACCGGTTCGGCCGCTGTATTGCGATGTCGACCTGAGCGCTCAACTGTATTTGCTGTCCCGACCGCACCACCGTGTCGATGGTGTTGTTGGCACGAAACGTAAATTGCGCAAGCGAATCCAGATAATCGCTCATCTGTCGCAGCACCTGCGCCGCCTCGGGCTCTATGGCTGAAGGCTCGTCGGCGCTTCTGGCAGCATTCGATATGCTAAATGAAACAAGGATCGCTAAAAATCCCAGCGAAGTACGTCTAATCATAGTGAATGTCCCTCCAATCAATGCTCGTGATAGTCGGTCTGACCGACATCATCGAACTCACTCAACGAAGCACTTAATTCCGGGGACATATACTTAAATGTCCCCCCGCTCAAGTCCGGCCTTCTACCAATACTTTTCATGATCAACGTCCTTATCTCCAATATGGGCTGCACGTTTCTGGTGTCAGACCCAACACCCAAAACCTGACAGCAGGCACCTGTCCTTAGTAATTAAAGCGCACCCCCACTCCGGCTCCCCAGTCATACGGTCTGTCATTACCGATACCGACAAGACCGTCCACGTAGGTACCGAATGACGACGTGAACATCTTCCCGAGCTGAACCTCTATTGTTGCTGGAATCGCATTGTCGTTTTCCCAGTCTACCGGTACCTTGGCGTCCAATTTGCCCCAGAACTTATTTGGAAGCGACTGAATCCCAATCAGTCGAAACGCCGTTTGGTTGACGTCCGGACCGTCGTATTCCACGAAGTGTTGCACCAGCGGAACCACCACCGTGCCTCCTTTCACCAGCGCCACACCCACCAACGGAGCAATCTGATCCGAACCGCTTCCAATGCCTTTATCTTCATTCCCGAAATCCACGATCCACTCACCACCGATAGCCAGTTTGTACTTCCATGCACCCCATTCCCCCACCCACTTTTCCGGAAAATAAATGGGTTTTACATGTAGCGATTCCCAGTCGCTCTCGCTGGATCCGGTCACATCGGTATCCCAGTAGTGAAGCTCGTATTTGAGCTTTAGCTTCGGCGTCAACATGTACGCCCCGTCCAGGAAGAAATCGCTGCGTTCCGGTCCGTCGAGATCAAAATACTGCGCACGTAAGTCGGTATTGTTCACCGCTGCCAGCGGATTGGAGGCGTTTTCGTCTGCGTAGCTGCGGGTCGCGCCGATGAGGCCAATGAGAACCGTCATCAGTACAGATAACCCTTTCAACGCAGTTCGCTTTTCCGTATAGCCGGCGGGAAAAGTGCGTCCGCATGTTGGGCTTCCTGGCTCAAATGTCCGGCGAGTTTCCAACATAGTCTCCGGTAGCAACGAGTTACTGCGATGTGCGTAAGTCAAAAGCCCTTGCCGATAGCGATCCCTTACACTTCCTTGGTCTCTTCGTCTTCAACGAAATCGAAATTGAGTTGCGGTGTCAGTGTCCAGCCCCCATTCAACTCAAACTCATAACCGATACCCGCCCTGACGATGAACTCATCTCCGTGGTCCGTGTTTTCATTGCCGGCCGCAGCAAGCAACAGCAAACCTTCGTACGGGTGGAAGAACAGCGCACCCGCCACGATCGTTGCGTCCAGATCACCACCGGCACGATCCACCAGTGCCCCCACACCGATTTTCGGGGTCAGTCGATACTGGTAATCGACGCCCACGGTTGGCTCATCCGTGCCTTCGGCGTGGGTAGCGCCGACGAACACCGCTACATGATGACGATGATCATGACCTTCTTCGCTTGCCGAAGAAATCATGGGAAACAACATGCCTACCGATAGCAATAAAAGGCCTGGGAAATTCGTCATCCTGCGACGACCGTCACGCACACCGCTCAGCTGCACATGCTTCGCCCCAACACTCAGACCATGTGTGACAATCACTTGTCTTTGGCCTTTTGATCCGCGGGATACACGAACTCCTGCCCAAGGGCCTCGCTTGCCTCTTTGTAGATGCCGCGCAGAGCATCTTCAACACCGCCCCAAAATCCCCCAGCGATGAGTTCCGAGTATTGAAGGGCCTCGGCAGGTACACCTTTGTCTTTAGCGAATTGCTCCTTGTCCGCAGGATTTGGTGGGCCGGCCGGGGTCCCGGCGGGCGGCGCCCACGTTGCTTCCTCAACGACGGCCATGCGCACCTTGATGTCGTCCTTGGTGACGTTCCAGACCATGAAATCCTCGGCCAGACTCAGCGGCCCGTTATAGGTTTTGCGGATGCGGTCGTTGACGGCAGCCGTCGTGTCGAAGTCCTTGAAGAAATGATAGGCCACTGCCATGCGCGGCTTCACTTCTGACATGATCTTGCCGAATGCCTCGGGCGCTGTATGAATCTGGGTGCCGACGATGAGCGCGGTCTCTGGGTTGAATTTCAACTTCGTCACCAGGTCTGGCGCGGCAATGAAACACTCGTGGATCAGTATGTCCGCATCCTTGGCGTACTCGAGGAACCACTTGTTGGGATAGCTGTCGCTACTGAAGACGAATTTCAGGTCGTTCCATTCTAGGCTGAAACTGACCGGACCGTCGATCGCGTGGATCGCCGGGAACGAGCGGATGGTCACGCCATTCTCTTCGTAGATCGCAGCGTTTTCGGCCTTGTAGTTGAACTCGTTGACCTCGACCTTGAAGCCCCGGAAGTCGATCATGCCAGCGCGCCCAGCAAGGTCCCAGGTGTACATCTGTTCCATCCCCTTTATGGCATGGGCCGTCCCCAGTTCCGGAACCGGGCCACTCGGCCCCCAGATCCGTAGGGGCTTGTGCCGCCCCATGATGGCGCCCCCGATGAACATCTCGCCCAGCGCACCGAAGTGATCGCCATGCAGGTGCCCGATGAAGATCTTGTCGAGGTAGTCGTAGGGGATCTGCAGGGACGAGAGCCGCTCGGCCGATCCGCTGCCGATGTCGAAGATGAACTTGTCGCCATTTCCCAATTCGACAAGGAAGCACGCGGCAGCTTGAGATGCGCGGGTCGTTGGCATCCCGGTTCCGCAGGCGATCACACGCATCTCATCGGGGGCGAGATCCTCGCTATTCGGATAGTAAGTGTCCCTCGGCCGCGCAAGGACTGGGGAGACTTCCGGTTTGTCTTTCTCAGATTGCGCCGCAACGGGCAAAATCATCGTTACTTCCTGATTTGCCAGATACAGTCCAGCGGCTAACCCGGACGTGAACACCGCTGCCACAAGAATCTTTGGGGTTTTCATTCGTCTTACTCCTAAATCGGTGGGAAATGGGCGCACAAATCAAGCAGAAGTACGGCAATACCTAACTTTGCTGCCGACGGTGTCGGTGATTAACGTCACCACCTCGATGAGGGCAAAGCCAATCGACGACAAAGCAAGCTTAGTCATAACTCTATGCAATCTAGCTATCAAGCTGGCTATATATCAATATTCGACAGTAATGTCTAGACATTGTTGTCTAGATGTTTACGTCTAGCTATTTACTGGAATCCTATAGTATTATTTTTTGGCATGAACACGACGAGAGCGAGTCGCGGCGTTTCCAAAGAGGAATGGTTCGAAACGGGCCTTGATTCCTTGAGCAAGAATGGGGTCGCGGGTCTTAAAGTGGAGAGCCTCGCCCGAGCATTGGGAATAGCGAGGGCGGGCTTTTACTGGCACTTCAAGAGCCGCGACGACCTGCTGCGCCAGCTGCTCGACTATTGGGTCCATGAGCTCACCGAGGTAGTCACGGGCAACGCGGACGTGCTGGCTCTCGAGCCAAAGAGTCGGCTGACGAAGACCGCTGAGATGATTCTCGAGTATGACCTGGCGCGTTATGACATGGCGATCCGCCAGTGGGCATTGACCGATACCGGTGCCGCTCGAGCGGTAAGAAAGGTCGATCGCATTCGAATGGACTTCCTCCGTGACGCATTCCGCGAACTTGGCTTCACGGGCGACGACCTCGAGATACGGGCGATGTTGTTCCTTTCCTATCAATCTTTGGAGTTTACAATGTACCGGGACCTGTCACGCAAACGGCGACGAGAGTTGATCGCGAAGCGAATCGAGTTCTTGACAAGGCGGTGAGCGGGCCGGCCGGCCGGCATCCAGCAGGACGCAGCCATCGCCGACACCAAAACGATGTTCCGTTGAGGGATGCCCGCCCCTCAAGTATCAGCGCGGATCTCTATGTCGATCCTAAACACGCGCTTCACCAAAAGCAGACGTAGAAACATTTGTACCGTGAGGGTCCGGAACGGGTCGGGTCCGGACCGATGTGCTGCGGCGCAACAACTCGTTTTGAGGGTCCGGAACGGGTCGGGTCCGGACCGATGTGCTGCGGCGCAACAACTCGTTTTTATCTTCGATGCGAGGGTCCGGTATGGGCACACTGCGGAAGTACGGTTAACAACGTTCGTAATCAATCATGCAAAATTTATGGACGACGGCAACGAAGTGTACACCGGAAGCTCAAAACAACAATTTCTGATCGACTGCAACAGCCGCTTATGGCCGGAACGAAAGAAGTCTAAACAGCGAGAACACAGATTAGCCACGTCAAAAACTGATGCTTGTGAGGCTTCAGTTTAATTTAGACAGTGGCACATTATTCGAATGTATTGCGCAATACGCCAATGCCTTCGATGGAGATTTCGATGGTGCTACCTGGCTTCATAGAACCAACCCCAACATTGGTTCCGCACGCAATGACATCGCCGGGGAGTAGGGACATATCCTGGGATATCAAGCTCACCAGGCGATAGGGAGGGAAAATCATATCGGAAATCGGATAATTCTGGCGCTCGGTTCCGTTCAAGTGGGCCTTCACTACAAGGTCTTCCGGCTCTAGGTCGGTCGCGACCATTGGACCGAATGCACCGAAGGTGTCAAAGCTCTTGGCCCTCGTCCACTGCGTGAAAGTACTGTCTTTGTTTAACAACTCCACCGCGGTGACGTCGTTGACACAGGTATACCCGAATATGTGGTCGCGTGCCTCCGCTTCCGATACACGCCGACATTCCTTACCAATCACCACTCCCAGTTCACCTTCGAAAATGACCTTGCCGTCGTAGGACTGCGGCCTGCGGATGGATGCGTCGCTTGGCAAATACGACGTGCTTGCTTTGATGAAATACAGCGGTTCTTTCGGAATCGATAGACCTAGTTTAGCGGTCAACATATTGAAGTTGTTCCATAGGCAGATCAATTTACTCGGCTGTGTGGGAGTGAGCAGCTTAATTGCCGCCACATCCACCTGCTCGTCGGTTGGTGTCGGCCTGGTAAACATATCGCCCTGATGCACTTGAACCACACCGCCCGATAACATCCCAAACTTCACCTGCTCCTTGTGTTCAAACCGAATCCACAGTGCCATCTATTATTCCTCGTTTACATGGAGACCAAGCAATGATCAATCAGGTTTTTCGCAAATTATACCGCCACAGTGGCGCAAACGACCAATAATAGAGCTGCAGCTGTCCATCCCGACTACTGATGCAGCCTCCGAGGTGGCATAGTGAAGGAGTCCTTGCACGGAGGGAAACTCAACAACTTGGCCTGATTCGGGTAATTCCACCGCTCGTGGGTTACGTGCATTCATATTCAAAGATCGGTGTGCACGCCAAAGATGATAATAGTCGAGATAACCCGAGAGTAATCGTTTTAGTACCGCTCAAAAAAAAATCATAAAACAGCTCACTATGAGCAAGTGTAGTTCTCCCATCATTGGCAGTAACGTCCGATATCCAAAAAACAACACACGCCTACCCTTCAGTCGAGATTGATTTGAATCAGCGAGGGATTTAATAGAAAGTCGGCTTTGAATATGGGTCCCTGGGCTCAGTCTGAGACAAACCTGTACAAGCAACCCACTTCCGCAACTCAACCGTTAAAATAACGCTACTTCAATCCAAATTCGGCACGACTCGGAGATATCTTCGACTCTCTTAACAGCCCAATCTTTGCATTTCCACCAAACAACAGCGTCTTTACACTTACTATCCATTGCCTGTGTCTTTCCTGGAGACCTTAACATAAACCAGTTCATAACTACCGAAGCCGTCACTGCCCATGCTCTGTGCTCAAGGCGAGCGTTTTTCTTGATTCGTGGTGAACCGGAAGGCTCGCTTCACAATTATGAACGTGTTGTGGATGAACGTGCTGCGAGGAGGCGATCACAGTATCTCGGTGATTTGACCGGCAACGAACTCCCTGCACTTCAGAGAGACGACGGTTAGAACGTCCTCACCGGAAACTTCGATCCGGCTCGCGAAGTGGTTGCCGAAGATCTTGTCGCAGCGTGCGATGCTCTGGTCAGAAACACTCTAGAAGGTGGCAAAGCTCACGCCCACTACGCACCGCATCTAGTGATCGGAACGCATACTGTCACCAAGGAGCAGAAGTTGGCACTCGCTTACGCCGGGTACGTAATCGGGCAGACAAAACGTTATCTTCCGAGGACTGGCTTCGTTGTGCCAGTAGATAGCAAACCAAGACTTGTGCGCCTGCCGCCGCTTTACTCCAACATTCGCTCAATTGTCCCCAGTCTCAGACAGTTCGTAACCAACCCTGCGACGGGCACGCCATTGCTTAACCTCACGCACAATTGCGTGACGTGTCCGTTCCACGACCATTGTCTTCACGAAGCAGAGGAAATTGACAGCCTCGCTCTGCTTGAGCGGATGTCACCCAAGCTGATCAGGCGATATGCCAAAAAGGGAGTCTTCACCGTCAACCAGCTTTCATATCTTTTCAAGCTAAGGCGGCGCAGGAAACGATCCCCTGCCACCCAGCCGTCGTTTAACATCGAATTGCAGGCACTTGACATCCGCACCAGCAAGATCTATTTGCACGAACCGCCCACACTGGAAGAACAGCCGGTCGAGTTGTACTTGGACGTTGAGGGAATTCCCGACAAGGGCTTCCAGTACTTGATTGGACTGTTGATCAAGAACCGTAATTCAATCACCATGCAGTCATTCTGGGCGGAAACTTTCGAAGATGAACGCCGGATCTTCCGAGATTGCATCGAGGCAGCAAACCGATTTCCCAACGCCCCCATCTACCACTATGGTAGCTACGAACCCCGTGCCTTTGAGAGTGCTGCGAAAACACACGGAATCGACTGCATAGCGTTCCT
>CAMYNX010000164.1 GCA_947259875.1 uncultured Gammaproteobacteria bacterium | reverse complement strand
TCTTTGATTTGAGTCGCAGGCTAGCAAAGAAAGCATACAAAGAGTAATTCCGAAATATCGACCAATCTTCGATACCATAGATGTCTTGTTCGTCTAACGATTTAGCTCAGCGGCAAAGGCAAGCTGGCGTGACTTTTGCGTCAGCAGAAGGCATGACAGATTGACTTTGTCCGACTGGAGCGCTTTGTTAGACGAACGCCTTTACTTGATATCGAAAGTGAATACACCCGCGCCCTCTGTCCCATGTAAGTCGATGATTTGTGCGTCACCGACATTGATACTAACCTGCGACTGAGAATCAAGAAACAAAATGGTCTCTTCTGTCACTTCGTCACCGATACGAATTTGCCGAAGATCTTCAATCGACCGCATTTTCTGTACGAAGATTCGACCTTTAAAACTTTTGACTTTCCCCGATCCATTTAACGTTATCAAATCGGTACGAATGACAGGATTGTGGAGCTGCACACTGCGTGTTTGATTTGAGTCGCAGGCCAACAACACAAGTATACAAAGAGTGATTCCGAAATATCGTCCGATCGTCGATGCCATAGATTTCTTGTTCGTCTAACGTTTGAGCTAACCGGCCGCCCGTAGGCTGGACCGTCTTTTTGCTACGCAAAAAGCGGGACAGGTAGGGCTGTCCGAGTTGAGCGATTTGTTATACGCCTTTGTCCACATATAGCATGAGTCCGTCGCGACCAGACACCCTGACACTTTCGCCTGACAATATAGGCTCGTTGCTAATCGCTGACCAACTTTCATTCCCTATATGAACCGTTCCCCGGAATTGCCCCTTTTCTTCGAGGAACGGCGCGTCAACCACCACAAGCGTCCCTATGTACTCGTTCTTCAAATCTACTGTTCTATTTGCAACGGCACGTTCGTTGTTCCAGGCGAAAAATAACAAAACTCCACTCGATAAAAAAACAGTAACCAACACAAATTCGAGTGTGCCGAAACCAACCATTCGACCAATTCCGTAAAATAACAAAATGCCAAAGACTACACCTACTCCGACAAAAATCGCTCTTTTGCCCACTATCGCTGCGCCATCGGTTCAGTTATGTGAGATATGTTGGCGTATAACGCTGGCGCTGAGACGCGGGAAACGCGCCAGCGTTTTCCCGTCGATTCTCCAGCAACTTGTTAGATGTGTTGATAAAACTTCAATAGTTTTTTTGCTTCATTATAATAGCCAGGACTGTTCTTTTTGAAGCTTTTCAAATTAACTAAATGTAGTAGTGCCTTTTCTATCCTCATATCCTTTATATTTTTTACCGCTTTCAGAGCTTCGCCTTTTACAAGACTTGATCTATCTTTTAGAGCTTGGACAAATATTTCAATCATATCTTGAGATTTGTTTTTGCGTAAATTAATTATCGCATACCAACGAACATATTGATTTTTGTTTCTTGCCTCCTTGATAAAGAAATCTTTAACAATTCTGTTTTTAACATGAGCTAAACACCATGCAATAGAAAGCTGATGGTCTGGATGTTTATAAAAACATTCAACCATTTCTTTTGGATATTTTTGTGCGGCATCCCAGAGTGCCCCCTGTTTATCTTCATAATCCCACCGATTTTTAGCAGTTGAGATTATTTCTATCGCCTTTTCTATTTTTTCGTGTGGGTTCATTGTCAACATCTAACGATCTAGCTCAGCGGCAAAGGCAAGCTGGCGTGCTTTTTGCGACAGCAAAAGGCATGACAGATTGACTTTGTCCGACTGGAGCGCTTTGTTATGTGTAAACTCAATGTGATTTCTCATTCCTTGGCTGCGAGATCTCTGAGTATCTTTGGAGACTTTTCTCGGTCCCACCATTGAGCGCCCAGTCTTAACCATGCGTTTTTCAATCCTTTATTCTCCTTACCAGGGAAGTCTCTTAGAAGTTGCCCGAGTTCTTTAACCAGGGACTCTTTTCTTTCAGGCGAGAGGCTCCCCAAATAAGTTTCTACTCCTTCATCTGCATTTTCAAAAATGACACCAAAGTCATGATGAAACCACGAAGCAAATTTCTCTAGTTCTGACTCTTGCATGAAAGTTGGCGAATTACACATAACTATATGTATGGAGCCTAAATGTTAGTATTGAATCTGGACATTTAGGCTAGATTTGGTATTGACATCCCTAAAATCAATGCTTTAGGTTTGTAAGTTGTAATAAATTCTTGGACATCACTCAGCAAGGAGGCTGCCATGCAAAAATCCCGTCTCATTGATCAGCTTCGTTCCGCACTTCGCGTTCGTCATTATAGTATCCGCACTGAACAGGTGTATGTCCAATGGGTGAAACGCTATATCTTTTTTCATCACAAAAGACACCCTAAGGATATGTCCGAACAGGAGATCACCGCATTCTTGTCTCATCTCGCCTTGGATCGGCGGGTTGCGGCATCGACCCAAAATCAGGCCTTATCCGCCATTTTGTTTCTCTACAAACACGTCCTGGATCATGACCTCGAATGGCTGAATGATATCGTGCGCGCCAAAAGACCAGTGCGCCTGCCTACGGTACTCAGTCGTGATCAGATACGGCCGCTGCTTGCCGAGTTAAACGGTACCAATAAGCTTATCGGACATCTGCTCTACGGCAGCGGCATGCGGCTCATCGAATGCCTGCGCCTGCGCGTCAAAGACATTGACTTCGAATATCAGCAGATCATGATCCGCGAGGGCAAAGGCGGCAAGGATCGTGTGACGCTGTTACCCGAACGGCTGGTTTCACCGCTCACAAAACACCTGGAGCGAGTGCGGCGACTGCACAACATGGACCTCGAACAGGGCCACGGGTCGGTGTATCTGCCCTTTGCGCTCGCCAAGAAATATCCAGGGGCCGATAGCGAGTGGGGCTGGCAATATGTGTTTCCTTCGAGGAACCGTTCTTTGGATCCCGACACCGGCCGATTCAGGCGTCATCACGTGCATGAATCCAACTTTCCACGGGCGCTCAAACAGGCGGCGCGTGATATCGGGCTCAACAAACCGGTCAGCAGCCATGCGCTGCGCCACTCGTTCGCCACCCATTTGCTGGAGGACGGTTACGATATTCGCACCATTCAGGAACTGCTTGGTCACAAAGACGTCAAGACCACGATGATCTACACCCATGTCATCAAACGTGGCGGCCGGGGTGTGCGCAGCCCACTGGATGCGTAGGCAGCGGGTTATCGGTAGTTGATGCGCTACAATAGCGCCGCCCATGATTCCCATACACGACGACAACCCGACCTCGATCACGCCGGTGATGACCGTGGCGTTTATCGCCGCGTGCGTAGTGGTATTCCTGTGGCAGGTATCCCACGATCCACGTGGGCAACAGCTCGTCGTCTACAGCCTCGGCGTGATCCCTAAGGTGTTGCTCGGCGAGGCGCGGTTGGCGCCGGAGGTCGCGTTGGTGCCGCCCGCCGCGACCGTGGTGACGTCAATGTTCCTGCACGGCGGTTGGATGCACCTGATCGGCAACATGCTGTTTCTATGGATTTTCGGTAATAACGTCGAAGACGCCATGGGCCACGTCCGGTTCGTCGTGTTCTACGTGTTGAGTGGCGTCGCCGCGGTGTACGCGCAGGCATTACCCAATCCGGATTCCGACATCCCCATGGTCGGGGCCAGCGGCGCGATTTCCGGCATTCTCGGGGCATATATCTTATTGTATCCGCATGCCAAGGTGCTGGTGATGATCCCGCTCGGATTTTTCCTGCATACCGTACGCATGCCGGCTCTGTGGGTGTTGGGTTTGTGGTTCGTAATGCAGTTGCTGAGTACGCTGATGGCCGATCCCAGCCGTGGTGGGGTGGCATTCGGCGCCCACATCGGAGGTTTTGTCGCCGGGTTGGCGCTCATCCCGTTTTTCAAGCACCGGCGGTTTCGGTTGCACAATCCGTTCGGCCACTGACCCGCACTGCCCGGCCACAGCGGCGGCCCGGTACCCCTTCGGTACCGCCAACCGCCTGGGGGCGATATGCGGGCTAAACTGCGCCGCCGATTGCGGTTATTATTACGGGTTCGTTCCGTCTTTTCACCAGATCTTAGAAAAACAACATCATGCGAGCATCGCGACTATTAATACCGACATTGAAAGAAACACCGGCAGACGCTGAGATCGTCAGCCATCAGCTCATGCTGCGCGCCGGCATGATACGTAAGGTCGCGGCCGGAATTTATGACTGGCTGCCTCTGGGACTGCGGGTATTGCGCAAGGTAGAGACCATAGTACGCGAGGAAATGGATCGCGCCGGCGCCCAGGAAATGTTGATGCCTGCGGTGCAGCCGGCGGAACTGTGGCAGGAATCGAAACGCTGGGACGAATACGGCCCCGAATTGTTGCGTTTCCAAGATCGCCATCAACGCGAGTTTTGTTTCGGGCCGACCCACGAGGAGATTATCACCGCCCTGGTGCGCAACGAGGTCCGAAGTTACCGGCAACTGCCGCTAAACTTTTATCAGATACAAACCAAGTTTCGCGACGAAATTCGGCCGCGCTTCGGCGTGATGCGGGCGCGCGAGTTCATGATGAAGGACGCTTACTCGTTTCATACCGACCAAGCTTCGCTGCAGCAGACCTATGATCAGATGTACGATGCATACTCGAAGGTGTTCACGCGCATCGGCCTGAAATTCTGCGCAGTGGAGGCCGACACCGGCGCCATCGGTGGCAGTACGTCCCATGAGTTTCATGTGCTGGCGGAGTCCGGCGAGGACGCCATCGCCTTTTGCGACAAGTATGGCTATGCCGCAAATGTTGATCTGGCGCCGGCGTTGCCGCCGATGGGAAAACGTAATCCGCCGTCAACGCCGATGACCGAAGTCGATACGCCGGGTCAACACACCATCGATGACGTCGCAAATTTCTTGAATATCGATCCGGCGATCACGGTAAAGACCTTGTTGGTGCGCGGGGTCGGCGGTGCAGTGGCGTTGTTGCTGCGCGGTGACCATGAATTGAATATTGCCAAAGCGGAAAAGCTGGCCCAGGTATCCAAGCCTCTGGAATTCGTCGGCGACGCCGAAGTCGAAGCCGCGGCGGGCTGCACGGCCGGCTCCATCGGTCCGGTGGGGCTGCACGACATCCCGGTAATCGCCGATGAGAGCGCGGTGCGTCTATCGAATTTCGTGTGTGGCGCGAATGAGAACGGTAAACACCTCACCGGGGTGAACTGGGGACGCGATGTGGCCGAACCGGAGGTGGCGGACCTGCGTAGAGTAGTTGCCGGAGACCCGTGTCCGGCACGCGGCGCCACTAATGACCCCGACGCCAGGATCACGATCAAGCGCGGCATCGAAGTGGGGCACATTTTTCAACTCGGCACCAAATACAGCGAGGCGATGAACGCGGTGTGCCTCGACGAACGCGGCGATACCGTGGTCATGCCCATGGGGTGCTACGGCATCGGAGTGTCCCGGATCGTGGCCGCTGCCATCGAGCAAAACCATGATGACAGCGGGATTATATGGCCCGACGCCATCGCTCCATTCGAGGTGGTGATTATTCCCATTGGTATAAAAAAGTCACAAAAGGTGGCGAAAACTGCCGAAAGCCTCTACAACTTATTGTCAGGAGCGGGTATGGATGTGCTGCTCGATGACCGTGATGAACGCCCGGGTGTCATGTTCGCCGAGGCTGACCTGATCGGAATCCCGCACCGTTTGGTGGTCGGCGAGCGTGGGACACAGAAAGGGACTGTCGAGTACAAACCGCGCAGCGCCAGCGAACAACAAGAACTACCGATCGACGATGTGGTGGAGGCCCTGTCGGCAATACGTGAATCCATGGCGTAGATGATAACGGCAATCAAACGAACAGTAGCAAGTGTTTACCTGCTGGGGACTTGCACTGCGGTGCATGCCGACAGCGCCGCACAGCCCGTTGATCCGGCCCTAGTGGCAGCATTGAAGCAGGCGGTCGAGAACGTGAGTGACGTCCCCGAGCAGCTCGATACGATGGTGTGGTTGGCCAATATGTCGCAAGGGCTAAGCACCCGGGTTAAAGATCCCTTCTATCGTGTCCACTTGTTACGGATGATCCACAAGGAGGCGACCCGAGCCGATCTCGACCCCGAGCTCGTGCTTGCGGTGATCCAAGTGGAAAGCAGGTTCGATCGTTTCGCGGTATCGTCCTCAGGGGCCCGTGGACTCATGCAGATAATGCCGTTTTGGAAGAAAGAGATCGGTCACCCGGACGATGATCTGTTTAACCCGCGCACTAACCTGCGCTATGGTTGTGCGATCCTGCGTTATTACCTGGATCAGCAGCGCGGTCGCTTGTCAGATGCGTTGGCAGCCTACAACGGCAGTATTGGCCGGACTGAATATGCAGATCGGGTATCTCTGGCGCTGCGTGACCGCTGGCAACCGCTGGTTACCGAGTAGTGGTTAGCGAACGACAAACTCGTCGTAACTGTCTTGCGCATCGATCGACTCGCTGATCACCTCTATCACCGCTGCGCTTGGTGGCCCCTGCCACAACCACGCGGCCAATTTGTGCAGCTCATCCCGATTGCCGCACGCAATAACTTCGACATCACCGTTTGGTAGGTTGCGAACAATTCCGGTTAATCCCAAGCGCCTGGCCTGTTTGCGCGTGGCGGCGCGAAAAAATACGCCCTGCACCCGTCCCTTGACCCGATAACGCTTACACTGCTTCAAGGTAGCTCCACCGTGACGCGACTGCCCACCGGCAGTTTTTCCTGTACCGACAGCATGGATCCATGCGTGAATTACAACTCTCCCCTTGCCCGACTACCCGGGACTCCAGACCGAGGGCGTGGGTGTCGCCAGTATAACTCCCACCGTCCATAGACACTCTCACTCGATCAGTGGGCTGCGCGCACTCGAGGGCCGCAACCGGCGCCCAGCAGCGAACCAGGTAATGGCTGGCTTTCGCGAGTACCACCAACACTGGTGGCCGCAATCCACAGACGATGGTTTGCCCTAGCACCGCGTGCGCGGCCAGTTCTTCTTGCAGGTCGCCCAAACTTTGATGAAAAAATTCTTGACAGGCGTTTGCACCAAATCTACCGATACATCAGCTGGCGATACCAATGAGAACCACACCCAAATACAACGCATCGGTCGATTCATTTCATGCCTCTCGACAATTCGCACTTCCTACCCTGCCGTTCGGATTTCGTCGTTATCGACGCTACGGTGAATACCTAAGGACATCACCTATCCGGCACGTGCGGCGGCGGTTGGCCCAGCACCACAACAACCGCAGCTCCCACCAGTACCACCAACCAAGAGATGTATATCCATATTAAGAATATCGGGATCGTCGCTAATGCACCATAGATGACTTGATAGCTGGCAAAATTCAACACAAACCAGGCAAACCCACGTTTACTGATCTCAAACAGTATCGCCGCGACGATTCCGCCAACTAGCGCATCGCGAAAGCGCACGATGCAATTGGGCACAACCATGTACAATATCAAAAACGCCAGCACCTCGAACACGAAAGGCAACGCTGACAAAGCATAGGACTGCGCCTGCGCCAGTACCGCTTGGTTGGAGCTCAAAGTCAGTGAAATCAAGTACGACGTCAACGACAAGCTGGCGCCAATCAGCAGCGGTCCCAGGGTCAATACCGCCCAATAAGACAACACACGCTGAGACATTCGGCGGCCTTCCTTTACGTGCCATATCTCGTTAAACGTCTCTTCAATCGTAAACAACAACAGCACTGCACCCACCACCAAGAACACCGAACCGATGGCGGTAAGCTTACCGGTGTGTTCAGTGAATCGCTGCAGATGCTCTTGAATAACATCGCCGGCCGCGGGGACGAAGTTTTGGTATACAAACTTCTCCAACATCAATGCCCATTCCTCAAACACCGGAAACATGGACAGCGCCGAAAACACCACGGCGGCGAGTGGCACCAACGCGAGAAGCGTGGCATAAGCCAACGCCGCAGCATCCCGTGGGAAACCATCATCAATAAAATGTCGCCACACCCGATATAGCAACATCTGG
>CAMYNX010000163.1 GCA_947259875.1 uncultured Gammaproteobacteria bacterium | reverse complement strand
ATCGATGCCTGGAAGAGTGCGACGCCGTGTTGGTGGTGGGTTCATCACTGATGGTATTTTCCGGTTACCGCTTCTGCCGCGCGGCGAGTGAGCAAGGCAAACCGATCGCCGCGATTAACCTCGGGCGTACCCGTGCGGATGCCGAGTTGACCTTGAAGTTCAATGACGACTGTGGCCGCGTATTGACGGCCCTGGTCGCACGTCTTAACGGCTAAGGTTCGCGCAGCAACTGTTGGAGATAATAGTTCAAACCCACGAGCGCCGGTGTGTCGGCGGTGATCAAGAACACCGGAATGTCGCTCAAGTATTCTTCGAAACGGCCTTTGCACTCGAAGCGTTGCCGGAATCCCGACTGCACCAATTGCGCACGCAATTTGGGCAAGATCCCCCCGCCCAAGTAGATGCCGCCCCGTGCCCCCAACGTCAACGCAAGGTTACCGGCTACCGTGCCCAGCAATGCGAAGAACAGGTCCAGTACGTCCTTGGCTTGCGGTTCGCCGTTGATGGCCATTTGCGATATCTCAGCAGCGGTTAACTCGCAATGTTCACGGTCGGTCACAGTCTCGTAGAGGGTCACCAGCCCCGGACCCGACAACACCCGTTCCGCGGATACGTGGCCGTACTGACGGCGCAGTTGATCGATGATCTGGGCCTCACGTGCATTCACCGCCGGTAAGGTGACATGACCGCCTTCACTACTGATCGGCACCCAACGGCCGCCAAAAACAGCCAGTCCCGCGACCCCAAGGCCGGTCCCCGGGCCGAGCACGCCGATAGTCGCTCCGGTCACCGGGACCGTTCCTCCGATCTGCACACGATCGTCGGCACTTAGTTGGGGAATGGCAAACGCGAGTGCGGCGAAGTCGTTGATGAGGTTCGCACGATCCACACCGAAGTGCGATATTAGTTGCGTCGAGTCAATGGTCCAGGCGAGGTTGGTCAACTGCGCTACCCCGCCGTGAATCGGAGCGGCGACCGCTACTGTGATGCTGACGGGCCGGGCATGTCCTATCTCAGAAAGGTACTGCTCAAACAATGCGATCAGATCGTCAAAGTCCTGATTCTCATAAGTCCGCACGTGTTGCGCAGTGGATTGTTCGCCACCAAGACCACATCGTGTATGGGTGCCTCCGACATCGGCCAGCAAATGTGGTGTCATTTCCTGGTATCTTGCAGCTGCTGTACGAAGTTCTCGCGCCACGCGCGAATATCATGGCGCCGAATCACGTCCATCATCGCCGTATGCCGTTCCTTACGTTCTGCCAACGGCATATTGAGAGCGGTCTGCAATGCTTCGGCGACACCATCCACATCGAAGGGATTCACCAACAGCGCAGCATCCAGTTCGCGCGCGGCGCCGGCCAAAGAGGAAAGAATCAAAACGCCGGGCGCGGCGGGATTCTGGGCGGCGACGTATTCCTTGGCCACTAAATTCATTCCGTCCCGCAGCGGGGTGACCAGACCGACTTGGGAGATGCGCAAGAATCCTATCAAAGTTGTCCGCCCGAAACTCTGGTTCAAATAGCGGATCGGCATCCAGTCAAACTCTGCGAAACGGCCGTTCATGCGGCCCGCGGCTTCTTCGAGCTCCCGCTGAATCTCACCGTAGGCCCTGACTTGCTCGCGTGACTGCGGAGCGATCTGGAGAAACACCGCCTTGCCGCGGTTCTCCGAATATTTTTCCAGGAAAAGCTCGTAGGCCTGCAAACGATTGTTCAGACCCTTGCTGTAATCCAACCGGTCCACGCCAATGATCAGCGGTCTTCTCGCGAGACTCTTGATCAAGCGTTCACGGGTGTGGGTATGCAGCGACTTTCTTGCCGCGTTCTTGATAGTGGACATATCAATGCTGATGGGAAACACACCGGCACGGGACTTCCTGCCGGCGACTTCCAGCTGGTGGTCATCGATTAGCGTTGCCCCGAGGTCATTGGTGACGCAGTTTCGAAAAGCGAGCAAATCGTCCCCAGTCTGAAAACCAACCAAGTCGTAATGACACAGGCCACGAAGAACACGCGTGTGCCGCGGCATGCTGCGCAACAGGCCGTAGGCAGGGAAGGGGATATGCAGAAAAAAGCCCATGGGGTTGGTGACCCCGGCAGTGTGCAGCTCTTGGGCGAGCAGCATCAAATGGTAATCGTGAACCCAGATCAGATCGTCGGGTTTTAACAACGGGATGAGCTTGTGGGCGAACAGTTGGTTGACTGTTTGATACGCTCGCCATTGATCGCGTTGAAAGTCCATAAACTGGGGGAGGTAGTGAAACAACGGCCACAACACACGATTACAAAAACCGTTGTAGTATTGGTCATGTTCCTGTTGCTGCAAGTCAATCGTGACATAAGTGATGTTACCTTGAGTTACCTTGACCGGTTTAATACGGCGGACCTTAGTCACTTCACCGCTCCATCCGAACCACAGCCCGCCATACTGTTTCAACGCCGCCAACACGCCGATGGCGAGTCCACCGGCTGGCAGTCGCCCGCCCTTGGGAATGGCGACCCGGTTGGAAACCACTACCAGGCGCCTCAAAACGCGTCCCTCCACGACTTGCTCAGCCGGGTGGCGGCGTTGATGATACCGACCATGCTGTAGGTTTGCGGAATGTTCCCCCACAACTCCCCATTTTTCGGATCGATGTCTTCCGATAGCAGGCCGGACGGATTGCGGTGGGCAAGCATATTTTCGAATAACTCACGCGCTTCTTGTTCACGTCCGAGGTTACATAACGCCTCGATATACCAGAATGTGCAGATGTTGAAGGCGTTCTCCGGTTCACCGAAATCATCGGCACTGGCATAGCGAAACAGATGATCGCCACGCCGCAATTTTCGCTCGATGGCCGCGACCGTGCTTTGGTAACGGGGGTCATCCGCGGCGACAAAACCGAGTTCATGCATCTGCAGCAAGCTGGCATCCAGCTGGGTGTTGCCGAAGCTTGCGGTAAATGCCTTTTGCTGGGGATCCCACCCCTTGGTGTCAATGAACCGGTGGATGGCGTTTGCGTGCTTTTCCCAAAAGCGCGCGCGGTCACTCAGGTTCAACCTAACGGCAATGCGCGCCAAACGGTCGCAGGCGGCCCAGCACATGACGCTGGAGAAGGTGTGAACTTTTTCGTGGCCGCGGTATTCCCACAACCCGGCATCCGGTTCGTCATACCTTAGTGCCGCGACTTTTCCGATCTGTTCCATGCGCTCGAACAGATAACGGTCACCGACCTGACTGAGGCGGGTGTCAAAAAACGCCTGAGTGGCCGCCAGCACCACCGCGCCATACACGTCGTTCTGCTGTTGCACATACGCCTGGTTGCCGACTCGCACCGGTCCCATGCTACGGTAACCGGGCAGGTGGTCGATGACCCGTTCGCTGAGATTGGACCGGCCGCTGATGCCGTAGACCGGCTGCAGGTCTTCGCCGTCGGCCGTGGCGGCGATGTCGATGATATAGCGCAGGAATTCCTCCATGGTACGGGTGGCGCCCACGCGGTTGAGTGCCTGGATGGTGTAGTACGCATCGCGCAGCCAACAGAAACGGTAATCCCAGTTACGTCCGCTGTTCGCCGCCTCGGGGATCGAGGTCGTCAACGCTGCCACCACCGAGCCGGTGTCTTCGAAGGTGCAAAGCTTGAGCGCGATGGCGGCGCGAATCACCGCTTCTTGCCATTCGAACGGAATCGACAGGCTTTGCACCCATCCCTGCCAATAGCGCTTGGTCTCGTCAAAAAAACGCAATCCCACTTTATCGATGGAATCGGAGACCGATTCATCGGGTCCGAACATCAGGGTTATCGTGTCTTCCAGGACAAACGGATTTTCCTCCAGGACATGACTGATCGAGGCGTCAGTAGTCAGACGCATGATGTGTTCCGGTCCCACAAAGCGGATGTGATTGCTGCCGAAGGTCCGTTCGCAAGCCTTGCCGCCGTAATTATAAGTCGCGCGCAAGCGGATGCGGATGCGTGGTTTGCCGCTGATCGGTTCCATGCGGCGCACCAGCATCACCGGCCGAAAGTGCCGCCCATAGTGGAAGAACCGGGGAGCAAAGTCATGGATACACACCGTACCACCGCGTGTATCGTGGAGCATGGTTTCCACGATGGCGGTGTTATGCAAGTAGCGTTGCTCGCTGTGCGAAAAATCCTCGATGACGATGTCAAAGAAACTCGATTCGGGTTCGTCTTTACCGGACAACAGCGCCGAGAAGATCGGATCACCATCGAGGCGCGGAACACAAAACCACACCATACGGCCTTTGGCTTCCAGCAGCGCGGCAATCTGACAATTGCCGATCACGGCGAGATCCAATTTATTCAATTGTTTTTTCCCCTTAGCGCCAGTGATGACTGTGATAATGCTCGAGCCAGTTCAGCACCGCCTCGACATCCGGTATACAATATTGCGCGGCGCTATAGTTTGTCTCGCCGACGCGGATCGAGCAGCCATGCATGCGGTTCACTACCAGGAATCCGTCTTCGTCGGTAATGTCGTCACCGATGAACACCGGTGTGCGTCCACGAAACGGCGACTCGTCCATAAATTCTTCCACGGCGTGACCTTTATGACGGCCGGATGGTTTTAGTTCCACAACCATCTTACCACTCTTCAATTCGAAATCGTCGCCAAGCCGGTACAACACCTCACGCATCGTTGCCTGCGCAGCCGATTCGAGTGACGGTGCGTTACGATAGTGCAACGCCACGGTGGTGCCTTTGTCTTCCAGTAAGATGCCTGGGTTCAGTTTCGTGAATTCCCGCAATTCGTGTTTTGCCTCATTGAGCGGGGATTCGGTTAATGCCTCCAAATGGATGCGGCCTTCGGCGTCACGGCGCTCGAGGCCGTGCAGTCCGGCCGCGGGAAGGCCGATCAACGGCATGAACAGATTGTCCAACTCGGCGATGGCGCGTCCGCTCACCAATGCCACCGCGCCGTCGGTGGTCAGACGCAGATGGGTAATGATGGCCTTCATGCGCGGCGTCGGATTGACCGCGTCGGGATGATCCGCGATCTCGATAAGTGTGCCATCCACATCAAGAAAAAACGCCCAGTCGGGGGCATAGTCGGGTAAGCTTGTCGACACCATAACTGTCACCCATTGTAAAGGCACCCGCGGTCGTGAACAAAACCGGCACCGACCGAGACGCCGTTGGGATGACAATATGTGCAGCGCACGGTGGCCGGTCATTACCACAGCCACACCATATTGAAAGGATTTGATCCGTTTTTATTTTGATGCCGGTTGCAGATGCCTACGCACGAATGCCGCGGTGCGCTGCATGGCGTCTTTGGCGGCCAGATCATCGGCAAAGGTGCGTACATGGGGCGGGCGAAATTCGAAACCCCGCCCCACGCCTGGATAGACGATGAGCCGCACATCCCGTCCTTTTTGTTTCAAGGTCTCGTAAACAAAGATGATCGGGCGGTGGCGCTGATATTGTTCATGCTCGCCAAAAAACATCAGCGCCGGCACTCTGAGATCCTCGGCCTCGGGCGCGTACCTGTAGATCTGCATCGGCTCCGGGGCATCCGGATCTTGCAGGTGCGGGTAGTATGACACCCAGCACGCAACCGCCTGGTCCTGCTTTTTATGGGTGACCAGCGCCTTGAGGGAAATATAGCCGCCACGGGTGTGGGAAACAGTGCAGATCTTGTCGCTGCTCAGATGCGGCAAGGTGAGCAGATAGTCGATGCTGTCGGCAGTGTCGCGTTCGACCACTTCGTCGTGTTCCATAGGAAATTTTTCGATGAAGTTCGCGAACCACAGATCCGGGGCGAGTACCACGAAGCCGCGTGCCGCCAGCCGCTTGGGGTGCCGCAGGGTCAGCTCGTCCAGGCCCCGGCGGCCGTGGACAAACAGCACTCCCGGGTATTTGTTAGCGTCCTTGGGACGAAACAAATAGGCGGGGATCTCCTTGTCGCCGGTGGTGATGGAGATCGTTTCCATGATCACATCATGGTTGGCGGGTGCGTGGATCTTACCGTCATCCCACCAGGCATCGTCCCACCACCACTTTTGCTCGTCCTGGGGATACAGATAACGTACCCAGCTCTTGTCATATACGTAACCCCAGTCATCGGCAACCCCGGCCAGGGGAAGCCATGCCAGCAAGACGAACCAACCGCCCAGTTTCACGCTATTCACCTTTTATATCTTATATGTGTATTTTTCCGCATGCGCCGCGCATCATGGTCATAAACGGCGCACGGGCCAATATCCTACCAGCAATATACCTGCGCTTGGTGTGATCCCGAGGGAATATTAGCGCCGCTTTGGCGGTCTATTAACTACAGATTCACCGCGTGGGCCCATGGCCCGCCGATCGCGGCGCCCAGCGGTCGTGATGCCGGCCCTAGCGCACCGAACCCATGAACGAGGATCAATTGTTGTGAATACTTATGTGAAAGCCCTTTTTTCCCTTTGTCTGATGTTGCTATTTCCGTTTCTGGTCTTCGCGGGTGAGCAGACCAAAACCCAGCCGTCCGCGGCGGCGGCCACGAAGGCGGGGATCGTCCTCACCGATTTCGCGGGCAAACCACGCACCCTAGAAGAATTTGCCGGCGACGGTAAGTGGCTGGTGGTGATGATCTGGGCCTCGGACTGCCACATTTGCAATGCCGAGGTCCCCGAGTACATGGCGTTCCACGACGCGCACAAAGACAAAGATGCCACGGTGCTGGGCATTTCGATGGACGGAGAAGCACAGAAAAAAGATGCGCAGGAATTTCTCGACCGGCATCTGGTCAATTTCCCGAGCCTAATCGGCGAGGCCGTGGCGGTGACCGCGTTGTACGGCAAACTTACCGGTTCGTACCTGGCCGGGACCCCAGCGTTTATGATCTACACCCCTGCTGGTGAACTCGCCGCCAAGCAAGTCGGCGCGGTGCCGGTGAAGCTGATCGAGGAATTTATGGCCGCCAACACCAAGGCGGCAAACAAGGGGTGATGATCTAATCGGTGTATAACCGGCTTACGGCGAAAATCCGCCACCATGGTAGGTGGGCCTCGAGGTTGGATTTTTCCGTGACGCGATTTGTACAGGACGCGGACATTCCCTTATGCTCTATCCGACATGACGGGTCCGGTTGAATTTGGTCGATAGATCATTGGCACCGGGTTGACTGATACTTGTCGACGGATGACGTGTCCGGCTATTCCCCGCCGGATGCCGGCAAAACGGCAATGACACAAGAAGCGAAAAATTTATGAGCACAATATCCCCAAACCCTACTAACTCCAAGTCAGGCACCATTCCCAGAGGTGTCGAACTGCTCCACGACCCGGTGTTAAACAAAGGCACGGCATTCACCGAAGAAGAACGTGACGCCCTGGGCTTGCGCGGTTTGTTGCCACCTCATGTCCACACCATCAAAGAGCAGGTCATGCGAGTGATGGAAAACTTCCGCCGCAAACCAACGCCCCTCGAGCAGTACATCAACATCAACGCGCTCCAGGCACGCAACGAGACCTTGTTTTATCGTGCGGTGCTCGACTACCTCGAGGAGATGATGCCGATCATCTATACGCCGACCGTCGGCGAGGCCTGCCAGCGGTATGGGCACATCTTTAACCGGCCCCGCGGATTATTCATCACCGCCAACAATCGTGGGCGTATTGCTGAGGTGCTGCGCAACTGGCCGCATACTGACGTGCGGGTGATTGTGGTCACCGATGGCGAGCGGATCCTGGGGCTGGGGGATCTGGGGGCCGACGGCATGGGGATCCCGGTGGGCAAGCTCGGCCTGTATACCGCGTGTGGCGGTGTGCACCCCAACCAGTGCCTACCGATCACCCTTGATGTGGGTACCGAAAACGAGGAGTTGCTGGCCGATCCGTTGTACATCGGTATAAAACAACACCGGCTCCGAGACGCTGCCTACAGCGATCTGGTTGAGAAATACCGCGATCGCATTTGCACCTTCGACGACGACATTCAGGGCACCGGGGCGGTGGCGCTGGCCGGATTACTCGCCGCGCCGCGTATCACCGGAAGCAGCATCGCCGACCAGACGGTGTTGTTCCTGGGCGCGGGCGAGGCCGGAATCGGCATCGGTGATATGGTGGTCGCTGCAATGCGCGAAGCGGGTCTCTCCGAGGCCGATGCCAAGCGGCGATGCTGGTTCTTCGACTCCCGCGGTCTGGTGGTCAAGTCACGCACCGACTTGGTCGAACACAAACGCCCCTACGCCCACGAACATGCCCCGGCGGAACGCTTCCTGGATGCCATTGAATCCCTTAAACCCACCGCGATCATCGGCGTGAGCGGCCAGCCCAAGACCTTTACCCAGGAGGTGCTCGAGGCCATGGCGCGCATTAATGACCGGCCTATCATCTTTGCGCTGTCGAATCCGACCTCGAAGTCCGAGTGCACCGCCGAAGAAGCCTACCAGCAGACCCAAGGCCGCGCGGTGTTCGCCAGTGGCAGCCCGTTTGATCCGGTAAACTTCGGGGACCAGACCTTTGTGCCCGGCCAAGGGAACAATGCCTACATCTTTCCCGGAGTCGGCTTGGGCGTGGTCGTTTCTGGGTCGCGTTTGGTCACCGACGAGATGTTTTCCGAAGCGGCCAAGGCGTTGGCGAATCAGGTGACTGCCGGGGACCTCAAGCTGGGGCGTCTTTATCCTCCGCTTGCAAACATTCGTGAAGTCTCCGCTCACATCGCGGCCGCCGTCGCGGAAGTTGCATGGCGGCGTGATCTGGCCACCATAGAACGGCCGGACGATGTATTGAGTTACGTCAAGTCACAGATGTATCAACCGGTTTACCGGAGCTACGTTTAACCGATGTCGATTGACGTTGTGACATCGGACTGCATGGCATGACGGATTTCACATACGAGCACGTCTTTCAGTACGGCGAGGATGCCACCGAGTACCGTCTGCTCACCAAGGACTATGTGTCGCAAGGTGAGTTCGAAGGGCACAGGATCCTGAAAATCCAACCCGAAGGCCTGCGGATTCTCGCCCGCGACGCGTTCAGCGATGTAGCTTTCTATCTGCGTGCCTCGCATCTGGAGAAGCTGACCCAGGAATTGCAGGACCCCGATGCCACCGACAACGACCGGTTTGTCATCTACACCCTGCTGCAGAATGCCTGTGTCGCCGCCGCCGGGGTGTTGCCGTCTTGCCAGGATACAGGCACCGCCATCGTCATGGGCAAGAAAGGTCAGCGGGTGTGGACCGGTGTCAACGACGAAGAGCCGCTGTCACGCGGTATCTATGACACTTTCCAGTATAAGAACCTACGCTATTCACAGATCGCGCCGTTGTCGATGACCGAAGAGAAAAACACCAGCACAAATCTGCCGGCGCAGATCGACATCATGGCGACCGGGGGCGATGAGTACTCGTTCTTGTTCATCGCCAAAGGGGGAGGCTCGGCCAACAAGTCGCAGTTGTTTCAAGAGACCAAGAGCCTGCTCAATGAGGAATCGCTGGGACGATTCATTAGTGAAAAACTGCGCGGCCTGGGCACCGCCGCGTGCCCACCGTATCACATCGCGGTGGTCATCGGCGGTACCAGTGCCGAGACCACGATGAAGATGGTCAAGCTGGCCTCATGCGGTTACCTGGATCATCTGCCTACCGGCGGCAGCGCACTCGGGCGGGCGTTCCGCGATCTGGAGTGGGAACAGCGTGTGTTCCAGATCGCCCAAGAAACTGGTATCGGCGCACAATTCGGGGGCAAGTATCTCGCCCACGATGTGCGCGTCATTCGTCTGCCGCGGCACGCGGCGTCGTGCCCGGTGGGACTGGGGGTCAGTTGCAGTGCGGACCGCAATATCAAGGCTAAGATTACCGGTGACGGCATATTCCTCGAGCAACTCGAATACCATCCCGAAAACTACATGCCGGCGCAGGCTCCGGAGACCGCGCCGCCGGTCAGCATTGACGTTGACCAGCCAATGGCCGAGACATTGAAGACCCTGAGCCGGTTCCCGGTGCGCACCCGCTTGAGTCTCACCGGCACCTTGATCGTCGCCCGCGATATGGCCCATGCGAAGATCAAACAAATGCTCGACAGCGGCGAGCCGATGCCGGATTATTTCAAGCATCATCCGATCTATTATGCGGGCCCGGCGAAGACGCCGCAGGGCATGCCCTCGGGCAGTTTCGGTCCCACCACTGCCGGGCGCATGGATTCTTATGTGGACTTGTTTCAATCCCATGGCGGTTCGATGATTATGCTAGCCAAGGGTAACCGCTCGCCGCAGGTCCGCGAGGCGTGCGCTAAACACGGAGGATTCTATCTCGGATCGATCGGCGGACCCGGCGCTATTCTGGCTCAAGATAACATTGAAGATGTGCAGGTCACAGACTTCGAAGAGTTTGGCATGGAGGCGGTACGCAAGATCCGTGTCAAGAACTTTCCGGCTTTTATCATTATCGACGACAAGGGCAACGATTTTTTCGTAGACCTTTGATTACAGGTGGTGGGAGCGGTGTTCGGGGAGCGGTGATTGGTGGTCGCGGAGGAGGGCCCCGAACCCCGAACCCCGATAGAACCAACATGCCGACATTATTATTCAAGAGTGGCGTCGACTCCGCGCTTAACTGGAAGCAGGCGCTGCAATTAATGATGCCGGAGCTCGAGGTACGCGTCTGGCCCGAATCGGGTGACCCTGGCGATATCAAATATGCCCTGATATGGACGCCGATCGGCGATGTGCTGCACACGCTGCCAAACCTCAAGGTGGTATTCTCGTTAGGCGCGGGCGTGGATCACTTGTTACAACAGGAAGGCCTGCGCCGCGACGTGCCCATCGTGCGCATGGTCGATCCGGCACTGACCCAGGGGATGAGCGAATATCTGCTGTTTCACGTGCTGCGCTATCATCGGCGTATGTCGGAGTATGCGGCCCAGCAGCGCGAAAGACGCTGGCAACAGCTGCCCCAGGTCGTTCCCCCAAAACGGCGCATCGGTATCATGGGTCTGGGTGTCATGGGTGCCGACGTGGGCGGCAAGTTGGCCGCTCTAGATTTTAACGTCGCCGGTTGGAGCCGCAGTCCGAAGTCACTGCCCGGGGTCCGGTGTTTTCACGGTGAAGATCAGTTGCATACTTTCTTGGGTGGCACCGAGATACTTATCTGTCTTTTGCCGTTGACACCGCAGACCAAATTCATCATCAATCAACACACGCTTGCTTGGTTGCCACGTGGCGCATATGTGATCAACGTGGCGCGCGGCGCGCATGTCAACGAGGACGACCTGCTCGCGGCCCTGGAATCGGGGCACATCAGCGGTGCCACCTTGGATGTGTTTGCCGACGAACCTTTGCCCGCCAGCCATCCTTTCTGGCGGCATCCGGCGGTGACCGTTACCCCGCACATCGCCAGCCTCACCAATCCCAGCACCGCCGCGGCCCACATCGTGGCCAACATTCGCCGCCATCAGCACGGGGAGCCACTTACCGACATGGTGGATTGGGAAAAAGGATATTGATCATTGCGATCCGCGAACCCGCGTCGCGAAAAGTTGACGGTCGTGCGGAACATGGAGTTGTTATTCTGAAAGCTTCCCCTGTCATTCCGAACGCAGAGAGGAATCTCACCGTGTTGGATAATGGTGAAGACGTTAAACAGGGTGAGATCTCTCTGCGCTACGCGCCTCGAGATGACAAATTAAAGAGCGCCTCGGGATGACAAATACAGAATCCTGCCCTGATCGGAGTCGAACCGGTCACCTTGAGTGAGACAACCACAAGGCGTGAACTGTATGATGGCAACGATGATTAACAATCACAGTGATCGACAGCCCTTGCGCGTTGCCATCGGCGGTCTTGGTACCGTCGGGGAAGTGGTTGCACGGCGCCTCGATCAAGGCATAGATGCGCTGTCGCTGACCGCAGTATCCGCCCGCGATCACCAAGGCGCCAAGGATAGAATGGCTGATTTTCGTAAACCCGTCCCGGTGTTGCCCCTGGAAGAGCTGGCGGAGGTGGCGGATGTGATCGTTGAATGTGCCCCGGCTGCGGTGTTTACTCAGTTGGCACGCTCGGTGCTGAGTGCGGGTAAAATGCTCATGCCAATCACCGTTGGGGCGTTGCTCGAGAACTGGGACCTGGTCGAGTTCGCGAAAATCCACGGAACGCGAATCATTGTCCCCACCGGCGCCCTGCTGGGTCTGGATGCAGTGCAAGCGGCGGCCGAAGGCCACATCCAATCGGTGCGCATGGTTACCCGTAAACCTCCTGCTGGGTTGGCCGGCGCGCCGTATCTGGTTGAGCAGGGAATCGATCTCGCTGAGCTTGAGCAGCCGTTGAAGGTGTTCGACGGCAATGCACGCGACGGCGCGCATCATTTTCCGGCCAATGTGAATGTGGCTGCGGTGTTGGGTCTAGCTGGGATCGGTGCGGATCGCACCCAGCTTGAAATTTGGGCGGATCCGACCGTGACTCGCAACACGCATCATGTCGTCGTCGATGCGGACAGTGCACGCTTCGAACTGAAGATTGAAAACGTTCCGTCCCCCGGCAATCCGCGTACCGGCAGGATTGTCGCGTTAAGTATTATTGCTGCACTGAGAAAGCTCGTGTCGCCGTTATGCATTGGAACCTAGGTTCGACCAGTCGGTTGGATAAGCGCCAATTGGTTTCAAACGTTGAATAAGCCGGTGCTATAGTTGCGCTCACTTTTGATTCTGAAAATTCTGGATATTTAGATCACGATGTTTACGACCCGTCCTGAGTTACTCGGCACCTTCGGCATGGTGACATCAACCCATTGGCTCGCTTCGTCGGCGGGCATGACCATCTTAGAGAAGGGTGGCAATGCCTTCGATGCGGCCGCGGCGGCGGGATTTGTCCTGCAGGTGGTGGAACCGCATCTCAACGGACCCGGCGGTGACTTACCCATTCTTCTATACAGTGCCGAAAAGCAAAAGACGCTGGTGATCTGCGGACAAGGTGTGACACCGGCCGCAGCGACCATAGAACGCTATCGTGCGTTGGACCTTGATCTGGTGCCCGGCTCTGGCCTGTTGGCGGCCACCGTGCCCGGTGCCTTTGACGCTTGGTTAGTGATGCTGCAGGAGTTGGGTAGCCTGCCTTTGTCTGACGTCATCGCACCGGCGATCCACTACGCCCGGGACGGGTATCCCTTGGTGCCCGGTATCTGCGCCACCATCGGTATCGTCAGCGACCTGTTCCGGAACGACTGGCCGAGTTCCGCCGCTCTGTATCTACAAAATGGTGCGCCGCCCAAAGCCGGCACGCTATTTCGCAACCCCGAGCTGGCGGCCACCTATGATCGGATTGTGCGTGAATCCGAAGCCGGCGGCAGCGACCGTGAGACCCAGATTCAAACTGCGCGCCGCCTGTTTTACCAGGGCTTTGTCGCCGAGACGATTGATGAGTTTTGCCGTAGCGATGAGTTTATGGACACCTCCGGGCAACGGCATGGCGGATTGCTCACTGCGGACGATCTCGCGGATTGGCAGGCGACGATCGAGGCACCGTTGTCCTACGACTACCACGGCTACACGGTGTATAAGACGGCCAGCTGGGGGCAGGGTCCGGTGTTCTTGCAGCAGCTCGCGCTATTAAAAGGTATCGATCTCGCAGCCATGGACCCTTACGGTGCCGAGTTCGTGCACACGGTGCTGGAATGCGCCAAGCTTGCGTTTGCCGATCGCGAAGCGTTTTACGGCGATCCCAACTTCGTGCAGGTGCCAATAGACCGGTTGTTGAGTGATACCTACAACGACACACGCCGGGGTCTCATTGATTCGCGGGCAAGCTTGGAACTCCGTCCCGGTGACATCCCCGGTTTTGGCGCAACCCCAATCAATCGCATCGCAAAACCGGATGCTGTGTCGCGTGGTGCGGCGGTGTTGGGTGTGGCCGAAGACACCATGGCTCGCTACGGCGGCGTGCGCGGCGACACCTGTCACCTCGACGTGATCGACCGGAGCGGTAACATGGTGGCCGCAACGCCCAGCGGTGGATGGCTGCAGAGTTCTCCGGTGATTCCCGGTCTCGGCTTTGCGTTGGGCACGCGGGCGCAGATGTTCTGGCTGCAGGAGGGGCTGCCGACAAGCTTGGCCCCGGGCGTGCGTCCACGCACTACCTTGACCCCGTCGCTTGCGTTCCGGGATGGTGAGCCGTACATGGTGTTTGGCACCCCCGGCGAGGACAAGCAGGATCAGTGGTCTTTGACGTTTTTTCTACGCCACGTGCATTTCGGCATGAACCTGCAAGAGGCCATCGATGCGCCGATGTTCCACACCAACCATATGCCGGGTTCGTTTTATCCCCGCGAGTCACATCCTGGGCGGGTCGCAATTGAAAGCCGTTTCCCCGTTGAGACCATCACCGAACTGCGCCGCCGCGGGCACGACGTTCAGGTCGAAAACGATTGGTGTCTGGGACGCCTCAGCGCCGCGTCCAAGGACGGCGAGTTGCTCAAGGCGGGGGCAAATCCACGCTATATGCAGGGCTATGCGGTGGGAAGATAACGACAAACTGGTCAAGCCAGCACCAGATGGGTTAGGCTAAGTGCACTAGTTACATAATTAATCACAGAGGGTGGAGCATGATAAAGCGCTATATTTTTAGTACCTTCATTGCCGCGATTGCCATCGCATTGTTACCGGCAAAACTTCTCGCTGCGGACATCCCGTGTAGCACCGCCAAGTTGATCGTTCCGTGGAAGGCGGGCGGCGGGACCGACATCATTTTTCGTGTCGTTGCCGACGCGGTAAACAAAGGCGGCATCAAGCCACAGCTCCAGGTGGTCAACATCACCGGGCAGGGCGGTAACAAAGGCGCGAAGGAGGCCCGTGGAGCCAAGCCCGACGGATGCACGTTGTTCGCGATGCATCAAAGCGCCATCACCAGCTTTTTCAGCGGCCGCGTCGATTTTACGTGGGACGCGTTTGAGCCGGTGGCGATGGTGACCAACACGCCGTCCATTATCGGCGCCAACAAGGACGTGCCGTACAGCGACGTCAAAGACTTGGTGGCCGCGGCCAAGGCGAAACCGGAAACCATTCTTGCCGGGGGCACCCTGGGTTCCACCAGTCAATTCATTTTTCTGCTGTTGGAAGATGCCGCGAACGTTAAGTTCAAGCACATCTCGTACGACGGTACCCGTGAGCGGATGACGGCACTGCTGGCGAAAAACATTGAACTCGGCGAGATCAATGTGACCGCCGCGCAAAAATACATCAAGACCAATGAGCTCAAGGCCCTGGGCATTGCCACGCCGGAACGGGACAAGCGAGTTCCCGATGTGAAAACCCTCAAGGAGCAGGGCATCAATTTGGTGTTTGGTCTGGACCGCGGGGTGATGGCGCCCAAAGGCACGCCTGCGGACGTCATCAAGCATTAC
>CAMYNX010000162.1 GCA_947259875.1 uncultured Gammaproteobacteria bacterium | reverse complement strand
TCCCTTGCGCTGACGCTATTGGTAATGATCATCCTGGCGATGGCGATCGAAAGCATGGTGTTGCGTCCGCTGGTTAACCAAGAGCCGATTATCTTGTTCATGGCCACCATTGGATTGAACTTCGTGATCGAGGGGATGGCCCAGGGGGTGTGGGACGCGGATGTGCACGCGTTGGATATCGGCATAGAGGACATACCGTTTGAGATTGGCGGGGTATTCATTAGTTACTTTGACATCTTTGCTGCGATTACCGCGGGATTGCTCGTTGCCGGGCTTGCCATTTTTTTTCATAGCACTCGTGTGGGCCGTGCGTTGCGTGCCGTGGCGGACGATCATCAAGCGGCGATGTCAGTGGGCATACCGCTGAAGAATATTTGGGCCATTGTGTGGGCGGCGGCGGGTATTGTCGCGCTGTTCGCCGGGATGCTGTGGGGCTCGAAACTCGGCGTGCAATTCAGCCTTGCGTTGTTGGCCTTTAAGGCGTTGCCGGTGCTGATCCTCGGCGGGTTTACGTCGGTGCCCGGCGCCATACTCGGTGGGCTCATCGTGGGTGCGACAGAAAAAATCTTCGAAGTCTTTGTGGGTATCCCGTATCTTGGCGGTGGCACCGAAAGTTGGAGTCCTTATATGTTGGCGATGGTTTTCTTATTATTTAGACCGCAGGGCCTATTCGGAGAGAAGATCATTGAGCGAGTTTAGTGTGACGATTTGTGATTTGAAGTGATGGCTCAATAGAGATAACGATCCGCCAACTACTAACTGTGAATCAACATGCTGTATAGAGAAGCCGGACAATTCAAAACCACCTACGCCGCAGATCAGGCGATCTTTCCTATCCTACAGGATCGTTGGGTGTTCTGGGGATTCTTGATTATTGCCTTTGTCGTGCCGCCACTCACCGGCAGCCAATATGTCATGGGGCCGATCTTGACTCAGCTCCTGGTGTTCGGCCTGGCGGCATTGGGACTGAACCTGTTGACCGGCTATGCGGGCCAGATCTCGCTCGGTACCGGCGGATTCATGGCGGTGGGCGCGTATGCTTGTTATAACTTCGCCCTGCGCGTGCCGGAACTGCCATTGGTGGTGGATATAATGCTCGGTGGGGTATGCGCCGCGCTGGTCGGAATCGTGTTCGGACTGCCGAGCCTAAGGATCAAGGGATTCTATCTCGCGGTGGCGACGCTCGCCGCACAGTTTTTTCTGACCTGGATCTTCGACCATGTCGGTTGGTTCACGAACTATGATCCCGCTGGGGTCGCGTCCGCGCCGTCACGCACGCTATTGGGTTCATGGGCGGAAGAGGGCGGCCCACTTGGTTTTCTGGCTCCGATCAACGTCCTGGTTTCCGGTCCCCGAGCAACTCCCGAAACCAAATACCTCGTGACATTAGCAATTATCGTAGTGTTGGCATTGCTCGCAAAAAATATGGTTCGCAGCTCCACCGGCCGCGCGTGGATGGCGATACGCGACATGGATATTGCTGCGGAAATTATCGGTATCTGGCCGTTGCGCACCAAGCTGCTGGCGTTTGCAGTCAGTTCCTTTTATTGCGGTGTGGCCGGTGCGCTTTATGTGTTTACCTACGTGGGCAACGCCGACACCGAGGCCTTCGACCTTGCACGCTCATTTCAGATTCTGTTCATGGTGATTATCGGTGGATTGGGCAGCATTCTCGGTTCGTTCCTCGGCGCGGCGTTTATCGTGTTGTTGCCAGTGGTCTTGAATATTACTGCCGCAACGTTGGGTGAAGGGACCTTGTCCAGTGACACACTTTCGAACCTGGAACTGATTATTTTCGGCGGAGCAATTATATTTTTTCTGATCGTCGAGCCCAACGGGTTTGCGCGTCTTTGGCAGATCGGCAAAGAAAAGTTGAGACTGTGGCCGTTCCCACACTAGGAATGACCAGTCAGGTTGTCGTACCCGGCGCTGTTGAGTCCGGTAGTGGAAGGTTGTGGGGACGCTTCCGATCACGACAACGTAAAACGATTGTCCCCACAACCACCGCAGTATGCGGTAATTGAGTTTATATGGAGGAAAAAGATGAGAGTTAGAAAATTGTTGTTGTCACTCGTGGCCTCGGCATGTGTGTTATCGCCGATCACGGTCACACAGGCCGCGGAGGCCGAGCAGTTCTTTCCGATGCTCGTCTACCGCACCGGCCCCTACGCCGCCGGTGGGTCGGGTTTTTTCGGTGGCATTGAAGACTATTACACTCTGCTAAATCTGCGTGATGGCGGTATCGGTGACGTCAAGCTGACCTACGAGGAGTGTGAGACTGCGTACAACTCCGACCGAGGTGTGGAATGTTATGAGCGGCTTAAGAGCAAGGGCCCCACGGGGGCCACTGTCGTGCAACCGCTCAGCACCGGCATCACCTATCGCTTGATAGAGCGGGCGACGGCGGACAAGATTCCGGTGATGTCCATGGGGTACGGCCGCACCGACGCCAGCGACGGTCGGGTGTTCCCTTGGATCTTTCCGATTGTCACCAATTACTGGAGTCAGAACACCGCCAAGATCAAGTACATCGGCATGAAGGAAGGCGGCATGGATAAGCTCAAGGGCAAGAAGATCGCCAACTTGTATCATGAGTCGAGTTATGGAAAAGAAACCATACCGGTGCTGGACAATCAGGCCAAGAAGTACGGTTTTGAAGTGAAGCATTATCCGGTACCGCATCCGGGGCTTGACCAGAAGGCAACCTGGTTGCAGATGGCGCGCCAGTACAAACCCGATTGGGTGATCTTGCGCGGTTGGGGGGTGATGAACCCGACGGCGTTGAAAGAGGCGCAACGGGTCGGTTTCCCGGCCAAGAAGATCGTCGGCGTATGGTGGAGCGGTGCGGAAGAAGATGTGATTCCCGCGGGCAAGGCCGCGGTGGGATATGTCGCCGCTGGTTTTCATCCCTCGGGGGCTGATTTTCCGGTGATTCAGGAGATCCTCGACACGGTGCACGGCGCCGGCAAGGGCAACATCTCCCCGCAACGGGTCGGCACCATCTATTACAATCGCGGCCTGATTGCCGGGATCATTACCGCCGAGGCGATGCGCACCGCACAGAAAAAGTTCGGCACCGGCAAGTCGATTACCGGCGAGCAGATGCGCTGGGGTATGGAGAACCTCAATATTTCCCAGGCACGGATCAAGGAACTGGGCGCGGAGAGTCTGATGTCACCGGTTAAGGTGTCATGCTTCGATCACGAAGGTGGCGGTGCGGTCAAGTTTCAAGAGTGGGACGGCAAGAAATGGAATGTCATCACCGACTGGATCCCCACCGATCAATCCATCGTGCGGCCGATGGTCGAAACGTCCGCGGCCAAGTACGCCAAGGAAAAAGACATCAAAACACGCAGCGAGAAGGACTCCTACGGCTCCGACTGCACGGTCACTAGTTGATGGTGCAATGGACAACGCGACGGCCAATCAAGTGCCGGCACATGCTGCCCTGCTGACGGTCAATAACATCGAGGTCATCTATGACCACGTGATATTGGTGTTGCGGGGGGTATCGCTGGAGGTTCCCGAGGAGGGCATTGTTACCCTTCTCGGGGCCAACGGCGCCGGCAAGACCACGACGCTTAAGGCGATCTCGAATCTGCTGGGTGCCGAACGCGGCGACGTCACCAAGGGTTCCATCGAGTACCGCGGTACCCGTGTCGATCAATTGACACCATCAGAATTGGTGAAACGCGGCGTGACGCAAGTGATGGAAGGGCGGCATTGTTTTGAGCATCTGACGGTGGAGGAAAATCTGCTCACGGGTGCGTATACGCGCGGTGACGGCCGCGCGGCGATCGCCGCAGACCTGGAGATGGTCTATGGCTATTTTCCGCGCATCAAGGAACGACGCAGCAGCCAGGCGGGATATGTGTCAGGCGGTGAGCAGCAGATGATCGCAGTGGGACGCGCGCTGATGGCTCGCCCGAGTTTGATCCTGCTCGACGAACCATCGATGGGTTTGGCTCCGCAACTGGTGGAGGAAATATTTGAGATCGTCAAGCAACTCAATGAAAAGGAAAAAGTAACATTTCTGCTGGCCGAGCAAAATACCAATATGGCCTTGCGCTACTCGCGCTATGGCTACATTTTGGAGAACGGTCGCGTGGTCATGGATGGTGAATCCCAGGCGTTACTGGAAAATGAAGACGTGAAGGAATTTTATCTCGGTGTGAGCGGGGAAAATCGTAAGAGCTTTCGCGATGTGAAACATTATCGCCGTCGCAAGCGGTGGTTAGCGTAATAACAGTGCAAAATAAAAAGTTCGAAGCAGAAAGTGAAGCTTGTAAAGAACCGGCTTGGAGCTTTGGACATTTAGCTTTTAACTTTCATTAACTTTTACAACTCGGTATGACGCAGTATTACGATCGATTAGAAACCCGCGATCCGGAACAGCGTGAACGGGTTTGTTCGCGCGGTTGCCCGATCAGATCGCCAACGCGCAACGACACGCTTCAACGTTTGCGCGGATGTTAGAAGATGTCGACGCCTCGGCGTGCAATAACCCCACGGCTTTGTCGCAGCTTCCGGTCATCCGTAAGTCGGATCTCATTGATTTGCAAGGGCAAGATAGACCGTTCGGTGGCCTCGCCGCGACCCCGGTCAATCAGCTCGGAAAGATCTTCGCTTCACCTGGTCCAATATATGAACCAGAAGGCAAACGAGTAAATTATTGGCGTATGGCCCGCGCCTTGTACGCGGTTGGATTTCGTGAAGGGGATTTGGTGCATAACACCTTTTCTTACCACTTCAGCCCAGCCGGTTCGATGCTGGAGAGCAGCGCCCACGCGTTAGGTTGTGTTGTGTTTCCGGCCGGTGTGGGGCAAACCGAATTACAAGTCCAGACTATTAGAGATCTGCAACCTGCGGGTTATGTCGGAACGCCCTCTTTCCTAAAGATTATTCTCGAAAAAGCGGCCGAGATGGGCCTGGATTTGTTGAGTCTGAAAAAAGCACTGGTCAGCGGTGAAGCACTGCCGCCGAATCTCCGGTCGGTAATTAACGAGCATGGAATCCATATCTTGCAATGCTACGCCACCGCCGATCTGGGCCTCATAGCGTATGAGAGCGGTGCAAAGGAGGGATTGATCCTTGACGAGGAAGTGATTGTTGAACTGGTGCGGCCCGGGACCGGCGAACTCGTGGCGGAAGGTGAGGTTGGCGAAGTTGTGGTCACCACATTCAACCCCGATTACCCGTTGATCCGATTTGGTACCGGTGATCTGTCGGCGGTGCTTCCGGGAATTAGTCCCTGTGGTCGAACCAACACAAGGATTAAGGGCTGGATGGGGCGCGCCGATCAAACTACGAAGGTGAAGGGCATGTTTGTTCATCCTTCCCAGGTGAACGAAATTATCAAAAGGCATACAGAAGTAATGAGGGCCCGTTTAGTTGTAGACAATGACGGTACTAACGACATCATGATGTTGAAGTGCGAAGTGAACGGCGGAACCGCCCAGTTGGCCGATGCGATTGCACGCAGCATCCGCGACGTCTGTAAATTACGGGGGCAAGCCACCTTCTTGAAACCTGGATCGTTGCCAAATGATGGAAAGGTGATCGATGACGTGAGGACGTATGATTGAGGTCCGAGTCTATTGGTAGCGCTGGTTATTTAACACGAGACCTTGGCCTTGCCGGTGGTATTCGAAGACAACCCCAACACAAGCAATAATAAACCAAAACGCTCAACTATTGTCGGGCTGGTTGATGCCGGCTGCGTTATGTCGACGCGCCTTTACGCACCGCGGATTAGCCAGTAAGCGGCGGTTAATATCAGAAAGACGGATATGATTACGTGACAAAGGGTTATGTTCGAATTTATCCTCGACTCCGCCAGTCACCATAGTGACTGCAAATCAGCAACAGTTTAGTTCGTGGGATCTCTGCATGTGGGTCTGGCGCGTAAAATGGTTGTCCGCTAGGCGTTGTTGGCGCGTGGGTAATGGCGCCGACGATATCTTTGACGACCGCCGCGCAAACAACTTGCCACACTGGAATGCGATCTTGATCCCGGTTAAATCGAGTGTGGTGTCGAATCGGACCTCGCCCTAATTGTTGCGTTTTGACAACATTCGCTCGCATCCCTCGCAAAGATTACATTTTTTGTGGTTGTGAATATGATACAAGCTATGCTATATACGTCGCGGATGGATTTTAAGCGGCAGCGAACAAGATAGGATTTAATAGTAGGGTGAGTGTAAGCAACTGGAAATTCTTAGACCAGACGTTGACTAGTTAGATAACAATAACACACGATGTCTGTGACTTGCAGGGGCCTTCGGGCCCCTTTTTGTTTTGTTGCGCACGAAGCGTAAAGTGTAAAGTCACACAGTTACTTTTCGAAACTTGGACACGGGTTTTGGCTCGAGACTTTTATTTTTTTATTTAGTAATGCTTGAGACATGATTAAAGTCGGTATTATTGGCGGTACCGGATACACCGGAGTCGAACTGTTACGCATCCTGTCGAGCCATCCTGGTATAGAGGTCGGGGTGATTACCTCGCGTAATGAAGCGGGGACGGCGGTAGCGGATTTTTTCCCGAGCTTGCGCGGCGTCATCGATCTTAACTTTGTGGACCCGGCATCCGCTCACTTGAACGATTGTGACTTGGTATTTTCGGCAACACCCAACGGCGTCGCCATGGAGTACGCACGGGAACTCATTGACGCCGGTGTGCGCCTCATCGATATTGCTGCCGACTTTAGAATTAAAGACAAGCTCGTTTGGGAACGCTGGTACGGGATGGAGCATATCTGCCCCGAGCTACTAGTGGACTCGGTGTATGGGCTTCCTGAACTGTACCGAGAGCGTATTCGCGAGGCCCGTTTAGTTGCCAATCCCGGCTGTTATCCGACCGCGGTAATTTTGGGTTTGGCGCCTCTATTGGAGGACCGGTGCGTTGACCCGGCCACGTTGATTGCTGACGCGAAATCCGGTGTCAGCGGCGCGGGTCGTAGCGCTAAGCTTGGTAATCTTTTGGCCGAAGCCAGTGATAGTTTGAAGGCCTATTCGGTAGCCGGGCATCGACACGAACCGGAAATCCACCAAGCCCTTGCAGGATTAACGGATAAGGACGTGGACCTTACCTTCGTGCCCCACTTGGCGCCGATGATAAGGGGGATCCATGCCACAATTTATGCTCGTGCCACCGGATCATCGCGCAACCTGCAAGAAATTTTTGAAAAGAGATACGACACTGAGCCGTTTGTCGATGTCATGCCGCCGGGTCAGCATCCGGATACGCGTTCGGTCAGGGGGTCTAACCTCTGCCGTATCGCGGTACACCAACCCGGTGGCCGGGATCGGCTGGTCGTGTTGTCGGTGATCGATAATCTAGTTAAAGGCGCCGCTGGCCAAGCCGTGCAGAATATGAATATTATGTTTGGGCTGGATGAAACGATGGGATTGGAGATGCCTCCGTTATTTCCGTAGATTTAGCAAGTAGTGTTGTGAGTCGAAGCATGTTTGGAAAACCACTCGTTCACCCGTTTTAGATAAATGTTACGGCAGCAAACCGATCGCATTGTTATCCGCTCCAAGGTATCAACGTCTGCCAAGACCCTGTTAACCGTGATAGGGATGGCGGCGTTGCTTGGTATGATCTGGGCGGCCTACCAGTACGGACATTCGGAGGCCAATTTTAGTTGGCAGACCGCGAACCGGACGATCGAACGTCTAGAAAAGGATCTCGAAATTGTACGCAAGGAAAACAAGGATTTAAGGATGAGTATTAGTCAGGCGCAACGGCAGTTGCAGATTGATAAATCGGCATACAAGGAATTGTCATCAAATCTGAATACGTCGAATGCAGAAATCACCGATCTGCACAAGGAACTCAAATTCTACAGAAGTATCATTTCGCCCAAAGACGGACGCAGCGGGGTTCAGATTCAGGATTTGGCAATAAGGTCTACAGACAAGGCCGATATATACAGTTTTAAACTTGTTCTGATTCAGGCGTTGCGCCATAGCGAGGAAGTGAGTGGTACCGTAGGGTTTGAGATCAAAGGTTCGAAAAATGATCGACAAACGGTGATTAAACACCCTCGATCGCCAGATTCAGAGATTCATGTTAACTTTCGATACTTCCAGAACTTGGAAGGAATCATCGATTTACCGCCCGACTTTGCGCCAGTGGAAATCAAGGTCAGCGTGACGACACTAGGCAAGAAAAAGAAGCCTAATACTACGGAACGCATTTATCAGTGGCCTAAGGTTTGAGCCTGCCGCCAAACAAATTAGTAATCTGGACGGTAGCGTCTAAAATATATTGACTACAACCTGGGAGGAAAATGTAATGTTGAGTAAGAAATCTTCGCAGCTCCCATCCACCGAGAAACCGGTCGATACCATAGATACCCTGGTCGGGCAAAAGGCCCTGTTGAAGGGTGACCTTGAATTCTCAGGCGGGTTGCGTGTGGATGGTAAGGTGCTTGGTAGTATTGCGTCGACCGAAGGCAACAGCAGCACCTTGGTGCTTAGTGAGCTGGGTGAGATCGAAGGCAATGTCTCTGTCCCGCATGTGGTGGTCAACGGTACGATTAAAGGCAATATTAAGTCCACCGGGCGTGTTGAGCTGCAGGCCAAGGCACGGGTGATAGGGGATGTGCACTACAAAGCGGTGGAAATGGAGCTTGGTGCAACGGTAAACGGCAACTTGGTATGTGAACCGGGCACCGCTCCCGGTACACTGAAACCGGTGCCGGGTGGTGTGGCCGACGTGGATAAGTTTCCACAAACCAGTTAGTTAGGGCCTGCTAACGTATGACGTTGACCGCTCGGCGGGCTGCTGCAATAATGAAGTCCACTGAGATTGAGGTGTTATTGTAATGAGTGTTCCTGCGACTGATATGCCTTCTCCGCTGGAGTTTACCGACAGCGCGGCAGCGAAGGTTAAACAACTGATTGAAGAAGAGAACAATCCAGGCCTGAAACTCCGCGTGTACGTTCAGGGCGGTGGTTGCTCCGGTTTCCAGTATGGATTCACCTTCGATGAAGACCAGCAAGAAGACGATACCGCGGTGGAAAAAGGCGGGGTAAAACTCTTGATCGACCCAATGAGCTTCCAATATCTCATGGGCGCGAAAATCGATTATAAAGAAGATCTGGAAGGTGCGAGGTTTATTATCAATAACCCGAATGCAACGACGACCTGCGGTTGCGGATCTTCATTCTCTGCTTGATTCCCGGTCTGCTACAACAATCGAACAACGGGGAAGGCGCCGCCTTCCCCGTTTTTTTATGCAGTATACGGGTTAATTGTGATTATTTTTGCGCTACGTCTGTTGCTTCATGGGACGCAAGCTGATCGAGCAATCTTTGCGCGTTAAGTAGAAATTCATCCCTATATCGACGCGGGATCTTACTGGATCGGGGCATGTTGTTAGCTAATGGATCACGATGCGTCCCGTTAACGCGAAATTCGTAGTGTAAGTGGGTCCCCGTGGCCATCCCCGTGCGGCCGACATAGCCGATCACGTCTCCTTGTTTGACCGTGCTACCAGCGCGTAACCCACGCGCAAATCGCGACAGATGACCATACAAGGTACTGTACGTTCCCCCGTGACGTACCACGATGGTCTTGCCGTAGCCTCCTCTACGGCCGATGAAACTAATTCGACCATCGGCGGTGGCCAGTATCGGCGTTCCCCTGGGAGCACCGTAATCTATCCCCCTGTGGGCGCGCCGTTTTTTTAGCATTGGATGGAATCGTTTACCGTTAAAACGCGACGTAATACGGCTAAACTTTACCGGTGTACGCAAAAAAGTGCCGCGCAAACTGGTTCCTTCGGGGGTGAAGTATTCAACGTTACCGTTTTCATCGACGTGCCGGACAGCGCGATACACAATTCCGTAGTTCACGAACTCGGCGGCTATGACGTCGCCAGTGCCGACTTTACGGTCACCGGAATAAAGCTCTTCATAAATCAATGTATAGCGATCACCGCGCCGCAGATCGAGCGCAAAATCTATATCCCAGCCGAAAATAGAGATTAGCTGCATTACAATTTTGTCGTTGATCCCGATCCGCTTGGCAGAACCGAATAAGGAGCTTTTGATACGGCCCGAGGCGTATCGATGGCGCACAATTACGGGGCGTTTTTCTACATTGGCCTTAAAGTCGCTACCGTCGGCTTGGAGAGAGAGGGTCTCGTAATCCCCTAGGTCGTAGTTTAGGGCCATCAACCCGTTGGCCTCATCTTTGCAGAGCTTCATGACCTGTCCGGGCACTAGAGACTGGAGAACGGATGCTTGTTCGTGCTTCACCAGCAACAGGGCTTCGCGTATCGAAATACCGTTACGTCTAAAGATCCCGGAGAGGGTGTCGCCCCTGCGGATCTTGTGACTTATCCAATCGCACTGTGATTGTTGCGGCCCGGGTTGGACACGATCACCGCCTTTAAAGTCCGTATCGGTGCGGATCGGCCCGATGAATTGAAATCCCGCGTCTATTGCAGTGGTCATGTCGCTCATCGGTGCCAAGGAATAAAATGGCAACGCATCGGCTTCCTGCAACAAACCTTCTGTTCTGGTCTTCGGTTCGACGGATGCAATAGCACCATCGCCGAGTGAAGTAATCAGCACGGCCGTAAATACCCCGATCAATGCGGCCTTCCCGGTTTTACGCGCCAGGCGATACGCCGGGGGTCTGGGGTTGGTGGTGTATTTCAGATCGCGATAGACAAGCGACTTATAAGTATTATTGGACAATAGAGCGCTTTAATTGTTTTTTATAGGCGTGGCTAATGTAACGATTCGCATGCCAAACGTCAAAATGCGTGTGATAAAGTAATTAAAATAACTGGATGAACGATCTAACTATTTGACCGCACGGCGAAATCCAATAGGCGAACCCAAGTCATGACCACTGCAATCCACGAATCGATGGGGCTCATTATGCGCGGTATTGATGAGGTTATCCGCGAATCAGAACTCAAGGAGCGTTTGGCCTCCGGTAAGACACTGAAGATCAAAGCGGGATTTGACCCGACTGCGCCGGATCTACACTTAGGTCACACCGTTCTGATCAATAAGATGCGGCATTTCCAGGATTTAGGGCATGAGGTCATTTTCTTGATCGGTGATTTCACCGGGATGATCGGTGACCCAACGGGCAAGAGCGCAACGCGGCCGCCCCTGAGCCGGGAACAGGTGATAGAAAATGCGAAAACCTATGAGGAGCAGATTTTTAAGATCCTGGCGCCGGAAAAAACCCTTGTAATGTTCAATTCCAGCTGGATGGGCGAAATGCAGGCCGCAGACCTTGTGCAACTGGCCGCCAAACACACCGTGGCGCGCATGTTGGAACGTGAAGATTTCAACGCGCGTTATAGCAATAGGCAACCCATCGCGATTCATGAGTTCCTGTATCCGTTGATACAAGGATACGATTCCGTGGCGTTGCAGGCGGACGTGGAACTTGGGGGTACCGATCAGAAATTCAACTTACTGGTGGGGCGCGAAATGCAAAAGCAATTCGGGCAAGCGCCGCAGGTAGTCGTTACTATGCCGCTGCTAGAGGGGCTCGACGGGGTACAAAAAATGTCTAAATCCATCGGCAACTATATCGGTATTACCGAGCCACCGAATGAATTATTTGGAAAGCTGATGTCAATTTCCGACACGCTCATGTGGCGTTATTTCGAGTTATTGAGCTTTCGAAGCAAGAGCGAGATTGCGCTGTTCAAACAGGAGATTGATTCCGGCGCTAATCCCCGTGATGTGAAATTCCAATTGGCAGAGGAACTCACTGAGCGATTTCATTCCCAAGCGGCGGCGCAAAGCGCCAAAAAAGAATTCATCAATCGGTTTCAGAAAGGCGCGATGCCTACCGAGATTCCGGAGAAAGAACTCAACGCTACCGATGGTTGCCTGGGGATCTCGGTAGTTTTGAAGCAAGCGGAGTTGACCACCAGCACTTCGGAGGCACGGCGTATGGTGCAGCAAGGGGCGGTGCGCATCGACGGTGAGCGGGTCGAGAACTTCGAGTTAGAGTTACCGGCCGGTGCCAGCCACGTGATCCAGGTTGGCAAGAGAAGGTTCGCACGAGTCACTATCAAGTGACCGGGAAATAGGGGACAGACCCCGATTTTTCTCATTTTCCTCGGAATAGGTTTTAAGATGCCAATGAAATTCGAGGTCTGTCCCCTATTTCCTGAGGTCATGCCATACAATTCAATGAGTTGCCGCTTCCGAGCCCGCGTGGAGCCAATTCCGCTTTGCTGATGAAAAAAGTATCCAAAAACATTATAATTAGCGGTTCTCCGAAAACGTTGACCCACAGACCTTTGTGCGTATAATGCGCGCCGGTCTCCGGTTAGTGCCGGGGAATTGCTCTTTTACAAATTGGACCAAGTAATTCGTGTGGGCGCTTCCGTCCGATCCGGGTTTCCAGTTTAAGATTAAACCAAGCCCTTCGGGGCGAGGTTTTTTAGAATGAGCCCTCTTAGGAGGGTGCAACATTTAAACTGGAGAGTTTGATCCTGGCTCAGATTGAACGCTGGCGGTAGGCTTAACACATGCAAGTCGAACGGTAACGACAAAAACAATCCCTT
>CAMYNX010000161.1 GCA_947259875.1 uncultured Gammaproteobacteria bacterium | reverse complement strand
CGCGCCATGGCGCGGGCCGGATACCGGGTGATCGCCTTCGACGAGTACCCGGCGGAGATCCGCGGCTTCGGCAAGTGCGTGGCGCGCACGCGCATCACCACCGAACAGGTGTATTCGATGAAATCCAAGACCGATGTGTTGGTGTCGCTCAATGACGCGCACGCCATTCCCCACGCGGCGGAGGTGCGCGACTTCGGCGCGGTGATTTACGATTCCGCGCCGATCAGCATGATCGATGAGGGTTGGCACATCTCCGGCCACCTCAATCCGGGGCAGCTGCCCTATGGACTGCCGATGCGCGAGATCTCCGAGCAGGCCACCGGGTCCAGCCGATCGCGCAACATCGTCGCGTTGGGATTCGTCGCCGGACTGTATCAACTCCCGCGGCAGGCATTCATCGACGCCATCGCCGCCAAGTTCCAGACCAAGGCACCCGAGGTCACCCAGAGCAACGTCGCGGCATTCAGCGCCGGCTACGACAACGGCGCCGGGATCTACCGTTTCGACAAGGTCGAGGTCGGCCCCCCGGCGCGGCGCACGCGTTTGCAAGATTCGATGATGATGACCGGCAATGCGGCGATTGTCCGCGGCTGTCTCGACGCCGGTATCGAGACGTTTTTCGGGTATCCCATCACGCCGGCCACCAGCATCATGGAGCGCTTGGCGGTGGAGATGCCCAAACACGGCGCCCGGCTGCTGCAGACCGAAGACGAAATCGCCGCGATCTCGGCCACCATGGGCGCCGGTTTCGCCGGCGCGCGCGCGGCGACCGCGACATCCGGGCCGGGTTTCGCTTTGATGTCGGAGATGATGGGGCTCGGGGTGATGGCCGAGGTACCGGCAGTGGTGTTTGTCTCGCAGCGCGGCGGGCCGAGCACCGGCATGCCCACCAAGACCGAACAGGCCGATCTCAACATCGCCGTGTTCGGCGGACATGGTGATGCCAAGCGCATCGTGCTCGCACCGACGAACGTCGAGGGTTGCTGGCGCTGCGCCGGCCGCGCCTTTGAGATGGCGGAGGCCTATCAAACCCCGGTGGTGGTGTTGCTGGATTTGTATCTGTCGAACCGCTACGAGACGGTGGTGTTCCCGAAAAAAAATCCCTTCGTACACGATGCCTGCAAACGGCCCGCCGAGGACAAAGCCGATGAACCGTACCGGCGCTTTGAGCTGACCGTCGACGGAATCAGTCCGCGCGCGGTACCTGGGGACGCGCACGGCATCCACACCGCCACCGGCCTCGAGCACAACGAGTTCGGCCGGCCCAACGATCTGTCGGACATGCATTTTCAGATGACCGAGAAGCGCCACGAAAAACTGAACAGCGCGCTCAAACATCCCGGTATCACGGTCCAAAAACGTTTCGGCGACACCGGTGAAGTGGACGTGGGTCTATTGGCTTGGGGTTCGACCTTCGGAGAGACCTTGGAGGCGATGTTGTTGGCGCGCGCCGAAGGTATTCGCTGCGCCGCCATGAAGGTGGTGATGCTGTCGCCACTGCCGGTAAAGCCGATCAAGCGCTTCCTCAAGGACTGCAAGGAGGTCATCGTGCCGGAACTCAACTATGAAGGACAGTTTGCCAACTTGGTGTCGGGTGCTGTGGGACGCGATGTGATCCGGCTCAATCGCGTGACCGGCAAGCCGATGGCGGTGACCGAGATACTCGATACCATTCGCGACGCCGCGGGTAAACGTAAATTGCGCAAGAGCGCGGCGTGATTAAGCAACACGAGGTAATTCATCATGTCTTCCGAACATCCAGTCTACCTTGAGGACAAACTCGAAGAGATTCGCGGCAGCGGACGGCTTCGCTATCGCTCGAAATCCTTGCCCACGTGGTGCCCGGGGTGTGGCTATTACAGTATGACCGAAGGCGTCACCTGGGCCTTGAATGAGATCGGGGTGCGCAACGAAGACGTGGTGGTGGTTTCCGGCATCGGTTGCGCGTCGCGCTTTCCGTTCTTTATGGAGACGTATGGGTTCCACACGCTCCATGGCCGCACCCTGCCGGTGGCCACCGGTGTCAAGCTCGCCAACGACAAGCTTACCGTGATCGTGGTGGGGGGAGACGGCGACGGATTTGCGATCGGCGGCGGCCACATTCCCCACGTTGCGCGGCGCAACGTCGACATTACTTATCTGTTATTCGATAACGGCATCTATGGGCTGACCAAGGGCCAGGTATCCCCGACTTCGGCGATCGGCTTTACGACGTCGACCTCACCGTTCGAAAATCACGATCAACCCCTTAATCCGCTCATGATGCTGCTTTCCTATGGCGCGGGCTGGGTCGGCCAGGCCTATGCCGGGCAGCCCGAGCATCTCGCGAAGATGATCCGCGCGGCGATCGAACATCGCGGTTTTTCATATCTGCACATCCTGTCCCCGTGCGTGACCTTCGATAAGACCGATCGCACCTACCACAATCTCGATTTCTCGGTGCGCAACCTGCCCGAGGATCATGACCACACCGACCGCCTGGCGGCGATCCGAGAGGCAACCAAGGTTGACCGGCCGGCGGTCGGGCTGTATTACGTGGAGCACCGTCCGACATTGAGTGATACCCTTGACGATATCGTCGTCAGAGCCGGAGGCAAGCCTGCTCAGCAGGCCGGCGCCGGCTAATTGGGTTTTCCCTGTTTAATACTGCTTTTTTAGAGGGTGCATTGTGAGTTCTAACGACAATACAACAAAGAAGGAATGGCCCGGTCTTACGGTCGAAGTCAAAAATATACTCTCGCAGCTTCCGCTCGGTATCTGTGTCTTGGGGTCGGATGAGCAAATTCAATGGGCGAATCCGGGCTTTTACGAGCAGCTCGGCATATCGCAACAGGATACACAAAATATTGCGTTCAGCGAGCTGCCGATGAAGATTGCCGAAGAACTCGGGCACGGGATTTATCAGCCCATCCATCACACGGACAAGCGCCTGCGGGTCTCGACCGCCGCGTGCGGCAACGATCACAAAGTCGCCTTGTTTACCGACGTGAGCGATCTGGTCAGCGAGATCGGCGGCTATGCCGACTTGCTGCTGGAGGTGGCGAGGATGGATGCCCACACCGGACTGCTGACCCCGGCGAGTATGTATCGCGAGCTTTTCGAACAGGTCTCCCGATCCCGGCGATACGGGAACGCGCTGGCCATTGTGCGCATCGATATCGGTGGGCTGCGAAAGGACGATATCAGCCACCAGGACCGTGAACAGACGGTGCGCGACTTAGGCATCAAGCTCGCCGACAATGTCCGGAACATCGATTTCGCCGGACGCCTGTCCGATTACGAGTTTTTAGTGGTGCTGCCGGAGACCGACATCAAGGGCGTCAAGATCCTGATGGACAAGCTCGAACCGATTCTTGGCGCCGCGCAGATCACGACACAAAGCGGACAGGCCGTGGACTTGGGAATCAAGGTTGGCGTTGCGCAATGGACCGCGACCGACGATGCCTCCACCCTGCTCGAGAAAGCCCGTCCCGATATCACGGCCTAGGAAAAATTGCGTCGGCGTCGAAGGCCCTGACTCCATTTTTTCTCAACACTTGATGCGCCTCTGCGGGGTCAGGCGCGGTCACTGGCTTTGCTAACCCCATTTTTTCTTCTCAGCGTCAGTCTTTAGCAAAACGATTGTAGACCCAGGCGAAGAACGCGCCGGCAATAGCACCATCCACCAAGCCGTAGCCGGTACCAATCATGATCTGACCAACGCTTGCTGTCGCCTTGTAACCGGTATAGAGCGAAGCCATCACGTCCAAAAATCCTTGGCCGTAGTTGGGCCAGATTAGGTTCGCCAGCCCGATTGGAAGCATCACTAATAGCCCCCAAAGTAATGCCACTGTGATCGCCGCTGCCTTGACATCGAGTTTCATACGTGGCATCTCCGTGACAAAAAATTATTAATACGAACTTAAGCTGTCCATCACTTGCTTGTCGTTGATGCGCGTCAAACAATCGCCGACCAAGAGGACACATCGGGACCCATCGAGGTTAGATCCGATCACTTGCTTTGTCATCCCGGACCCATCGGGGTCAGACCCCATCCCTTGCTTTGTCATCCCAGACCCATCGAGGTCAGACTCCATCCTTGCTTTGTCATCCCAGACCCATCGAGGTCAGACTCCATCCCTTGCTTTGTCATCCCAGACCCATCGAGGTCAGACTCCATCCCTTGCTTTGTCATCCCGGACCCATCGGGGTCAGACCCCATCCCTTGCTTTGTCATCCCGAGGCGCGTCGCGCAGAGGGATCTCACCCTGTCAAAAATTGGCACCACCACCAAACACGGTGAGAGATGCCTCGCTATACTCGGCACGACGACCGCGTTACCGCCATCCAAGATGGTGAAGATTCTTCGCGGTGCTCAGAATGGCAAGGGAAAGTCAATGGCATCGGAGTCTGACGCCATTGCTTACGGCGCCTGCCAACAACCGATGACAAAGGCGCCGGTGTTCAAGCCAGCTTTATCGCCGTCCATTTCGGTCGCTCGCGCCTGTTGAAGATCGCCATCTTGCGTGAAATGGATTGCCGTCTTGATGATGCCTTCGACCGGTGCCAGCCCACGCAGCTCATCGGGGGACCGGAAATACGCGTGCCTGAATACCGACTGTTCTTTGTCTCGGGCTTCCGCGCTGCGGCGTTTGGCCCACAGGCTGAGGCTATTCAGGGTCGCGACCACCACATACCCTTGAGGTCGGGTGACGCGGAACAGTTCAGCGATTCCCGCCTCGGCATCTTGAACGAATTCCAGCGTTGTCACCGACAGGGTCTTGTCGAACTGGCCGCCGCAAAATGGCAACGCGCGCATATCGGCCGCCAGCGGCAGGAAATTGGCCGCCGGCAGTGTGCGGCGGGCAGACTTAAGCATCGATTCTGACACGTCTACGCCCACTACCTGCGCACCGTGTTTTATCACTGTGTGTGTGAATATTCCCGTTCCGCAGCCGACGTCCGCGATGCGTTCGCTTGCTCGTGGCTGCAGCAGCTCCAAAATTAGGGCCTGCTCGTATTCTTTGACCAGCGCGCCGATCGGCGTCTTGAACCATCGGTTGTATTGCTCGGGCCAGCTGTCAAATAGCTGTTTCGACATACGTAAATAGAGACATTCTACTTCTCACCCCGACGCACGATCGCAACACAGATTTAAGCGAAGGGTTGTCCAACAAGAGCGCATCGCACGGCTTGAAGTGCTGGGCATAAAATACCATGGCCTGCAGGCGCACATAACATCGGGGTTTTTCTCCGATTCTACACCGCGAGGCTGAAAAATGAAGAATGCCCCCTTTTCTTAAGTTTCGTTTAAGGATCCTCGTTCTTAATGATATGTTCGCTTTTTCGGTATGAAAGTTGATTCGCGATGCGCTTACTGCTTGTCGAAGACGATCCGCTGATTGGTGACGGGGTGCGCACCGGCCTCTCTCAGGAGGGACATGCGGTGGATTGGTTTACCGACGGTCACTCCGCGCAACAAGCGTTGCGCAGCGAACCCTACGAACTGATGATCCTGGACCTGGGGTTACCGAAAAAATCCGGGCTCGCGATCCTCGAGGAGTTGCGTGCCGCGGGAAGCGATTTGCCGGTTCTCATTCTCACTGCGCGCGACACGGTCGCGGATCGCGTAGCCGGCCTGGACGCCGGCGCCGATGACTACCTGATCAAACCTTTCGAGCTGGATGAACTCAACGCGCGGGTGCGCGCACTACATCGGCGTTCGAAGGAACGCAGTAACCCTCTGATTCGTCATGGTTCCATCATTCTCGACCCCGCCTCACATCATGTCACCCGTGAAGGAAAGGTGATCGATCTTTCGGCGCGCGAGTTTGCGGTGCTCAAGCTGCTGCTCGAGCATCCCGGCCAAGTGTTTTCACGCGCCCGACTCGAAGAGCACCTGTATTCTTGGGGCGAAGAAATTGAGAGCAATGCGGTGGAAGTGTATATCCATCATCTGCGTAAGAAGCTTGGGTCGTCGGTGATTCGGACTATTCGCGGTGTCGGATATCTAATGGACAAGGTGACATGAGCCACTCCATACGACGCCGGCTACTGGTCACCACCCTATCGGCGATCGTATTAGTGTGGATAGCGACTGCTTTCAAGACCTACCTCGATACCCGTAACGAGATCAACACATTAATGGATGCTCAGCTGGTGCAATCGGCAAGGGTTTTGATGTCGGTGGTCAGCCATGAGTTGCAAGAGGAGTTTTATTCTCATGGCCGCAAAGACGAATATGCACTAGAGGAACTCCGGTCACACCTTGGCATCAAGAGATACGAGCACCAGTTGGCGTTCCAAGTTTGGGTCGGCGGGCAAGATGCGGTGATCCGCTCCTCGGACGCGCCGCTCACTCCGATGTCGGCGGTTAGCTATGGTTTCAGCAATGAAAATATCGCCGGCCGTAGATGGCGGGTGATCACCTTAACCGATGCCAAGGGCCTGATCCGGCTTCATGTCGGTGAACAAATCGAGGTGCGCGACCGGCTCACTTCGGGGCTTGCCCTGCAACTTTTGATTCCATTATTGGTAGGTTTGCCGTTGCTCGCGTTGCTGATCTGGCTCGGTGTCGGAAAATCATTGCGGCCATTAAACCGCCTGGCAGCCGACGTCGCAAGGCGGGAGCCTTTGCACCTCGAGTCGGTCGCGGAAAATCCGGTTCCCGTGGAGGTCCAGCCGCTAGTAACAGCTTTGAATGGATTATTCAAACGTCTCAAACGGGCGTTCGAAAAGGAGCACCGCTTCACCGCGGATGCCGCCCATGAACTGCGCACGCCGCTCGCTGGATTGCGGACCCAGGCGGAGGTCGCCCGCCGCGCTCGCGATGACACCCAACGGACAAAAGCGCTCGACAAGATGATCAACGGCGTCGACCGCACCACGCACCTGGTAACCCAGTTGCTCACCATGGCCCGGCTCGATCCTCAGGTGGGTCTGCAAGCATCCGTCCCGGTAGACCTGAGTAAGGTGGCTTCTATGGTCGTGGCAGAACTCGCAGACCGCGCGCTGGCAAAGAACATCGAACTCGATCTACAGGACCCGTGTCAGGATCAGGTTCGGGGAAATCCGGATGTCCTGGCAAGCCTGGTGCGTAATTTGGTAGACAATGCCATCCGCTATACAGCGCCGTGCGGGCATGTCTTGGTCACAGTGACATCGGCGGCGGATAAAGCGACGTTGCTCGTCGAGGACAGTGGACCGGGGATACCCGAGAACGAACGAGAGAAGGTGTTCGAAAGGTTTTATCGCGGCTCGGAAGCCACCACCCCCGGCAGTGGGCTCGGCATGTCAATCGTGCGCCGCATCGCCGATCTTCACAACGCAACCATAGAGCTTGGCCGCTCGCGCTATCAGGGCCTGGCCGTGAGAGTAACGTTTCCCGTAGAGACCGTGCCTCGCTGAGCGTGTCCAGATAATGGAAAAAACGAGGTCAGAGTCATTGACTCCGACCTCCCTTTTTCCCTGGATCCTGTTTACCGTGATTATCCTGGAATGTATATTCCGACGCCGCGAATTGCTCGAACGATATGGGCGGTTGACGTTTCCATCGCCGCGATAGCCGCGGTGTAATCTCCTGTGTCGGCATGCCGGGTCGCGATAACCCGCGCCTTGTCGGCCTGGTTCATCAATCCCTCGACTATCTGTTTGGCCTTCGGGTCGCTGCGCATCTTATCCTTGAGTAGCACTTCGACCAACATGCGGTGCGATCTATTGCGACCGGATTCATATTCATACTCGTCTTTTTTGGTGGTGAATTGCAGCACATGCACCAGGGTGAGGCCACCGCGAAGCCCCTCGATCGCCACTGTCAACGCGCCGTATGCCTCATCGAGCTGGTTGCGGGCGGGGATGAGGTCCCCGCGTTCATACAGCCCTTCGGCTTGCGATACCTTGTGCTGAATCAAGGAATGAATTGAATCAGTATTTTCCTTAGCGCCGTCTTCGCCACGGATGCGATCATGGGCAGCGAGTAATGCGTTGACAGTTACGAGACGGGATTGAAAATCTTGTTTTCGTCTTTCCTCGAGGATCTCATTACGGGTCACCATTCGCGCCGCCTCGCTCATGTCGCGAATAGCTCTGTTGAGTAATTCCAGGGCGGTTTTGTCATCATCGGCGTTGTGGGCGTCCTGCGCCTGGCGATAGAATGACCGTGCGGCATGCCGTTTGGCGTTTGCCTCATCAATTGCGCTCGCCTCGACCTTCCGCGCCACCGAGGAACGTTCGATCAACTTTTCGATATAGGCAAACCGGGACGCGAGGGCATTATCCGCGCCGGGCCCGCCGTCTGCACCGCGGGCTGTAACCAACGTGACCATCATCAGGCCCGTCAGCAACAGAACTAAGTATCTGATACGTTTCGTAGACATGGCTCCCATTACTCCAAGCAGTCTCGTTTGACCGAAGTGTGACCACCGTTTCTTAAATCAGACTTAAAGCGGTTTGTCTCGTGCCCCTGTCAGCCAAGAGAAACGCGCGAGCGAAGGTCAAAGCCGCTCAACTTGCAGCATCCGAGGGTGTCCGAGAGGAGGTAAACGCTATCATCTGCGTCGCCGGTCCCACCACGTGCAAAGCACCGTGGCGATTAGGGTACAGCGAATATTGGGACTACTACGGGGGTACGGAAAAACTGGCTTGTGTCAGGTCAATCGCAAAAACAGGTCGGCGTCGTTGACGCCGACCCTTTTTTTGCTCGTTGTTTTAATACTGGTTGTTTCAATAATGACGACGCGCGATGCGATCATCACTTTCCCCGTCTTCGCTTCGCGAGAAGTGTTCGTTCGACTTATCGTCATGTGAACGACTGTCACGTGAACGACCGTAATACCGTTCCGCTACATCTTCCGAGGGTTCAATTTTGAGCAATTTTCCGGTTTGCGCGTCATAGGCCATCTCCCAAACAATACCCTGATCGTCCACGGTCTTGATCTCATATACATAACCGGAACGCTTGCGCTCGAGTTCGTGTTTAATAACGTGACCCCGGCGCTGTGCTATCACATTCGTCATCACCCTCTCGAGGGGTACCAGGTTTGATCTGGACTGGAACCGTTGTTCCTCGTAATCACTACCGCTCGCTATTGTGGTGCCAACGGCGATGAGCAACGTGCCGCTTGCGATTGTGGTCAATATTTTACCGTTCGCTAATCTCATGATATGTCTCCTGCTAGTCTATTGTTTAACGTTCGCAGGCTCTCTGGGCCCGCACCTTGTCAATAGGGCAAAAATATATCTCGGTAAGCTTAATTGGATCTTAAGGGACTACAAAAAATAGCGGACGTTCTCACCGCGGTCTGGCAAAAAACGTTTTCACACCCAACGCACGGGTCTGCGAAACACGATGAAACGCAGGAATACTGCCACAAAACAAGACGTTATCGATGAGTGGTTCGAGCGAAAACCGAGGTCAGTCACGATAGCGGATTTTCCTCCCGCCAGCGACGAACTAGAAAATGAAAAAATGGGTATGACTTCAAGTCCGACGCCATTTTATTTGTCACCACAGCGAGTTACGCCACAGCTTAACCGGCCGGAGACCATCATCATCCAAGACTTATGTGTTTAAATTGCTTGGCGGGAAAATATAATTCGCCGCCTGAGCATGTAACGTCTAGATGTTGGGTCAATCCCAGGCCGCAAGGCGGAAAAAAAGTACAATCTCCCCCCTTCTTGTGCCCCAGATCAGGTCAGGTGCTGGGGTTGTCCTCATCGTCGGGATCATCGCCGGTGCTGGGGTTGTCCTCGTCGTCGGGATCATCGCCGGTGCTGGGGTTGTCCTCGTCGTCGGGATCATCGCCGGTGCCGCCTTCAGCGCCGCTAGCTACTTCTGCGTTGCTGTTGTCGTCCGGTTGTTCCCCCGCACCTTGTTCGCCCTGACTGGCATCATCCTCCCCAGCGCTCGCGCTGTCGTCTCGCTTGACGTCGACGGCGCTCGGTCTCGCAGTGTTCTGGCTTTTATTGACGACGATGTTAGAGACCTGCACCGCAGACCCCGCCGGTACCGGACCGATGTTGAACCCGATCTGCTGGTTATCGAGCAATGTCAGCACGATCTGGAAATTATTACTGGGCGTCACATTAGGCAGGTTAAATCGGCCCGTCGAGTCGGTCACCGTTTGCTGGCCACCACCTTGCACGCCGATGCCACCGACACCGCCGGTTTGCGCATTGACCCGCGCCGCCAACAAATCGACGATCGCCGCCAGCATGCGCACCGGTAGCCCGCCTTGGTCCGGGCTCGGGCCCTGGGCGACGACCTGGGCCACGTTGCCGTTCACCGTCGCGGTGATGCCGGTGCCACCGATGCCGGATCCACCGGCGCCGGCGGTGGTACCCCCGCCACCGCACGAGGTCAGAAACACAATCGCGGCGGTCAGTACGGCAAGACGGATCTTGAAGCGCTGAACTAGGTCCATTGGGTGGTGGTTTTGGTCGGTCGTAAGCAGAAAGATTATGTGGGAAAAATACCCACGTCAAGTATAATCAATGATACCTGGATAACCGGGTGTGTCCGAGCGCTCAAATGGCGAATAGCGAATCCAACAGTCAGTCCGGGGCGCCACCGGCCCTCGTCTCTGCGGTAAAGCGGGTGTTACGTCCGCTGGTGGGGCTGTTGCTTGATCACAATCTAACCTACACCTGGTTGGCGGGGATTCTGAAATCGATATTCGTCGAGGTCGCGGAGCAGGAGTTCCGCCTACCCGGCAAAGATCAGACCGACAGCCGCATCACCTTGCTGACCGGTGTCCACCGCAAGGATGTAAGACGGATACGCCGTGAACCCGCGACCGCCGAGGCGCCCCCGGCAAGCATCTATCTGGGCGCTCAACTGGTCGCGCTGTGGATCAGCGACGATCGATTTCTCGACCGCGCCGGAGAGCCCAGTCCGCTCCCGCGCCGGCGCCACGATGACAGTGGCCCGAGCTTCGAGGACCTGGTGACGTCGGTGAGCAAAGACATACGGCCGCGGGCGGTGCTGGATGAGTGGTTGCGGTTGGGAGCGGTCGAGATCGATGCGCAGGACCGGGTGTGCCTCAAGGCGGAGGCCTTCGTGCCGTCCAAGGGGTTTGAGGAAAAGGCGTATTATTTTGGGCGGAATCTTCACGACCATATGGCGGCAGCCAGAAATAACGTGCAGGGCGGTGAACCGCCCTTTCTCGAGCGCAGTGTGTACTACGACGACTTGTCGCCGGACTCGGTCAAGGCGTTGGCGGCGTTGTCCGAAAAAGAGGGCATGAAGGCGCTCAAGACCCTGAATCGGCGCGCGCGTCAGTTACAAAACCGCGATCGAGAATCCCCCCACGCCGGCCATCGCATGAATTTCGGCATCTATTTCTTTGACAGTGAAGAGCGGCACGACGACCCGGATACCGATTCAGAAACGAAGGACACTTAGTCTCGCACGGTACTGCTCTATTTCGCACGCGCTAGCAGGCGCTCATCCCGATACCGCGCGCCGCCCCGCTCCTGTCCCTGCGTAGGGATCAGCCCAATTCGCGCCCCTACCGGTAATCTGTCTGCCAACAACGTTCATCGGCGCTGCGCGCGTCCGCGTTGTGAAACACTTGCGGCTGGACTAAACTTTGTGGGAATATTTCCCACGTTTTCGTGGCGGCGGAATCTAGCACCAGAGGACGAGCCGCTTTGTTGGGGTTTCAAAAACTATAGAGGTTCGAACGATGAGACAACTAGCCAAGGCACAATTCAGTATTCTGGGCACCGCGATCACCGCGTTGACATTGACCGTGGCCGCGTGCGGCGGCGGTGGCACGTCGTCCGGCGGAGCCGGCGCCGGCGGGTCGGCGGTTGCCAGCGTATCCGGCACCGTGAACGGGGGTTCTGCCAGCGCCCTGAAGATGTATCCCGGCGTGGGCCCGGCGTATCTGCTTGCCGCCTTCGGCGAGTTGGTGATCCCGGTGGCCTACGCCGCCGGCAGACCAGGAGTTTTAGTTGCGGTAAATTGCGGTCCCGACGCCATGTTCAGTGGTACGACGGATATAGACGGTAAGTTTAAGGTTCTGGTCCCCAACGTCGGCAGCGGCAATTGCATCACGACCTTCGATGGTGCTCGCGGACCCGACGTCAGTTTGTCACCAGGCATGGAAACCGCGATCGAGGTGATTCTCGCCAGCAATAATACCGTGCAAACTGTCGGTATCGAAACTTGAAATTGAGGTCGACGACGGCACCGACAACCTCGCCGGCCGAAGCGACGACGCCAGCAGCGATGGCCCCAGTAACGACGCGGTCAGTAATGATGCTGTCAGTGATGACGACAACCGAAGCGTCGACCAAGCCAGTGACGACGGTCAGAGCAGCGGAGGTACTGGAACGAGCTGATCGGCAAGCAACACATCAACGGCAACCTCGGCGGCCGGTGTCGACGATCTTTATCGTCGTCGCCGGCCGTTTGCGTTGGTGCAAGAAGAAAGGTGCCGATACGGCTTAGATTTCTAGACCGAAAATGTCCTCCGCCCCTTTTTCGAATTTCATTTCCTCTTCTTTCATCCGACTTTGGAACTCGCGCCACGTGCCTCCCTGCGGGTGCTGTTGATGGATCTGTTGTACCTGATGATGCTCGCGGGCGCTTCGATCCAGCAACTCTTCAAATGTCCGCGCACGCATTCTTTGCTAGAACCAATACAGCAACACAACCAACAAAACATAAATTACATACCCGGTATTAATCATCAGGCTCGATTACCAGCACCTCGTGTATAACGATCATGCACCCAAGGCTACTACAATTTGTCTACTGCTCATAGTGATCGTAATCCACCGCGGCTCGCGGATGCTGCCAATAAAAAAGACCCCAGGCTCGCCGAACTGTGAAGGTCTGCGACAAACTTAACGGGGTGTTCAATATAACGTAGGATCGGCGTGAACGCGGCTGCGGATATTCGTGCGTAGTTGGCGCCCAAGTGTGCGCCAGCACCAGTAAATGTACCGACCGATACGCCACGTTTTTGTCACCTTGAAGCGTTACCCGCGTCCGCGTGCTTGAGCACACCGGCAAACGACAAGATCCGGCCACCACCAGGCATAGGTTGTAGACTGAAATCGCCATCGGAGCATACCTCACATTTTGCACCCGGGCTTATCTTCACTGTTGTAACTATGCTAGATTCGAGGTCTGACCCCACACGGCCCATCACTCCTCGCGATGAATTCACATGAGGCCACGCTAGAATATTCTATACATAGTCCGATCATCACACGATGATTTGCAGCTAGTGTGCACAAACCAAGGCGACACAATCTTAGTCCGGAGGCCGTCATGACCATGACAGATTCATTAGTAGCCGCCTTAGGCGGGTTAATAGTGATAGCAACCGCGGTGCTAGTACTGATCGTAAGATCAGGGAAAAGAATCGGCGCCGACGTTAGATCGTTGCACGTTAACCAGGATGCATGGCTGCAGCTCGATGCTCTCGCGAAGGAACTAAGTAAATCCAATGATCACAAAACGGTCCACGATCTGGTAGTCGAGGGCATTACCTTGGTGTTGCAGAAATATGGCAAACCTCCTGTTCCCTGACGCGTAACGCGGGGGTATTATTACCAACCGCGTGATCACGAATATAAAACGATAGGAGGAGTGGATCACCGTGAATGCTATCAATAAACGAGCGTTTCCCGTGCTCGTGCTCGCAGTCTGCCTTATGGGCGCGTTTTCCAATGCGCCGGGGCAGGAAAAGTTCGTCACTATCGGCACAGGCGGGGTCAGTGGGGTCTACTATCCAGCCGGCGGCGCCATCTGCCGGTTGGTCAATTAAGGGCGCGAACGCCACGGCATCCGGTGTTCGGCGGAGAGTACAGGAGGTTCCGTCGACAACCTGCAACGCATCCGCAACGATGATCTTGATTTTGGCGTTGTGCAATCGGATTGGCAATTTCATGCCTATCATGGTTCGAGTAAATTCACCGACACCGGCGCGGATCGAAGACTTCGCGCTGTGTTTTCCCTTCACGCTGAACCTTTTACCGTGGTGGCGCGCGCTGATAGCAACATCAAGGGTTTCGATGATCTCAACGGCAAGCGAGTCAACATCGGAAATCCTGGATCTGGACAGCGTGCCACGATGGAAGTGGTCATGGGTGCTTATGGTTGGAGCAGACGCAATTTCCGGCTGGTCCGCGAGTTTCCATCCGCGGTTCAGTCTAACGCTCTGTGCGACAATGAAATCGACGCGATGGTGTTTGTCGCCGGCCACCCCTCGGGCACGATCAAACAAGCCACCACTGCGTGCGATGCGGTTCTTATTGAGGTCAGCGGACCGCCAGTCGACAAGCTGGTCTCCGGGCACGACTATTACCGCTATGCGTTGATCCCGGGAGGGATGTATCGCGGGGCGCCCCAGGACGTAAAGACATTCGGTGTTGGGGCCACATTGGTTTCGTCATCGGCTGTTGCTGACGAGCGCGTTTACGAGCTCGTGAAATCCGTTTTTGAAAATTTCGATATTTTCAAGAACATGCATCCCGCCTTAGGCCGTCTCAAGAAACAAGAGATGATAAAAGATGGCTTATCAGCGCCGCTACATCCGGGCGCGGTGAAGTATTACAGGGAGGCCGGTTTGCAGTAGCAGTTCGCAGAAAACGAAGAATCTCGACTCCAAGCCAAACTCGATAGAACAAGAAATGTAAACGGCATTGCCGCAAGCGCCAGACCGCGCTTGCACTCTCAAGATGCAAACAATCAGTTATTGAACAAGCAGGAAGATAGAAGAGTGATTACTGAACGTCCCTCGTTCGACACAATCAGCACCCTGCGGGGTTATGGTCGCGAACGTTACCGGTTTTTCACCGTTATTTTCGCATCTTAAGTGCTTATGAACCGAGGACTGCTTTTTATTGCTTCAGCCTTTGTGCAGTGTCTCCGCCTGCCGCAACTTAGCAAAACTGAATCGCTATCGACGTGCGGCGTGTGCCGCTCCAATGCAACGATGATGCGCGAAAAGTTGAGGTTAGGGAAAGTACTGCTGTGCTGCGCCTTGATGCTAGACCTTCAGATCGCCACTGCTCAGGAGTCCACAGACCTTGTCATTGCCGTTGTTGGGCCGATGACAGGTGAATCCAAACATCGCGGCGCGGCCATGAGCGACGCAGTTCAGCTCAAGGTCGATGCGGTCAATGCCGCTGGGGGAATTAACGGCCGCAAGCTGCGGGTTGTATCGTTTGACGATCAAAACAATCCTGAGTTAGCCACCCAGCGAGCCGAGGAGATCGCCAAGACGAGCGGTGCCTATGTGGTGATCGGTCATCGTTCGAGCGCCGCCTCCATCGCAGCGGGACCTACATATAAGGCATTCGGCATCCCGGCGATTACTGCCACCGCAACGGCAGAAGACGTGACGCGAGGAAATCAATGGTATTTTCGGATCGCGTATGACAATGCGCTGCAAGCGGGATTCATCGCAAACTACATGCACGCTATCCTCAAATCCAAGCACGCAACGCTGATTTCCAGCGACGATGCCTATAGCGTCTCTTTGGCAAAGGCGTTTCGAGCTGCGGTAGATAAACTACCCATGAAACTCACCCACGAATATACCGTTAAGGCGGGCGAACCCGACCTTGACATAGAAATGCTGGGTATTGTGTCCCAATTGTCGCTGTTACCTGATAGCGGTATCGTATTCTTGGCCCTGCAAGCTCGTGAAGCCGCCTATTTCGTGCGCGAAATGCGCAATTCCGGGTTTAAGTTTCCAGTGTTCGGAGCTGACGCGCTCAATGAATCCTTTCCAAGCTACTTCGAAGAAGATGAAGCCCCCGGAATTTCGATGGGTGATTTCACCGACGGGATCTACTCGACAACATTGATGATCTGGGATGTCGCCGGGGCCGATGGTCTGCAATTTCAATCGGTGTTTCAAGAGCGCTTTAAACGTGATCCCGATGGGTCATCCGCCGCCTATTATGATGCGGCCTCGATTGCGATCGAGGCGATCAAGGCCGTCGTCACCGGGGACGACCTGGCTGCAGACCGGAAAGAAATTCGCGATTACCTGTCGAGCATCAATTCTTTCGAAAAAGCCTTCCAAGGCATCACCGGTACGGCCTATTTCAATGCCGAGGGAACCGCGATCAGGACCGTTCCTATTGCCGTGTTTCACAAAGACGCGTTTGTCTCTGCGCCCGTTCAGATGGAACCGGTAGTTGATCCTGTGAAAGTACCCGACTTCGCGGGCAAAAGGGAAATCGGCGAGATTATTCCATACCAAGCGGGATATGCGCATGCCACCCAGGTGGTGTATGTGGGAATCGATATCAACGAGTTCAGCAATCTCGATACCGCGAGCGGCAACTATACGCTGGATTTTTACATTTGGTTTAGATATCGAGGAGATTTGGACCTCGACGATATCGAGTTTTCAAACGCCGTCGGCACAATTGCCCTGACAGACCCGATCTGGAAACGCGAACGACAAGGAATGGTGGTTGCCACTTATAAAGTGCGCGGCGAATTTCATAACCAGTTTGAATTTCAAAGTTACCCATTTGACAGACAGAAAATACTTCTAGAATTAAGGCATCGTAATCGCACACGTGAAAGCTTGACTTTTGTCATCGATCGAATAGGCATGCGGCTCAAGGGTAAAGATACGAGTCTGTTTCAGCGCATACAAGCCAAGAACATTTTTCGGACGACGCCGGGATGGGCTATGACGAATGCCGTTATCTATCAAGACCTGGTGAAAACAGAATCGACATTAGGGGAAACGGTGTTCTTTGAGGGGGAAACGGAAATAAATTATTCCCGACTAAACACGATAATAGATATCACAAGAAATCTTTCGAGCTACAGTACAACTATATTGCTGCCGTTGGCGGTACTTTTTATCATTGCCTTTATGATCTATATGATACCGGTGTCCGAAATTGCAGCCCGGGTAAGTGCTGGCGTACTCGTGTTGGTGACAGTTTCATTACTCAGAGGTCGCCTTTCCCAAGACCTGCCCAACATCGGCTACCTTGTTGCGATTGATTATGTCTTTTTCGTTTTTCAAATCATTATGGTGTTGGGAATTTTCGTAACAATCGCGGGTTATTGGTATTCGCGGCACGATAACCCACAGCAAGCTCGCAAGACGAATCTCTATGGGGCGATGGCCCATCCCATACCGATGGTGATCGTCATTATCGTTTTGTGGCTGGGGTTGGATTAGGCCGCCAAACTACGACACCAGTTCCTAACACGCAGGCGGAGCGGCTTGCCGCCATGAGCTGGGCTCAGCGTTGGCAACGCGTGTCCTTCCTGGACATAGCTTACACAACATACCGGAGAGATAGGTTACACAATTGGGCACTTTGGAGGGGTCCAATGCCTTGGCAGGGGCGTAACCTAGTGGATGAGAGACTAAAGTTCGTAGCAAGAATGTTAGATGGCGAGAAGATGGCGGCGGTGTGCCGTGAGTTTGGGATTTCGCGCAAGACCGGCTACAAGATTTTCAATCGTTATAAGAGTTGCGGTTTAGAAGGGCTACAGGATCGCCCCCGCAGGCCGTATCGCCACGCGAATCAACAACCGTTTCAAGTAGAAAGGACGATTTTGCGTATCAAGCGGGAACGGCCGAGCTGGGGTGCGCCGAAGATTCGGGAGAAGATCATCAGGGCGTATCCAACGATCAAACCGCCGGCGAAAAGTACGGTGCATGCGGTCTTGGATCGGCATGGGTTGGTGAGACGGCGCAAACCCAGGCGTTATCGGGCAAAGGGACAGCGTTACAGGATATCCAGCGACCCAACGGGCTGTGGTGTGCCGACTATAAGGGTGAATTCAATTTGGGGAATCGCAAGTACTGTTATCCGCTGACGCTCAGCGATTACAGGTCGCGTTATCTTTTGGCTTGTGAAGGGCTCGAATCCACCAAGGAGCCCTATGCATTCACCACCTTTGAAAGGGTGTTTAAAGAATATGGTTTCCCGGATGCGATCCGTACCGATAACGGTGTCCCGTTCTCATCCCCCAACGCTTTACTTGGCTTGAGCAAACTCTCCGTATGGTGGTTGCGTTTAGGCATCTCCATTGAACGCATCAAGCCGGGTCACCCGCAACAAAATGGACGCCATGAGCGTATGCATTTGACGCTCAAAAAAGAAGCCACCAAGCCGCCTGGATTCAACTTCTTACAACAGCAAAGCAAGTTCGATGCGTTCGTGGATCAATACAATAATGACCGACCTCACGAGCCCTGAATATGAAATATCCGGGGGGGGGTGTATACACCTTCCACCAAAGCGTATCAGGGCCTGACTGAGCCCGACCATCTGTTCCATGACAAAACCGTCCAGGTCACCCGATGCGGACGAATCTGCCTGAATGGGAGAAAAATTAACTTAAGTGCAGTATTTGCAGGCCAAATCGTCGGTATCCGCGAGGTGCATGATCAAATTTGGCTTGTGAGCTTTATACAGTTTGATTTAGGGTATTTCGACGAAGACGAATGTAGAGTCGAACCGATAGACAACCCCTTCGCCCCAAAAGTGTTACCTATGTCACCGGTATAAAGTGTTACCCATGTCTCCGGTATGGACCTTGAAAAATTGGCGCGCCCAAGAGGATTCGAACCTCTGACCTTTGGCTCCGGAAAGCGGCCAGCGCGCTGCACATATAATGTAATCAAACAGTTACGTACGCCGATCCCACGCGAATGTGACTGAAAAGGCCATAAATGGACATGCCTGGACAGCTTTACGTCACATTTTCGACACAGTCCTATCCGGTCCCTACCGCTACGCGGCGGCCCGCCGCTTGGACTGCTCAATAGACTTCGCCAGTTCTTTGCGCGATGCCCCGAGTGCCAGGAGTGATTTGATGAGCAAATCGATAGAAACACTCGCATCGCCGGTCTCCATCTTGGCCACGCGGGATTGACTGGAATTGATCAACCGGGCCAACGCCGCCTGGCTCAGGCCTTTACGCTGGCGACGCGCCTTGAGGCTTCGGCCCAAAGCCAGTTTCATCTCGATAAACGCCATTTCCTCGTCGGAGAGTTCGAGGAAGTCCTGCACATCGCCAAATTTCCAACCCTTGGCTTTAAGCTTTTTACGCTTGGTGCTAGTCACTGTCATAATGTCTCAGTCTTTGTTTGCAAACATCTATGATTTTCTTCGGCGTCTTGCCCGTCTTTTTCGGAAACACCTCCAGAATCACGATGGCATCCACATCAATGCGGTAGATTACGCGCCACGTGTTATCCACATCATTGATGCGTAGCTCATGACAACGTGCACCGACTGACGGCATGGGCCGCGAGTGCGGAAGACCCAGTTTCTCGCCTTGCTGCAACCGCCGCAGCAGAAACCCAGCCTCCAGTCGAGCTTCGCGAGTAAAAGGCGGAGTCTTAACATGGCCATGCAGCCAGGCAAGCGGCTTGTCATGAGGGCTCATTCAGTTAAACAGTATATGTCAGATTTGACATATCTGCAACTGTACAATGATTGAAACAAATACGACAAGTGAATCCTCGCACAATTACCAAGTGGGCGGATCACGAACCAAGCAGGCAATTTGAGGATGATGCCTGTACGGCCGGTATGTGCCGCCCTTTGCGGACCTTCCTGTAGAAGTTCAGAATGAGTTTGTGCGATGCAACACCAATGCTCCAGAACGACCC